>DATGCJ010000086.1:0-13671 GCA_035312025.1 Halanaerobiales bacterium | reverse complement strand
ATTATAATTGGAAATTGGAAAATAGATTTATCAATAGCTACTTAATTTTCAAAAAAATGAATTTTTAGGTATAAATTCCTAAATTACTTGACATATTTATATTCATTATGTATTATTATAAGTAATCAAAATAAAATATAGTTTATTGACAGTGAACAGGAATAGTAATTAAAGTGATATTTACGAGAGAGTCGGGGATGGTGGAAGCCCGGTAATATTCATTTTAATGAAACCCGCCTGGGAGTTGGAAGCTGAAATTAGTAAGCTTTGCCGGCAGTCAACCGTTATCATGACAGGTTATAGAAGTTTTAGTACTTTTGTAACTGTAATTAAGTGGACTACATAAAGTCAACAAGGATGGTACCGCGAATTCAACCTCGTTCCTACTCAAGGAACGGGGTTTTTTAAATTCTCTAAGAATTTTTTAAATATTATCAATGAGGAGTGAGTACTGTGCAAGAAAATGATTTCAAGCGAGTAGTGGTTAAGATCGGGACAAGCTGTTTGACACATGATAACGGCAAATTAAACTATACGGCAATTGAAAAGTATTTAAGGCAGCTAGTAGATCTAAAAAACATGGGAAAAGAAGTTTTACTGGTATCGTCAGGTGCAATCGGGGCCGGGATTGGAGAACTCAAATTGAACTTACCCTGCAGCATGGCTGAAAAGCAGGGAATGGCTGCCGTCGGCCAGGGACTATTAATCTCTTTATATAACAAAATATTAAGACAGTACGGGGAATTAGGCGGCCAGGTTTTACTGACCTCCAGTGATTTAAAGGAAAAAGAAAGAGCTAAAAACATATACAACACCTTGGAAGTATTACTTAAAAATGACATAATACCAATTATTAATGAAAATGATACAGTTGCCACTGATGAGATCAGGTTTGGTGATAATGATACCCTATCAGCCCGGGTCAGCCGACTAATCAAAGCAGACCTGTTGATCTTACTAACGGATGTGGAAGGCATGTATAATAAGATTCCCTGTGATACGGAAGAGGATTTAGAACTGATCAATAAAGTAGAAAATATTACACCGGATATTGAAGAAAAGGCCGGTGATGAAGGCAGTATTGTCGGAACCGGGGGAATGAAAACAAAACTAGAAGCGGCTAAAATTGTTAATGAGGCTGGGATCACGATGGTCATCGGTCCCGCTTACCGTGATAACGTAGTTAGTAAAATCATTGAGATGGTTAAAGAGGATAGTGAGTATAAAATAGGGACTACTTTTTTACCGAATGATAAACAGTGTAAAAGAAAAATTTCTAATCACTAAAAGGAGGAGAGAATATTATGAGTATTAGAGAAGAAGTAGTAAGTCAGGCTAAATTAGCAGAAGAAGCCTCTTTAAAGACCGCTAACATATCAACGGAAGTTAAAAATAAAGCCCTATATAATATAGCAGAAGGTTTAATGAATAAACAATCTGAAATTTTAGCGGCTAATAATAAAGATATGGAAAAGGCTAGAGAACAGAACCTTTCTAAAGCATTTTTAGATCGGTTATCTCTTGATGAAGATCGAATTAAAGGAATGGCTGATGGATTAATGGAAGTAGCTGAATTAGATGATCCGATTGGTGATATTCTAGAAATGAAAAAGAGACCCAATGGCTTACAAATAGGTAAGATGAGGGTTCCCTTAGGTGTAATTGGTATCATTTATGAAGCAAGACCAAATGTGACCGTTGATACAGCGGCCTTATGCCTTAAATCAGGTAATACAGTCCTACTAAGGGGAGGTTCAAACGCCTTTAATTCCAATAAAATTTTGACTGAGATAATTCAGGCTAATGCCCATGAAGCAGGTATGCCGGCCGGAACGGTACAATTAATTCAAACTACGGATCGGGCAGCGGTAAAGGAGTTATTGACTCTAAATGATTACCTTGATTTATTAATCCCGCGCGGTGGGGCAGAACTAATCAACCGGGTTATTAATGAATCGAAGATTCCAGTTATTCAGACCGGAGTAGGTAACTGTCATATTTTTGTTGATGAAACTGCTGATATTAAAAAAGCAGCTGAAATTATAGTTAATGCCAAAACCAGCCGTCCGGCGGTCTGTAATGCAGCAGAAAGCTTATTAATCCATCGAGAACTAGCGAATGATTTTATCCCCCGAATAGCCAAGGTTTTATCCGAATATGATGTAGAAATAAGAGGCGATGACACCGCAGTCAAGATTGAAAACAGTATTAAAAAAGCCGATGAAAGTGATTGGGGCAAAGAATACTTAGACTACATTATATCACTAAAAGTTGTGGATAATATAGATCATGCAGTAGAAAATATAAACAAATATGGCACCAAACATTCAGAGGCAATTATTACGGAAGATTATACTAATGCCCAACAGTTCCTAAATGAAGTTGATGCTGCTGCAGTATATATAAATGCCTCTACCAGATTTACCGATGGTAATCAGTTTGGTCTGGGAGCCGAAATTGGAATTAGCACCCAGAAGATGCATGCCCGTGGTCCGATGGGACTTAATGAATTAACCTCAACTAAATATGTGATTTACGGTCAAGGTCAAATAAGGGAGTAGTGATAAAGATGAAATTATGTATAATCGGACTCGGTAAAATAGGTACAGCTTTAATGCAGGGTATATTAAATTCAGGACTTTATGAAGCAGATGAGCTTATCGGCTGTGATATAAAAGCTAAAGAAACTAAAAATAATGAAGATTATGGTGGTATAGAAACTACAGATGATAACGTATATGGAGTAGAACAGGCGGATGCCGTACTATTAGCCATTAAACCTCAGGTAATAGACCATGTCTTAGAAGAGATCAGTGAAGCAGCTAAAGGCAAACTGATAATTTCTATTGCGGCCGGGATCAGCAATTCTCACCTCAAAGAAAAATTACCATTAGATGTGAGGACCATCCGGGTAATGCCTAATACTCCGGTCTTAGTCAAGTCCGGTATTTCAGCGATTGCACCCGGCCGAAATGCCGCTGAAGAAGATATTAAGTTGGTTAATAGGATATTTGCCGGAGTCGGGGAAGTAGTAGAAGTAGAAGAAAATCTTATGGATGCCATAACCGGTTTAAGCGGTAGCGGACCTGCTTTCATCTATATCATGATCGAAGCTTTAGCTGATGGAGGAGTACTAACCGGCATTTCCAGGGAGATGGCCTTAAAATTAACTGCTCAGACCATGTTAGGTTCTGCCAAGATGGTTTTAGAAACAGAAAACCATCCCGGTGTTTTAAAAGATATGGTTACCTCACCGGGGGGGACTTCAATTCGAGGTATAGAAGTATTAGAAAAACACGGAGTTAGGGGCATACTAATTGATGCTGTGAAGGAAGCTGCCCTTCGTTCCAAAGAATTAAATACATTAGATTAGTCAGTCTAAAGGGGTTATTGTGTAGATGTTAATTTATCTATCAATAACCCTTATCTTATTAAAATAGATAATCATGATGAATTAATAAAAGGAAAAGATTTAAAAATAGAGAATAAGAATAATTAAGAGATATTATATCTGAAATTATTAAAAACAATAATAAACAGGGAGAGATTCAAATATGTTTTATAATTTTTGGGCTTTAGTGACGGTGGTCTTAGCCCTTTTAATTAGTTATTATACCTTTAGAAATGATATTCAACAAAAAATTATCTCTTTTGCCCAATTATTAGTATGGACAGTTTCCTTAATTAGTCTTGTGATAGGACTTTCTAATTTATTTGAAATAAAGGTTCTGGGCAGTCTAGTTTCTTTTGTAATTCTGGCTAACCTCTATATGGCTGTTGTCAATATAGGGGTAAGGCTGCAAAAAAGAATTAGCAGAAATATTTAAAGATATACAAAAGGCATTAGGCATTTTCCAACTTTTTAAATTCCTTATTTTATCCTATAACTTAAAAAGGAGAGAACAAAAAATGAAGGAAGTTGGTTTGATAGATAAAATCAGTTTTAATTTAATGGCGGCTGAGTATAAGATAAAGTCAATATTTTCTCCTCCAGAAGAGATATTAAAACAAACTAATATTCAGCCGGGTGATCATGTGGTCGATTATGGTTGTGGCCCCGGCCGTTTTACAATTCCTTTGGCTCAGATGGTAGGTAATAAGGGTAAGGTATTTGCAGTTGATATTAATCCTATAGCTTTTGAGAAAGTAAAGAATAAAGCTAAAACTGAAAATTTAGAAAATGTAGAATATATTGACGGCCATAATATAAAAATGATTGAAAAAGAAAGTATAGACGTAGTTATCCTGTATGATACTCTACATGATTTAAATGATATGAGGGGAACTGTCAAGAGCATATCCGGCATGTTAAAAACGGGGGGATATCTATCTTTTAAAGACCATACTTTAAAAAAGCAGTGCATTAAAGAAATGACTGCTAATTTGCCATTAAATTTAGAGCGTGAAAATGAAAAAACAATTGAATTTAAAAAAGTATAAAAACTGTTAAGTGGAGGAAGATGAATGCAGCTGAATAAAATTATATATAAGAAAGATAATTTAGATTTTCCCCCAAAAACATTTGAGAGGGAAGCAGTACGGGGAGTCATATTAAAAGATAATGAACTCCTGATGCTTTATTCTCAAAAATACGGTGATTATGCTTTCCCAGGTGGGGGAGTAGAAAAAGGTGAAACCCGTTTTCAAGCCTTAAAAAGAGAAATAATAGAAGAATGTGGGATAATAATATCGACAGATATTGATTCCCTGGGAAAAATTATTGAATATAATAAGGCCCCTGTTGAGGGATATGATATCTTAAAAATGACCTCATATTATTATCTAACTGATATTAAAGAAAAATTAGGTTATTCAGATTTAGAAGATTATGAGTTGGAATTGGAATTAGAAACAAGGTGGGTAGATATTAATAAAGCTATTGCAAATAATATAGAAATTATGGAAAGTTATAAAGAGACACCTTTTTGGGCCTTACGGGAAGTGAAAGCACTACAATACATTAAAGATAATATTATAATAGATAGAGAAGGTGAAGATAATTGAACTTGTATTTTATCAGACATGCTGAAACGATTTATAGATCAGAAGATGAAGACTTTAATCGCCCGCTTTCAACCAAAGGAAAAAAAGATGCTGAAAAATTAGTAAATATATTTAAAGATATAAGCATTGATAAAGTATATGCTAGCCCTTATTTTAGAGCAATAGATACCGTAAAACCATTAGCAGAAGATAATGAACTCAGTATTGAATTGATGGATAATTTAAGAGAAAGAAAAGTTGCGGACCATTACATAGATGATTTTTTTGAATTTGCAGCCAAGCAGTGGAATGATTTTGATTATTCTCTACCAGGCGGTGAATCTTTTAATGAAGTACAGGAGAGAGGTTTAAAAGTATTAAATAAGATAGTTAATAACATTAAGCAGGGTAATATCATAGTAGCCGGTCATGGGACCTGGCTGGGAGTGATCTTAAATTACTTTGATGATAGTTTTGATTATGAGCATTGGAGAAATATAAGAATGCCTGACATATATTTATTTAAATATTTAAATAGAAACCTAAAAGAGATTAAGAAAATTTAGTAGCATAACGAATTAAAAATTTATAATATTAGGTGGAAAAATATGAATAAAACAAAAGGTATTTTATTAACAATATTTGCAGCAGTAGGTTTTGGATTTCAGGGTTTTTTAGCCAAAACCGCCTATGCCAATGGATTTAACCCCTATAGTTTCACCTTGTATAGGTCATTATTTGCTGCAGTTGCGTTATTTATTTTTATAAAACTATATAACCTTGATATGGAGGTAACGAAGGCCCAATATAAGACATTGTTTAAGGTCAGCCTGTTCGGTTATTCCATCATGCTGGTCATCTTATATATATCTTTTTTATATATGCCGACCGGCCTTGCCATGACTCTCCATTTTGTTTATCCGGTGTTTGTGATGTTAAGTTCAGTCTTTTTATATAAAGAAAAGATCGGGCCCAAAAAAGTGCTTGCCCTTATCTTATCTATTTCCGGTATATATTTTTTAATGGGTTTTGGTTCTTTTTCAAATATAAGCATGCTTGGTTTCTGGTTGGCCCTGATATCAGGTATTCTCTATAGTTATTACATCTTAATGGTTTCAAATAGTAACATAAAGGATCTAAATAGTTTTGTGATTACCTTTTATCTTTCCTTATTTAATACCTTTATCGTCTTTGCTTTAACTTTAGTTACGGGTAATATAAGTTTAAATTACAATTATAAAGGCCTGCTTAGTACTATTATGGTCGCCCTAATTTGTAATATCTTTGGAATGGTTTCCTTTCAGGCCGGCCTGAAATACATAACTGCCACTACTTCATCGATCTTAAGTACTTTTGAACCGATTACAAGTTTAATAGTAGGTATCTTAGTGTTTAATGAGTTTTTGGCCTGGTACCATTTTGCCGGGAGTATTTTAATAATTGTATCCGTTATTTTAGTTTCTCTGGCTGAAAAAAGGCTGGCAGAAGTTGCGGATAAATCTAAAATTTCTTAAAGGAGCCAAATATATTGAAAAATAATATCTTTGTTAGAATAGATAGAAGAGTATCGGAAGGTATAATAGAAGAACCTGTGTTCAATCTACATCTAAAATATATAGAAGAGTTAAAAGATAATGGTTTTCTGATAGCGGGAGGATTTGAACAAAAGGACGGCGGCATGGTAATATTTACAGCTGCTAGTGAAGCGGAGGCTGAAAAAATAAGTAGAGATGATCCCATTATTAAAAAAGGATATTACGACTTTGATTTATATAATTGGGATATTAAATACATATCAAATATCGAGGAGGTATTAGCGAGTGGCTGATATTGATCAAGATAAGATATTTTTTACAGACAAGCAAATAGTTGATATTGAAGAGAAGAATAATATGGGCAGGATCCTCGACATTGGCGGTGGTGGTGAAGCAGTAATGGCTCAGGTTTATGGAGATAATGTTGTGGCCATTGATATCGATGAGGAAGAACTGCTGGAATCACCTGAAAATCAGGCTTTGAAGATAGTTATGGATGCCCGTAATCTGTACTTCTTAGAGAATCAATTTGAAATGGTTACTTCCTTTTTTACTCTCATGTACTTGGAAAATAATGATATTGGTCAAGTATTTGAAGAGGTAAAAAGGGTTTTAAAACCAAACCGCAGCTTTTTAATATGGGACCTTACTATTCCAGCCCGGCAGTCGCATAAAGAAGAGGTTTATGCCGCACAAGTGGAAGTAAACTTTAATGAAAATACTATTAATACGGGTTATGGAGCCCGCTGGCAGGATAATGAGCAGAGTATGGAAACTTTTATTAACTTAGCAAAAGATTATAACTTTTCTGTTTTAGAAAAAAGACAAGGGGATAAGTTCTTCTTTGTTGAATTAAGGAATAATAAGTAATCAGAGAGGGTGTATTTTATGGAATTTCTTTTTAATACGATTGAAGTGGCTGACCTCGATCAGTCTTATGAGTTTTATTCTGAAATTTTAAAACTGGAAGTAGTAAGAAGAATAGAACCGGAAGAAGGCGTGAAAATTATATTTTTAGAAGATGGTGAAGAAAACACGGTAGAATTAATAGAACGTAGCGGTGAAAGCAAAGCTGACAAAGCCAAAGAATCCAAGATTAAAATGGGCTTTGGGGTAGAAGACCTTGACCAGACAATTAGATTCTTGCAAGAAAAGGGAATCGAAATTAAGGAAGGTCCTGTCCAGATTAAAGGTGGTAGTTTTATCAATATAGAAGACCCTGATGGTGTTATGATCGGTTTATATGAATTCAAATAATTATTAACTAAACAAATTCCTAATAAATAACTGAATTTGTTAACTCTTTTTATTTTGATTGTTTTATTTTAACGATGATTCAAATTTGTTTTAAATAAATAATGATATAATAGGTGATTTGAATGCGAATAATTAAGAAATATAGAATATACTTATTTTTATTTATTGCCTCTTTATTAACTGTTATCATCCATGAATACGGCCATTTTTTAGTGGGAACAGTTTTGGGATATAATATGGGGTTCGATTTTAACGGTTCACGGCCTTTAATTGGGACCTATGCCAATAATACTCATTATTTTCTGGTCATTATTGGCGGAATTTCTTTTACAATAGTTCAATCTTATCTAGCCTTTTATTTAATGGAAAAATTAAATTATAAGGACTTATATTATCTTGTCTTAACTCCCTTTCTATATAGACTGATACCTTATTTAATAAGTGTTATCTATCCAAATAGATTACTCCTTCAGGATGAGGCTAGAGTAGGTAACTTATTGGGGATTAACCTCTATATCATTCCTATTATAATAATGTTTGTATTATTATTTAACTGCTACCGAGCCAATAAAAAGTATAAAATTAGTTTTAAAAAGCACATCAAACTATCTTTTATAAGTATCATTTCTTTTATCATTATAATTCGCTTAAACCAGCTGCTGTTGGTAAGTGTATAGAGAAGAGGTGAAATGATGGCCAAAAGCAGTGCTGAAACTGTAAAAGAATATTTAAATGAATTACCGGAAGGAAAAAGAGAGGTAGTAAAAAAGTTAAGACAAATTGTATCGGATAACTTACCAAATGGATATCAGGAAAGGATGAATTGGGGGATGATTAGTTATGAGGTTCCTCTGACAAAATATCCCTCTACTTATAATAAAAAACCTTTATTATTTGCAGCCATTTCTGCCCAGAAAAACTACTTTTCACTCTATTTAACACCAGTATATCAATCTAAAGAATTAGAAAAAGAATTAAAAAGGGAGTATAAAAAGGCTGATTTGAAAGTTAATATGGGAAAATCCTGTCTGCGGTTTAAGAAACTCTCTGAGCTTCCACTAGAATTTATTGGTGAATTAATAAGTAGAATTGAGGTGGAAGATTTTATTAGGATATATGAAGAGAGCAGGAAATAAGGAGGATATATTCTTTTTTATTGAATAAATTATATGAAGTCCATAAATTAAATTTCAGACTGAATTTGTACAGATTCAAGTTGAATATTTCAATAGATAAGGAGGTAGATAAAAGTGAAGATTAAATGGTGGGGTCACGCGACTTTTACTATCACAACTTTCCAAGGGACTAAAATTGTAACAGATCCCTATAACGAAGATTTACCATATAAGATAGTTAATGATAAAGCCGATATTGTGACTGTCAGCCATGATCATTTTGATCACAACGCTGTAGATTTAGTGCCCGGCAGTCCTTCTATAGTTAGGGATATTTCAGGTTATAGTGATAAGGAAATAAAGATTAAAGGAATAAAAAGTTACCATGATGACCAGTCAGGCAACGAACGAGGCGAAAATATAATATTTATCTATAATTTCAATGATATCAAATTAAGTCATTTAGGAGACTTAGGTCATCCTCTAAATGAAGAACAAAAGGAAGCTTTAAAAGATGTTGATGTACTTTTAATTCCGGTGGGCGGACATTTTACAATTGATGCTGACCAGGCCTATGAGATAGTAAAGCAAATTAACCCGAAAGTGATTTTTCCGATGCATTATAAAACTGATATCCTTGATCTACCAATAAAAGGTGTAGATAAGTTCTTAAAGCATTTTGATCACGACAGCATTGTGCGAGTGAATGGACCAGAGATTGAGTTTAGTTCACTACCTTTTGAACAGAAAGTTTATGTTCCAGAGTATGTAAAATAATTAAATAAGAATAAAGTATAAAAAGGGTTCCGAATCATTTTTCGGAACCCTTCCTTTCTTTAAACATCAAAGTATAATTTGTATTCATCGGGAGTTGGCCTATTATAAATATATTGACATTCGTGCTTTTTACTTTCTAACCATGCTTCAAGCAGTTTTTCCGAAAAGACATCCCCTTTAAGCAAGAAGTCGTGGTCATTTTCTAGAGAATCAATTGCTTCCTCCAGGTCTTTTGGTAAAAATTCCAGGTCAGCTTTTTCTTTTTCGGTTAGGTCATAAATATTTTTATCGATCGGGCCGTAACCTTCTTCAATAGGATCAATTTCATTTTCAATTCCATCTAAGCCCGCCATTAAGAGGGCCGCATAGGTGAGATATGAATTACCTGAGGCATCACCGGGCCTGAATTCGAATCTTCGGTCGGAAGGATCAGTTGCATAGCCCGGAATCCTGATTACAGCCGAACGGTTTGCTTTAGAAAAACAGATTGCAACCGGTGCTTCATAACCATTAACTAGTCTGCGGTAAGAGTTAGTTGAGGGAGCGGCTAAACCCATCAAGGCTGGTGTATGTTTTAATACTCCGCCCATGAAATAAAGTGCTTTTTTAGATAAGCCGGCATATTCACTTTCCTGGCTGCTGAAGATGGTCTCCCCTTCTTTTAATAACTGCATGTGAACATGAAATCCGTTGCCTGCTTCCCCATATAAAGGTTTGGGCATAAAGGTAGCTGTTTTACCCCACTGTACTGCCATGTTTTTAATAAAGTACTTAATTTTCATGGTGTCATCAGCCATCTTTTCAGCCGGTACTCTTTCCGTTTCAATTTCATGCTGACCGGGTGCACCTACTTCATGATGGTGGTACTTAACCTCAATACCGAGATCTTCTAAGGCTGTGGAGATAGCAGCTCTTAAATCTTTGTCCCTATCATGGGGAGCATCCACATGGTAACCCCTTTTGGGGTTGACCTTAAACCCATCATAATTATCACGGTCCCAGGCTGCCTGCTGGGAGTAGACATTAAAACCAGTATTATGGTTTTGGTTCCAGTAGTATACTTCATCGAAGATATAGTATTCAAATTCAGGTCCTAATATGAATTGGTCAGCATAATCATTTTCTCTCATATACTCTAATGACCTTAATAATACATTGCGTGATTCCCCGTTAAATGGGATATCACCGTCTTTACCAACTTCATAGATCCTGCCCAGAAAAGCGAGTGTTTTTTCTTCCCAGAAAGGATCTTCAAAAGCGGTTCTGTAGTCCGGTTTAAAGACCATGTCGCTTTTTTCCACATTGGCATATCCATAATTTGAACCGTCAAAACCAAATCCTTCTTCAAAAATTTCGGGTTTTAATCTTTGGGCGGGAACTGAGAGATGTTTCCAACTTCCTTTTAGTTCCGGTATTTTAAAATCTAGGGTTTTCACATTATTTTTTTCTACATATCTTTTAAGTTCTTCAAAGCTATTAAACATTAATTTAACCCCCTGTTAAAAATAATAAAATAATTCCAGACATTATTCAATTATGTATAATGCATATTATATGCCATATTTAAAATAAAAAGAAAGCCTTATTAAAAGGGAATATGAGGTCTCATGTTTAATATATAATATAGTTGAATGGGATATATTAAAATAATAATTATTATCTATCCCATTATTAAATTGAAAAGGTGATATTTATGAAAAAGAAAATTACAGTATTAGCAATCGATGAACAGGTATCTAAATTTTTTAAAAGTGAATTGGAGAAGATTTTTTCTAATCTTTTCATTATTGATTATAGGTATCCTGACATGGAATTTGTTCCACCTATTACAGACACAGATTTAATACTCTATACAGACCCTGAAATATTGAATATAATGGTCGATAAAATTAGATGTGATGCACCTACTTTAATGATGAAGAGGACGATAACAAAAGAAGCACTAAATAAGATAAGAGAAATACCGGCCGGCAAGAAAGTATTGGTTAGTAATATAAACCAATATATGGCCAATGAGACTATGGCCTTATTATATCAACTAGGCATCACCGATGTTAAATTTTACCCATACTATGAAGGGAAAAGTGAATATCCTGAATCAGTGGAATATATCATCGTTCCGGAAGATGAACCCTATGAATTTCTCCCCGATATCGAGGCGGAAATAATATTAATCGGCAATAGAGTCTTTGATATTTCCAATGTGTTGGATATCCTATCTATTTTGAGAATCGACAGTGTTAAGGCTGAGAATATTATAAAAAAATATTTAATAAAGGTACCCACAATCTGGTATGGATTCGATTACGGCTGGGAAAACCGGCGGGTCCTTTTAAATCAGTGGGAACTGCTTTTAGATGAATTAATGAGCGGTGTAATAGTGACCGATGAAACCAATCAGATAGAGTTAATTAATTATAAGGCAAAAAATATTTTAAAACTAGAAAAAGAAAATGTGGTCGGTAAAGATATAAATATTTTGATAAATAAAGTAAATAATTTGGACTTCATCTTAGAAGAAAAAGAAGTGAAGGACAAGTTGGTTAAGTTTAAAGGGAAAGAATTAATTTTTACAGTTAAATCTGTAGAATTTGATGATCAGTTTTACGGCAAGATAATTATAATTGCTCCCTACCGGGAGATGGTTAAAACCCAACAAAAAGTACATAAACAGTTAGTCGGTAAAGGCCACTATACCGAACATACCTTTCAAGATATCATAGGCGACAGTACTTTGATTAAAAAAGCCAAAGAGATAAGTAGAAAGATAGCCCGGACTGATTCAACTGTATTACTTTTAGGTGATAGCGGTACGGGCAAAGAACTATTTGCTGGTGCTATTCATAATTATTCGCACCGTAGCCGAAAACCCTATGTAGCTATAAACTGTGCTACTTTACCGGAAAACCTCTTGGAATCAGAGCTATTTGGATATGAAGAAGGAGCTTTTACCGGAGCCCGCAAAGGTGGTAAGATTGGCCTTTTCGAACAGGCCGCCGGGGGTACTATCTTTTTAGATGAAATAGGGGATTTACCACTAAATTTACAGGCCCGCTTATTGAGGGCTATCGAAGAAAAGGAGATCATGCGATTGGGTGGAGATTCGATCATAAATATTGATACCCGCATTATCGCGGCTACCAATCAAGACCTATTTCAATTGATGGAAGAAGGAAAGTTTAGAAAAGATCTTTTTTACAGGCTTAATGTCTTTCAGATTAAAATACCTTCTTTAACAGAAAGGTTAGAAGATATACCTACCTTAATAGACTACTATTTAGAACAGTGGGGTGAATATAAAGAAATAACAAGTGATTTAGAAGAATTTATTAAAAAATACGAATGGCCCGGTAATGTTAGGGAATTAAAAAACACCATAAAATACATGGTTACCGTTGGGGAAGAGCAATTGTCTTTTGCTAACTTACCGGATTATTTAAAAACAGCCGATAACTCTCCTAAAAAAGATGCATTATTACTGAAAAGGCTTTACCATCTAGCTCAAGATGGTAATGACACGGGTAGAAGGAGTTTAACAGAAGCTTTCAAACATAATTATTATGAAATTTCAGAGATGGAAGTTAGAAAAATTTTAAATAATTTAAAAGAAAATGATATGATAAAAGTAGCAAGGGGTAGAGCCGGTACATCAATTACTGAGAGCGGTTTAGATTATTTAAATAACAAGGGATATATTTCTTAATTTTTAAAGAAATTAATGTTAAAAAGGTATATAATTAATATAAAGAAAAAAATATCTATTTCAATTAATAATAGGGGGATTAAAGGATGAAAGCTAAACAGATTGCAGGAGCAAAGGCAGCGGAATATGTTAAGGATGGAATGATCGTAGGTTTAGGAAGTGGTTCTACAGCAGCCTGGGCAACTAGAGAGATCGGAGCCAGGGTAAAAGATGGTTTAAATATCAGGGCTATACCTACTTCAGAAGAGACCAGACAGTTGGCAGAAGAATTAGATATTCCTTTAACTACTTTATCTGAGGT
>DATGCJ010000085.1:0-9852 GCA_035312025.1 Halanaerobiales bacterium | reverse complement strand
TGGCACTTTATATTTTATACTTGATACCCTTCTGGGTATTTAGTAGAAGTTTTGTTTACTATTCCACCTTTGGATTATACAAAATATCATTATTACAGTTTATTTAAGGATAATATTCAAATAAAAAATATTAATAGCATAAATTACCAAAATAACTAAATAAAGCTATAAAAATAACCTTAATAAAGCAAAAACAAAATACAAGACCTTATCAAATAATTAATAAAAACTTATCCCCATATAATATCTAACACTATAAACAATAACTATAAGCAATAATAGCAACAAGTAAAACATGAGGATGAAGAAGAGGGGACAGGGGGGTGTCTCTACGCCCCTGCTGGTGCGTCATAAAGGGTTTTCCTTGTCGTATAACATAAGGGAATTGTTATATGCAAGATATTTGAACATACATTTTTCCACTTCTTTGTATACTTCTACCAGGTTATAGTTAATTATGTCAAAAGTTAAGTCAGGCACCTTGTGATGCTTTCTTTTTGAGGCAATTGATGGATAACATGTAAGCTGAAGGCAATAAGGGTTTTCTTTTGTAATGGTTATCACAAATACCAAATCTTTATAGATACTTTTTGATACGATGATGCCATTATAGTCAATATTGTAGATAAAGCCTAGTGGGATAAGGCTTCTAAGGATTTTTTCCATAATAATATACTTACAGATTGTAAGTACTCTCTATTTCATAGTTTATCAAAAAAAGGGGGTTTAAAGTAACAAATTAAAAGCAAGGGAAAGCATAGGGATTATGCTTTCCCTTGAAGTGTTACTTAGAGAATTTAGCCGCTAAGCTCTTTGATTTTTCGGCTATTTCCAATGCTGTTTCTCTTGGGGTAGCTATCATGTATAAAGGGGCAAAGATAACCTTCTTATCTTCCACCTTTATTATTTGGCATACCCATTTTGACCCTACAGGGAAAAATCCTTTTGTATCCCTGTCGAGTATACAAATTTTGCCGTTATCAAGACGGCTTATAGGGCGTTTGCCCTTTTCATTTTTTATGAAAACGAGTTCTATCTCGTCTCCTTTGGTCAGTTTATTGTTGTTCATATTTGTGTTATTAAAGTCATTCCTATTATAATAAGAAAAACTATGATTTTTAATAAATCAATTTTTTTCATGGTATTTATTTTATTATTTTACATAATAGTTATATGGCTTTTGGTTACCATCTAACATATCCTTTGAACATGAAAAACCATGATATTGGTTCATGGCCTCATTGTTTTTCATGAAAGCCATTTTTTCACATTCATTCCTGGTACCAAAATATATTTCATACTTGATACCATATCCCCTGTCCTCTATTACAGTGAACAAGGGTGTAGATTCCTTTTTACGGAAGAGGCCATTATAAGCCTCTAAGGAATTTGTAGATTTTACCTTTAAAAAGGGCGTGAAAAGATCTGCCCTTTCAGGGTTTTCTGTCAATACCTCAAAAGAGACAATATAAATAATATTATCCTTTTGAGGTGGCAAATTAATTGTCCTAATCTTTCCGGTAAGATAACCTTTTACGTTATCTATCTTGCCGAATTTCTTCCTCTCGTATTGAACCCTGGCAGGTTCCCCCACGAGAGGAAGCTCTTTATACTCCCCTCCTGTTTTTAGGAAGAGAGTTTTAAATTTGTTTATTATCATTTTTTATCTTGTTATATATCCCCTGTGGGGGGGAGACAAAGTTAAAAAAAAAGAGGGGATGCCCCCCCTCCTTTTACTTCAATACCATCAGTTCTCCGGCTTCACGAGCGAATTTAATTTTAGTGCTTAACACACATTCCATGCCTTCTTTTACTTCTTGTAATTCCTTGCCGTCACCGGCTAATAGAACACCACCATAGGTGTTGTGTAGTTCTACTACTTCACCTTCCTCAACAGCAATATTCTTGCCGTTTGGAGTTTTACATCGTAACCAACGGATTTCTCCGCCTTTTTTCTGATAGGGTTTTACAATTTCGAGGTTTGTTGCCTCAAAATCATTAATAAAATTTGTCTTTTTTGACCTCAAGTTTTGGATTTCAAATGTCTTCATAATTAATAATTTTTTGTTAAACAATAAGAAAATTTTGATTCTGCAAGAGGTGGGGAGGGTTGAAGGGGGGTACCCCCCCTATTTATTACTATATAGCGAAAACAGGTGTGGGCACAGGGGGGATAAATTTTCGGGGTTTACCTTGGGGCATTGTAGGAACATTTTTTTTGAAAAAACCTTGTGTGGGTACAAATAAATAATTACATTTGTAGGGATTGTTAAATTGAGTATTAAACATTTAAAATGATTTGTTATGAAAAAAGATGAAAAGAAATTAAGAGAAGAACTTAAAATGGATGCTGAGGTTAAAGGGGAAAATAGTGAATTGCCCTTGCAAAATGATATTCAGAGGGCATTTTTTGACAGGGTGGCCCATGATATGGGGGATGTTGTAGGGAAGTTGCACAACAATTCACAGGAACTAGCTTCTTTTTTATATGCATTAGAAGGGGATTTGCTTTCTATAGATATAAAGGGTACTGAAAAGGGGGATTATTTGAGTGTTTTTTCTTGTTTGATGGGCAATTTATATGACATAACAAAATTTCAGAAAGAGATAATAACTAGGTTAAAAGGTTTTATTTAAAAAAGGATTATCATGATTGAACAAAAATTACGTTTAGAGGCTGATTATTTGGCACGTGCTATATTGAAGAACAAGGGTTCTTTTAACAGCAATAATATAAAGAGGGCTTCAGAAGAGTTATTATTGTCAAAAGCTTGGCTTGGCAAGATGTTATCGGAATTAAATTATGTGTCCCCGTATAAGAATGATGGGAAAAGGAAGGATGTGGGCGATATTGAAAAGGCCGATAGTCTTTACGAGGGTGATTTTTCTGAGTTTAATAGTTTATCACAAATTGAGAAGGTAGATATTATTAGGGAAAAGATAAAAGGGATGATTAATGATATTAAGGATATAGGTATCGTAAAAAACAGGGAATATAACATAGCCAGGACGAATGTTTATAATCATTTATGTCTTACCTGTTTTTTCCTTGGTTATGAATTAGAAAGAATAAAACTTAAAAATGATAACAAATAATTTATATATAATATATGAAAGTAAAATTAAAGCCGAAGGAAAAAGAGGAAAGCGGATTTATAAAATTTCGGATAAGTTTGGACAAAAAAGACAAGTTCAAGAGGGCGGTAGGTGATATGTCCGCTTATTTAAAGGAAGCCATAGATAAGGCAATAGATGAATATAATTCTAAATATTAATTACATGTTGTATGAGGTATTCAATAACAGGAGAATTAAAAACAGGTATTGAAGAAAATGAAATACGAAAAAAAGACGGTACAACTTTTGTTTCTTATGAATTTACGTTAAAAGTATTGGAAAAAGATAAAGAGAGGTTTTATCGTTTTAAGGTAATGGAATTTGTTCTTGGGAAGATTGGCCGGATATGTAAGGGGATGATGGTAGAGGTAGATTTTAATATTTCTTGCCGGGAATATAATGGTAGATGGTTTACTAACCTATATGCTTGGAACGTTACCCAGGATAGTGATTTTAACATGGACGAAGAAGCAAAAAGGGTAGAAGAAGAAGATAAAGATAATGATTTGTTTAAAACTAATAATGACATTGAAGATGATTTACCATTCTAGTATTGAAGAAAAGAAAAATTTCTTAATAAAAAACACAGGGTTTGTTGGTATGATAATTTATAACGAACGAAATGAAGAGTTAGATGTTTTTTTATTTGGTTTAAATTAGTTATATTTGCAACATTCTTAGGCCCCTAATGGCCCTCATAACCTAAAGGGGAAGGGAGTAATAAATCCCGGAAGGCATTGTTCTTTCGGGATTTTTTTTATATTTGTATTCCAAGGGTTATGAGGACCAAGAGTTTTATCCTTTGTCTATCAGGACATAAAAAAACCTACAGTCTTTTTTTTCTAGGGTATCATAATCCAGCACTGTCCTACTCCCGACAACTGGTAAGTCAAGATAAAAAAAAATAAATACCCTCCTTACTAGATGGGATCGGAAAAGAAAAGACAGATATCAAGTATTATTATTATCTTGATATAAACTAGTATAAGATATTAAAAGGTTTTCCCTTCAATATTAATATCTTGACTAGAAAGGGGAGGATATTTGTATTATTGAATAAAATTATTATTTTTGTCTAAAACAAAGGAAATGAAAATAACCATAAAAACCCTTATAGAGTCTAAAGAAGCCTTGTCATTTATTTTTAATAATTGTGCCCTTCCTGGGGCTATTTCGTATGATATCATGTTGCTCATTGATGAAGTCAACAATCATTATGATAAGCATGATTCGGTCAAAAAAAGCCTAATGGAGAAATATGGCAAGAAAAAAGGCGACAAAATAGTAATTGAACCAAGCAGCAAGGGTTATAATAATTTTATAAAAGAATATGAAGAATTGCTGGATAAAACTATCGAGATAAAGGATGTAAAAATCCCTCTTGCAGTTTTAAAGAACCAAGAAAAAATTAAACCGCAATACTTTAGTTCTTTGGCATGGGCGATCAAGAAATAAAAGATATAATAAATTCATATCCAAAATGTTGGATAAAAATAGGCAATCCTGTTGTACATAGGACAAACCTTAATTTTCAATATACTGTCAAGAGCATAAAGAAAAGGTCTGTAGAAATAGAGACCGACAAAGTAAATTCAGACTACAAGAAAAACGGAAAATACTATCAGAAAAGGATTTTTATAGAAGGTGTGGAATGTGCTTTCGTCAACCGTTTCCAAGAAAAAGACATTGAGATATTTCATACCAAGGAATTGGTACCTTACGAAGTTGCCAAGCTTGGTTTGAAAGCCGTTAATGATTTTTACAACAGATTATAAAGTATGAAATACCCAGGTTTAGGTAGGAATGTAAACGTTGAACAATTATCCCCTTATATTGCCAGTAATTATATATCAAATTTAAATGGTGATTTTACAGCTTCACCAGTAATTGGCACGACAAAAATAATGATAAGTGGATTAACGCCCCATAACAGTAATGTTATCCTCGGGCGTTTTTTTCGTTATGATGGTATTCAAGTAACCTCGCTTGATTATAATTCTTTTTCAATAGATGGCAGTATGATTGATTTGCCAAACATTGATAGGCCTTTTAAATCGGGGGACGAGGTTTATTGCATATTAAACGAGGGGAGGTTAAGGGGTTTTGATAACAGCCTTGATATCTATAAGATGCTTAACCAAAACCCGGATAAAAGGGATATATGTAGTGTCGAGCCCGTGTTTAAAGAGACGAATCTTGCTGTTGGTACACATTTTAAAGAGGTTTACCCTGATCATTATGAACTAGAGTTCCACACTTCTATTACTGACGGCACTGGTGCCACTGTAAAGGTTTATTACAGTTTGGACGAGGACGATACTGTCCCGGACACTGATGGTTCTGTTGGTGGCAATTGGAAAGAAATTACCTCAAGTGTTTTTGGTAGTGCCGTTACAGGTACAGATATTAACGAGATAGGCGGAATATCTAGTAAAAGGGGGCGTTTTTTGATAGAAGTAGACATAGCGAATGCTACTAATGTTGTTAAATTCTTAATTAAAAAAATATGATATTTCCAAAAGCAAAACCAAGTATAAGCACAGTGCCGGTTATATTAGATTATAACAATTGTGTACAAATAATAGATGCCCTTGTTTTAGATAAAGGTATAAATGATATTATCAAAGAAGATTTTGTTATACAAGGTGAAACCAAGAAGATTAGGTTTTCTATACTTTCAAATGCCATTGCAGACCTTCAAGAAGTTATCAAGGCCGGGATAAACGTTATGCATGGGGTTTCAATAATTGGTTACCAAGAGATTGAACAAGATGGGGAAACTATCATTCAGGTTATTACGAACCAGGTACCCTCTACGTTAGAAGAATTTAAATCGACTTTGTTGTTGTCTTTATCTGTAGATTGGACACAAAAGAAAAGGAATAGTTATACTTTCGAGACAGATCCGGTGATATTTGAAAATATTGTAAATTACGTAGCAGATGCCATGGTTTCAGCATATTCAGATGAAGGTTGGACAAAATTTCAAGAAATATGATCAAGGCAAGTTATGAACATGGTTTAGTAGGTTGTATAGGCCTTGTAAAGAGTGAAACGTGGCTTTCTAAAGCAATAAGGTTCTGGATGAACTTATATCGAAAAAAGGTTGGAAAGCCAGGGTTGAAAGTGTATAGCCATTCTTTTAATATTATTTCAAGCAATGGTTATTTGAAAGTAACGGAAGCTTTAGCAAAAGGTATTACCGAAAGTCATTTTTTAGATGCTTATCCAAAAGGTACCTGGAACAATATACTGATATTAAAACCTAAAAAACCCCTTACATTAAAAGAGAAGAAAAAATTCTGTAAGATATCCAGGAAATATAATGATCACCCTACCCGATATCAATTTACCAATTTTCTTTCCCAAATGATATGGATTGTTTTTGGCGTTTGGATAGGGGAAGATAACAAGGGCAATGACAAAAGGTTTTATTGCACTGAATATTCTGGTACTGTTTATAACGAGTTAAGGGGTTATTTTGAATACAAGAACCGTGTTAACCCGGTTGATTTACAAGTTTCAGATAAGTTTGATCATGTGCCAATGCAAAAAGATCTTGTATGAAAGAATCTTTATACCATATAGATAACAGGTGTGTTTTCAGGGAAACTTTTAATGATGAGTTTACTGTCCGTAAAAACGGTCGTGTATCCACTAATGTTTCTTTTAAGAATGGAATTGCTAATTTTAATGGGGTTTCAAGCCGAATTGTTTGTAATGGAATATTGTTAAATGGAACTTATAGTATTAGAATTAAAGTAAAAGATATTACATTATCTAACCAATATCTTTGTGATTTTAGGCTTAATTCTGGAACAGGATATATTCATTTACTTCAAAATGGTAATTTTGATATGAGTTCAGGAACTACTTATTCTAATGGGTCATTATCTTCAACTTATTCAACTTCTACAACGGAACTTGTAATTTCTGGTATTACTGTAGATGTAACACAAATAAGCATTGGCAGAAGGTATACAGCCGATTTTGAATATTTTTTTGGCGGTATGGATTTATTTGAAATTTATAAAGGTGCTTTAACTGCTGAAGAGGTTAGTTTGTTATATAATGGTAAGGTTGATAAAGAGTTAAATACTGGAACAACTCTTCTTGATTACCAATCAACTAACGGGGTAATTGAGAACAGTGGCAAACAATCTGAACTTACCCCTACTGATGTTGAGGTTGTTAAAAACGGTAGTTTTTATACTTCAAAGTTCAACGGTAGTTCTAGTAATATAAGCATTGGTGTTATAGATAATACTGGTAATAGGACATTTACGGGTTGGATTAACCCTTATAGTTTGGGAGAAAATAACGCTGGGCATATTTATAGTGACCAAGATTACAACAATCTTTATCTATCAAGTGGTAAATTAAAATTAAATAGAAATGGTAGTCCGTCAGTTGCAGAGAGTAGTGATATTGAATTTAACAAAATGTTGTTTTTTGCAATAACATCAACAAGTACCGGGGTAACCAATATTTATATTGGGGACAAAAATACTGCCCCTGTATTAAGCGGTAGTGCTGATCAAGAAGTAGGATCTCCTATTGCTAGTTCAACTGTTACTTATATTGGTAATCGTCATGCTGGGGACAGGGCTTTCGATGGTTTAATACCTAAATTAAGAATTGAAGAAGGAATACTTAGTCTTGAACAGATAACGCAACATTGGGCAGAGACACGGAAGGAGGTTATGTAAATGGGCAAGATTTTTGAATTTGATGCACGAAAGGGTAGTCTTATTAATGAAGTAGATAACAGTATAGGAGTTCTGACTGTAGGTGATGGTGGTTTTAAAAAGACCGAAAAAGGATTGGCTATGAACTTTGATGGAAGTAGTACTAATATAGAATATTCTGAAATTGAGTTAACATCTGGTGATTTTACAATCGAAGCTATTGTAAAATTTAATGAATTAAATGTTTCTATCGATACAAAAACAATATTATCATTATATCAAGGTGGTGATAATAGTATTGCTTTAAATACAGAATTTGGAGGGGATAAAATACAGTTTTTTTCAAGAGGGGGTGATTCTTTTATAGGATCTACATCTATGAAAATTGGTACTTATTATCATATTATTATTGTTAATGAAGGTGGTATTGTTAGTATATATTTAAACGGTACTTTTGATGGTTCTGGAACTCCTTCAATAAGCTATCCAACAGAAGTTTGTACTTTATATGTTGGTACTGAAAGATCATCTTATTATCATAATGGTTATATAGTAAAGTGTGTATTGCATAACAATCCTTTTTCTTTAACAGATATTCATAATTCATACAATGACTTCTTAAGAAGCTCTCCTATTACTAAGGGTAACGCTTCAACAAAATACGTTTTATCAAAGCCTAATGATTTGTCACACGAAAGAAACACACATTATACAGGTGATGAATACATACAAGTAATGGAGTTTACTGATAATGCTAGTGATACTTCTAGTCTTAAACTCAACAATGGTGGGGATTTTGCAGTTGTTGACTGGACAGGTAATAGTGATTTTCAAGAGATTTCAACATCTTCAGAAACAGAGAGTAACGTTATTCCTTCTACTGTTAAGATATTTGCAAAAAATGGAGTTTTAACTTATTTTGAAAGTGCTGATAACGACTTTGATTTTAATTTAAACATATTACCAAGTAGCTTAACAGACTTTCGTTGCTATGGGAATAACACAGTGAGTGGTGACTTAGCTGGCTTACCATCTACCCTAACATACTTTCGTTGCGATGGGAATAACATAGTGAGTGGTGACCTGGCTGACTTACCATCTACCCTAACATACTTTATTTGCTATGGTTCTAATACTATTAGCACATACACAAGTGGTCATACTTTTAATTCAGGAATAGATTATTTCTTATTACTTCCTGCTGCTGGTTATGGATTGGACAGCACAGAGGTTGATAACTTATTAATAGATTTGGACAATAGTGGTATGAGCAGTGGAACAATAGACATAAGTGGAAACAACGCAGCTAGAACAAGTGCAAGTGATGCTGCTGTTACAAGTCTTGAAGGTAAAGGCGTAAGTGTGACAACAAATTAAACGTGGTATATTATGACAAATTATAAATATTATACAAACAATTCAATAAAAGCTACAACTGGTTTAGTTGCAGCCTACAACATGATACCAATTTCCGGACAAAAGATTGTTGACATTAGTGGTAATGGGAATGATGCAAGTAGGAATGGAACACCATTATCGACAAAAGAAGGTGTTAAATTTAGTGGAGCAAATGATGAGTACTATGGAGCAAGTAGTATAAGTCCAAGTTTTGATGGTGGTAAACAGGTAAGCATTGCTGTGAGGTTTAAACCTGATAATGTAAGTGGAACTAATAAGTATATTGTTTCCATTCCAGAAAGTACTGTTGGAAACAATGGTATAAATATAAGACAAAATAATGATGCCATTATTACTGACTTACTACAAAATGGAAGTGGTGATAGTGTAGAAGCAACTGCTGTTTTAACTACGAATAAATGGTATACTGCTATATTAACTTTTGATGGTTCTACTCAGAAACTGTATGTTAATGGTTCTTTGGCAGATTCATCTGATACAGCGTATGCTCTTGAAGCAGCAAGTGATGAAATAAATATAGGTGATTTTGGAACTTTTGATGGTGCATTTGAAGGAGAAATCTCTGATGTTCGTATTTACAACAGAGCCCTCTCAGAACAAGAAGTTAAAGACTATCACAATTCTTTCAT
>DATGCJ010000084.1:0-9519 GCA_035312025.1 Halanaerobiales bacterium | reverse complement strand
TCACCCCGCTTTTTGGATTCTTTTCACAGAACCTCTCTTTACTAACTTGGGTTTAAACATAACATCTTCACAGTATTCAAATTTACCATCATTAATTCTTTCTAAGGTTATTTTGGCTGCTTTTTCTCCTACTTTTTCTTTTGGGTGGGCCACAGAGGTTATATTCTCTAAATTAACTTGTTTGGAATTATCAAAACCAACAATTGAAATATCGGCTGGTACTTCAAATCCTTGTTTTTGCAGTATTTCTTTAACAAGGATGGCAACCTGATCATTAAAGCAAAATATAGCTGTTGGTTGGGGGTCAGCCTTGATCAATTCTTTGGTAATTTTCTCTATTTCTTTTTTGAAATTAGTTCTGTCTTCAAACTCAGAGTTTAAGTACTGTTTTACGTAATTATTATAGACAGGTATGTTGTGCTTCTTTAAAGCCTGTTTATAGCCCCTAAAACGCCCCAAAGCCGGCTTATGTAGACCTTTATATATCATAGCAATGTTTTTATGACCCATCTCTAAGAGGTGCTCGGTTGCCAGGATACCGCCGTGTACATCATCTACAGTAATATTATTAAAGTTATCTTCTTCAAATTTACTGTCTAAAATTGTAACGGGAATATTATTATTTACGAACCTCTTTAATAAGGAAGTATTGGGGTAATTTCGAGCACTTTTAGCAGGTTCTATGATCAGCCCATCCACATTCTTTTTTATGAATTCTTTTAAGATCTCTTTTTCTCTTTTGTGGTTGTCCATCGAATTACCCAATAAGATCTGATAGCCATTCTCATAAAGAATCTTATCAACCGAGCTTAACATATCGGCAAAGATATAGGCGTGCAGACTGATACTAATAAATCCAATATTTTTAGTTGTTTTATTGGAATTATTCTTATAGAAAGTGCCTACCCCTTGTTTTCTATATAATAGTCCTTCCTGCCTTAATATGTTTAAAGCCTTACGTACAGTATGCCTACTAACTCCATACTTGGCTGATAACTCATTTTCAGTTGGTAATTTACTACCCGGTTTAATTTTGCCTTCGTTTATCATATCTTCAATATCATTTTTGATTTTTATATATTTTGGTAAGTATTCATTTGCCATAAATTATCACCTTCAAAGTCATTTTACATCAAATATAGTCGTTCTGTAAATCTAGATAGAATATTTAAACAAGAGTATATTTTTCTTTCTTATATAAGATAGTTATTTCCTTTCTTTAAGTACAGTATGAAGTGTTACAGCAGCTATGATGAGAAGACCGTAAATAAAACGGGTCCAAAAGCCTGATAAGCCAGCTGCTACAATACCAGCTTCGAGAGAACCAATTAAAAAGGCACCAATTAAAGTACCCAGGATAGTGGCATCTCCACCATGCATGGAAGTTCCACCAACAAATACAGTAGCGACAACCATCATTAAGTATCCTTCCCCCATGGTCGGCCACCAAGTTCTCATTCTAAAAATATCCAGTACACCGGCAAAGGAAGCCAAAACTGCCATCAAAATAAAAGTAGCAATTTTAACCCGGTCAACATTAATACCCATCATCTTGGTGGCATCTTCATTATCACCGGTAAAAAGGATGTGTTCACCGAATTTATGCCTAAATAGGATAAACCATAAAAAGATACCTAAGCCGATAAACCAGTAAGATTGAGAAGGTAACCCAAATATATTACCGGCGAAGATCTTATAAAAGATACTGCTACTTAAGTCCATGGGATATGCTCTACCCTGTGATAGTATGTTTGAAAATCCTCTGATGAAAAACTGCATACCAATTGTAACGATGATCGAGGGGATACCGATTTTCGTTATCAAGAGCCCATTTAAAAGTCCGACCACCGCCCCGGTTGCAATAGTTGCAATTAGAGCAATAAATATACTGCCGGTAGTTTTAAAAACTATTGCAAAGACAAAGCCTGATAGGGCCATTACAGAAGGGAATGAAAGATCTATCTCTCCCATCGCTAAGATCATGGTCAAGCCTAAAGCCATAACACCTACAAAAGGCACAGTAGAGAGGAATGATTTATAGATCTGTGGTGATAAAAAGACATCTGGACTTGTTACCATAAACAATAGTAATACAATAATAGCTATACCTATAAGGCCAACCTGGGTCCTGTATTTTAATATTTTTTCTTTAGATAATAATTTAGAGTTAGAATTCATTATATCACCTAACCTTCTACTTTAGTAAGTTCGACTAATTCTTTATTTAGATCTTGTAGAGAAATCTTTTCTCTTTCATATCTACCGACAATTTCGCCCCGATCTAAAACTACAAAACGGTCAGATACAGGGTAAACATTTGCTACATTATGCGAAATATAGATACATGCCTTCCCTCTCTTTTTTATATCGCGAATAAAATTAAGAACCTTTTCAACTTCTTGTAAGGATAAGGCCATGGTTGGTTCATCGAGGATAACTAAATCGGCATCAAAGTGCATAGCACGACCGATTGCAACACCCTGTTTTTCACCACCAGAGAGGGTTTTTATGTTTGAATCAGGGTTAGCACCAATTCCTGTAAACCCCATCAACTCTCTCATTATTTCGTTGGTCTCTTCCTTCTCTTCTTTTACTTTAATAAAGCCCAATTTATTTGTTTTTTGACGACCCAAAAAGATATTACGCCAGAGAGACTGCTTTTCAGCTAAGGCCTGTTCCTGATAAACGGTTTCAATCCCGATTTCATGGGCCTTTTTAACCGAGTATTTTCTGGGATCTATCTTTTTGTCTTTTATATACATTTCACCTTTATCAAAGGGATGTAAGCCCGTGATAATTTTGATCAAAGTGGATTTACCTGCCCCGTTATCACCCATAACTCCCACAACTTCATTGGAGCCTACTTCAAAATTAATATCTCTAAGGGCCGTTACACCACCATAATGTTTATGTATGTTTTTCATATTAACCAAACTCATAGTTAATAACCTCCTAATAAGTAGGTGTATATATTAATTGAATTAACTAGTTATATTATAAGTGACAGGGCCTAAAAAGGCCCCATCACTTCTTAGTGTTCTATATGTTAATTTATCTTATACCTTCTTCTGCTAGTGGAGCGATCATGTCTATGTTACCTTCATGTACTAAGCCAGCACCTGTATCGATGTGTAAGCCTGAGAATCCCCATTTTTCTGTAAGGTAAATTTGATAAATTGGTAGGAAACCTTGTAAGAAGGGCTGCTGATCTAATACTAAGTCTGTATAACCATTTTTAATACCTTCTGCAGTTGCAGCGGAAAGGTCAAATCCTGCTCCAATAATATCATCTGGTCCTAAGCCAGCTGATTCTATATATGTTTGTAGAGATGAGGTTAGATTACCATGATCAGTAACAATTAAGTCACAATCTGGATTAGACTGTAGATAACCAACTATTACGGGAATACCGTTGGAAGCATCTTTATCAACTTCGGCTGAAATTTCCATGTAGTCGACCTCTAAACCTGCATCTTCAAGTGCATCAATTACACCTTGAGTCCTTTGTCCACGGGTTGGTTTTGATTTTAAACCCCATACTAAGGCTTTGTCTCCTTCACCTAGACCAAATCTTGCAACACAACCTTCTCCCAGGGTCTGACCGGAAGGATATAGTTCCTGACCAACATAACCAAAACCTTCACCTTTATACTTGGATTCTAATTCTGGTAAGGTTGTATTTTGACTGGTAACAATAATGCCCTTTTCTCTTGCTTCTTCGACAAATGGTCTGTATGCTTCATCGCCCGGGTGACCCATGATAGCAATCCCATCTGGATTAGCAGCAACAGCTTGTTGGAACTGAGAAACCATTTGTTGTGGACTCCACTCTGACCATCTGTAGTGAACTTTAACTCTATCACCTAAGATCTCTTCGGCCTTTTTAGCGCCATTATAGACAACAGTTGCGAATGTACCACCTGGAGAACCACCGGGGAAGAAATATATTTCTACCGGATCATCAGATTCTTCCTGGGCCATTGCTGGAAAAGCCATGAGGCCGATTAATAATGAAACAGCTAGCAAGATAATGCTTACCTTTTTAAACATTTAATAAACCTCCCTTTTTTATTAAAAGTCTCCTAATGCCAATCAATTAGTGGTTAGTAAGTCAATCTACACCCCCTTTATGGTTAAGCTAAAAATAATGGTATCTTTCTCTTGATGTCTATTAATTACTACAAACTCTATAATATTTAAATCTAATGTATGTTTGTATAGACAAATATAGTAAAAATTATTTGGAAATATTAGCTGTTATTTTTGAGTATTAATATTCCCAATTCTTTTTTAGGGTTTCGAACATTTCAATTATATTGGCGGGTGGAACCATATTTTGTATATTATGTACAGCCGCAAATACAAAGCCTCCATCTTTAGCTAACTCTTCAATCCTGTTTTTGACTTCTTTTCTCACATCTTTTTTACTGCCAAAGGGAAGGACATTTTGGGTATCAACTCCCCCTCCCCAAAAGGTTAGATCTTTTCCATATTCTTTTTTTAACTTTTTGGGATCCATACCTTTTGCTGAAACCTGGATTGGATTCAATATATCTACTCCAATATCAATAAAATCAGGTATGAATTGAGAACTAGCCCCACAGGTATGAAGAAATATTTTTGCATCACTCATTTTACGAACCGTATCAAAAAGCCTTTTTTGCCGGGGTTTAACATATTTTTGATAAAAACTAGGCCGGATCATGGGCCCATTTTGCATGCCAACATCATCCCAGTAAGCAAATACATCTATATATTCTCCTACTTCTGATAGGAAGTTTTCAGTGGCCTGAATATATAACTGGGTGAATTTTTCCATAATAGCTTCCGCGAACTTCTTATTATTAACTGTCGACATTAAAAACTCTTCCATACCCCTCACCCGGGCGGGATGTTCAAAGATACCGCCGCCAAAAATGGGTGAACCAACAATGGCATAGTCGGTTTCCTTATATAATCTTTCAGCCTTTTCTTTGATACCTTTCATACGGGCGGGATCGTTGGGTTCAGGCCAGGCCATTTCTTCCAGGGCTTTAAGAGAAGATTCCTTGATGGGAAACTCCCGGTAATCATAATAGAATCCATCTTTAGGCCTGTATAGCTTAGCTCCCCACTGATCAACAAATGTATAGTAATCTCTTTCTTCCTTAATTTCCAATTCCCAATCGGAAGGACCATTTGTCATTAAGGGTACTGCATCAACTTCAGCCCAGTTTAGTAACCTTTCATCCAAAAAAGGTAACTGCTGTACTACATCCATTATTTCCACTTCATTTTCTTCAATCTTAAAGTCAAGTTCCTTCATTAGGTCAATATAAGCACCCTTACAGATTGAAGTTACAATAGTTGAACCAAGATCAACCGGAATCCGGTCTGGTTCTTTATGGTTTAAGGCTGTATTTATTCTTTGTCGGGAAGTCATTCCCATGATAGCTCCTCCTCCGTAATAAATCTCTTATATAGTTTTGTATGGTTGTGCAGACAAATTTATTCAAAAAATATATATGTTCTATTTTATTCATTATAGATTAAATTTAAAACTCCTTCATAAAAGTTTAAATTATTCTGAAAATTTACAACTTTATTACTTTTTAAAATATTTATGCTGGTTTAATGATAATATTCTAGTAAGGCATCAACAAATTCATCTAATTTTTCCACCTGGTTTAAAAATGTTGTTACAGTATATCTTGTTCTAATTTCAAAGCCGTACCTTATAGCATTTTTTAACAGTTTTTTTGAGATATTTTCAGTTTTATCGGCCTGCAGAAAATTATTTTCTGTTAGTATCTTTCTTGCTTTTTTAATTATTTCAATATTGTGATCAATTAGATTTTTTATATCATATTCCTTATTTTTTATTTCATCTTTTGTGATAGATTCTTTATTCCAGCGTTCATATAGATTATCTAGAATTGGCTGGGCCCTATCCCCATAGATCTTTTTTATCTCTTCTTCTCTCTTGTCTTTATTCAATCTAATCTCCAGTTTGGAAAAGTCCAGTTTTTTTAATTTAAGATAAAATGAAGTGGTAAATAATGTCCCTATTCCTACTTTAATACCGTGGTATGGTAGATCTATATTTTCTTTTTCACCGAACATTTCCAAGTAATGAGAAATATGGTGTTCACTACCGGAAGCTGGTCGTGAGCTATCAACCATAAGCATCGCAATACCAGAATAGATTAATCCTTTAATCAAAGTTTCAATATTTTCAGCTGCTCTTATGTTTCCCTTTTTGAGAAGTTGAATGATATTTTTCAATTCATTTTTGACAATACTGACTGCTTTTTCACAATAATATTCATTGAATAAAATATCAGCCAGTTTCCAATCTAATAATGAGGTGGTCTTACCCAGTAGATCACCATAGCCGGCCAGAATTAGATCAAGTGGTGCTTTTCTTAAGACCTCAATATCAGCAAAGATCGCTTCAGCAGGAGCTGTATTATAGGTTTGCTTTACACCTTCGGCTGTTATAGAAGCAACTGAAGAGGCATAACCATCCATAGATGGGGCAGTGGCTAATACTGAATAGGGTTCCCCCATTTTATAACTGGCATATCCGGTTAGATCATTGATAGAACCTGAGCCACAGGCAATGATATATTGATCTTCGGTATATTCCCTGATTATTTTAAAAAGATTTGTAGGGTTTGGTTTTACTTGATTACCTGTAAGAATTAAGTTATTTACTTTAAAGCCAGCTTCTTTTAAAATTCGGCTGGCTTTTTCGCCTGCCGCCTGATAAGTATTATTATCACTGACCAATAATACTTTCTTTTTATCAGTTAAAGCAGGAAGAGTCTTTGGTATATTATTTAATATATCTCTGCCAACGATTATTTCTTTAATATTTATATGGTGTTCTTTACCGCAACTACAGGTAAAAGAACTGTTTAGTAAATCTTCTATCATTAGAAAACTCTCCTTTTGAAATAAAGTTTACTTTATCTTTTAATTCAATTATTCAATTTGTTGTTTGATATTCTTTAACCTTTTCATCACATCATTTTCTCCCCGACCGAAGTAGTCATGCAGCCCTTCATATTCTTGATATAATTTTTCATATATTTTGACATTTTCTTGATTGGGTTGATAGATTTTATCTTCAAGATGGGCCATTTTTTTACTTGCTTCGTTTATATCATCATATCCACCCTTTTTACTACCTGCCGCAACTGCGCCGTGCATAGCTGAACCCAGAGCGGGAGTTTGTTCAGAGGCGGCTATTTTGATCGGTTTACTAGTGACATCAGCATAGATCTGCATTAATGTCTCATTCTTTTTTACTAAACCTCCACAGCCATATAGCTCATTAATTTCAACTCCACTGGCTTCAAAGGTCTTGATTATTTTATTGGTTCCAAAAGCAGTAGCTTCAATTAATGCCCTATATATTTCACCTGGTTTTGAATTCAAGTGAAGACCTAAGATCATACCGGTTAAATCGGCGTCAACTAAGACTGAACGGTTGCCGTTCCACCAATCAAGAGCTAATAGTCCACTTTCACCCGGTTTTAGTTCAGCCGCTTTTTCTTCTAAGTATTCATAGATATTTTTATCATTTTCTTTTGCTTCTTTTGCAAAGTAGGCTGGAATACCTTCACTTACATACCATTCAAAGATATCACCTACAGCAGATTGGCCTGCTTCATAGCCATAAAAGCCCGGTAAGATACCATCTCTTATTACCCCGGTCATGCCCGGCACAAACTGTTCCTTGTTATCAATTACCATATGACAGATTGAAGTTCCCATCACCATTACCATCTTAGCCGGTTCAGATACTGTTACAGCCGGAACTGAAACAAAAGAGTCAACATTAGCGATGGCAACTGCTACCTCAGGTGTTAAGTTGATTTTTTTGGCAATTTCTTCTTTTAGGTTACCTGCTTTTCCGCCTAAATCATAAATGTCGTTTGAAAGTTTTTCTTCTACTACATTTTCTAAGCGGGGATCTAAAGCTTTAAAGAATTCTTTGTCGGGATAACCGCTTTCTTTACTCCAGATTGCTTTGTAACCGGTAGTTGAAATATTTCTTTTTTCTACCCCGGTTAGCTGCATTATTAACCAGTCAGCAGCTTCCATAAAACGGTCGGCCGCCTCATAGATTTCAGGAGCCTCATCTAAAGTCTGCCAGATTTTAGGAAATAGCCATTCCGAAGAGATCTTTCCCCCATATCTATTCAAAAAGTCTTCTCCTCTTTTTTTAGCAACTTCATTCAATTTATTAGCATGGGGTTGGGCAGCATGGTGTTTCCATAATTTAACCCAGGCATTTGGTTTATTTTTAAATTCATCTTTATTACAAAGTGGTTCACCTTTTTCATCAACAGGCAGCATAGTACAGGCTGTAAAATCGATACCCAGTCCAATTACCTGTTCGGGGGCAATTTTTGCTTTCTGAATAACTTCAGGTATGGTTTCATAGATAACCTTCATATAATCATTGGGGTCCTGTAAAGCCCAATCAATACCCAGTTCAACTTCTTCATCTTCTAAAGGTAGCCGTTCATCTATAACCCCATTAGGATATTCAAGGACTGAAGTAGTTACTTCTTCACCCGTATCTACATCAACTAAAACTGCTCTACCTGATTTTGTGCCGAAATCAATTCCAATTGAATATTTTTTACTCAACTTTGTCCCTCCTAGTTTTCATATTTTAATCAAAAATTAATCTTGGCCATAATATGATTCCTTACCATGTTTTCTAAGAAAGTGTTTATCAAGTAGGGTAGGATTAATAGAAGATCTATGGTCATCTAATTGCACAGTTCTATAGGCCATCTTAGCAACTTCTTCTAAGACAACAGAGTTTTTAACTGCGGCCATAGCATCTTCTCCCCAGACAAAGGGGCCATGACTATTTACTAATACGGCTGGTATCTCATTTTCATCGATTTGATCAAAGGTTTCAACGATAACCCGGCCGGTATTCTTTTCATATTCTTCTTCAATTTCCGGGTTAGACATTTTTCTTGTACAGGGGATTTCACCATAAAAGTGATCAGCATGGGTAGTACCAAAACAGGGGATTCCCTTACCGGCCTGAGCCCAGCTGGTTGCCCAGGGCGAATGGGTGTGTACTATACCACCAATATCTGGAAAGTTTTTATATAGTTCAAGGTGGGTAGCGGTATCTGAAGAAGGATTTAAATCACCTTCCACTATTTCCCCTTTAAGGTCAACGACCACTAATTTTTCTTCCGTTAATTCTTCATAGGGTACCCCACTGGGTTTAATTACTACTAAATCATTTTCACGGTCAATTTCGCTGACATTACCCCAGGTAAAGGTAACTAGATCATATTTTGGTAGTGATAAATTGGCTGTTAGAACCCTTTTTTTTATTTCCTCCAGCATTTTTAGAACCTCCTTTATAACATATTATTAAACAAAAAGAGACTTTAACCCTTTTTTAATTTTTTCAAAATTCAAAAATATAAGTAGAATATTAATTTAAATAGCCGCTTTTAATCTTATTTTAGTTGTAATTATAAACAAAAAAGCCAA
>DATGCJ010000083.1:0-4121 GCA_035312025.1 Halanaerobiales bacterium | reverse complement strand
AATGGTTCGGATGAGATAATCGATCATATAATGACGGTTTTTGTCGAGAAGGGAGATGAAGTAATTTTAGCTGATCCTTCCTTTATAAAATACAAATTGGCCGTTCAGGCCAGTGGAGGGATTAGTAAAGAAATTCCCCTGACAGAAGATTATAGGCATGACCTGGACAGGATGGCTGAGGCAGTAACAGAAAAAACCAAAGTAATATTTATCTGTGATCCCAATAACCCGACCGGGACTACTGTAGGCAGGAAAAAGTTATTAGATTTTATTGATGAGGTCCCATCTGATATTTTGCTTGTTGTTGACCAGGCTTACTATGAATATGTGACAGAAACTGATTACTTTAAAGGATTGGAATTGATAGATCAGTATTCAAATTTAATTCTTTTAAGGACATTTTCCAAGATTTATGGAATGGCTGGCTTTAGGGTCGGTTATGGCATAGCTAACCCTCAGCTGGTCGAGCTATTAAATCGAGTTCGAAGTCCATTTAATGTCAACAAGGTAGCTCAAATAGCGGCTGTTGCCGCCCTAAATGACCAACAACATGTGCAAAACAGCAGAGCTTGTAATGAAAAAGGGAAAAACTATTTATATAACTCCTTAGATGAGCTTGGACTTCAATATATACCTACCCAGGGAAACTTTATGCTCATAAATACTGAGCAGAATGCAGTTGAAGTTTTTGAAAAACTTATGCAGCAGGGAGTTATCGTAAGGCCCGGCAATATTTTTGGTTTACCCACCTGGATCAGGGTTACTATCGGTCAGAAAGAAGACAATCAAGAATTTATTAAACAACTTAAAAATATAATCTCGAAAGGAGCCTGATAATATGATAATTGTTATGAAAACCAATAGTACCAATAAGCAGAAAGATCATGTAGTTGAACATTTAAAGAAGGCAGATTATGGTGTACATATGTCAGAAGGTATTCAAAGGACCATAATTGGAGCAATTGGAGATGAGGATGATAAGGAAGCCCGTATGATGAAAATAAGGGCTATCGAAGGGGTAGAAAAGGTTATTCCCATTATGGAACCCTACAAGTTAACCGGTAAAAACTTCAAACCAAAAAAGACAGTCATAGATATTGATGGAGTAAAAATTGGGGGTGAAGAAGTAGTTGTGATGGCCGGACCCTGTGCAGTTGAAAATGAAGAACAGATTATAAAAACCGCCCAGGCGGTTAAAAAGGCAGGTGCCAAGATCTTACGCGGTGGAGCTTTTAAACCCAGAACTTCCCCCTATAGTTTTCAGGGTTTAAAAGAAGAAGGTTTAGAATTATTGGCCAAAGCCCGTGATAAAACCGGCTTAAAGGTTGTGACTGAAGTGATAGATGTTAATAAGATAGATCTGGTCAATGAATATGCAGATATTATTCAGATCGGGGCCCGCAACATGCAGAATTACCCCTTATTAAAGGCAGTTGGAAAGTTGGACACCCCTGTAATGTTAAAAAGGAATATGTCTTCTACCATAAAAGAATGGTTACTGGCGGCTGAATATATTATGAAGGAAGGAAACTATCAAGTTATCCTATGTGAAAGGGGTATTCGCACCTTCAGTACCAATACCAGGAATACCCTTGATTTAAGTTCAGTACCTCTATTACATGAGTTAAGCCACTTACCAATTGTGGTAGATCCCAGCCACGGGACCGGTAAATGGAGTTTGGTCTCACCGATGGCCCGAGCCGCTGTTGCCAGTGGAGCAGACGGTCTGTTAGTAGAGGTCCATCCAAATCCGGAAGCCGCTCTTTCAGATGGGGCCCAGTCCCTTACCTTTGACAACTTTAATCAATTAATGGTGGAAGTAAGAAAAATGGCAGAGGTCCTAAAAAGAAAGGTAGGAACCCAGGAGGTTCTAGCCTGATGAAAACATATGAGCAGGTAACCATAATCGGTACCGGGTTAATTGGTGGTTCCCTGGCCGCAGCTTTAAAAAGAGAAAATATTTGCAAGAGGATTGTCGGGGTAGATGTTAATTCTGATTCTTTAAAAGAGGCCGAAGATAAAGGTATCATAGAACAAGGATATCTTGATATTAAAAAAGGTGTTAAAAGTTCAGACCTAATAATTATAGCTGTTCCGGTTGGAAATATTAACTCTATTTTAAATGAAATACAAGAACATGCCCAACAAGGTACTTTGATATTTGATGTAGGTTCGATCAAAGGTGATGTTATTAAACAGGCTAACCAACTCGTTAAGGTAAGACCGGATCTTTACTTTATCGGCGGTCACCCGATGGCCGGCTCAGAAAAAAGTGGGGTTAAATGGTCTGATCCTGACATATTCAAAGATGCACCTTTTATCTTGGTTCCCTTAAAAGAGACACCCGAGAAACAGGTTGCTAATTTGTCAGATATAATTAATAAAATTGGTGGAATCGTCAAAATCATGGGTTCAGAGGAGCATGATAAGATGGTGGGATATATCAGCCATCTACCTCATTTGATAGCATTTGCTTTGGTCAATAATATAGAAAGCTGTCATAATCATCAGGAAATATTTGAACTTTCAGCCGGCAGCTTTAAAGATGCAACCCGAATTGCAGTCAGCCCACCGGATCTCTGGGCAGATATCTGTTTATCTAACCGAGCAAAGTTAGAGCCGATCTTTGAAGAATTTTTAACAGAATTAGAACAAGTTAAAAAGATGCTGACAAAAGGAGATAAAGAAGGATTGTTGAACTATTTTGAAAAAGCAGGCCAGTGTAAATCTGATTTACTACAGGAGGAGAAATAAGATGGAAGAGGAATTAAATGAATTAAGAAAAGAAATCGATAAATTAAACAAAGAACTTTTAAAAATTCTATCGGCTCGCGGCGAAATAGTAAAAAAGATCGGTCGGATAAAACGAAAAAAAGATATTTCTCTTGTGGACAGCGCTAGAGAAGATGAAATACTAAAGAAGATAAAAAGTCAAAATGAAGGTCCCTATTCTTCAGCCCAAATCGGCAATATTTTTCAAGAGATTTTTAAGCAATCGGTGGAATTGCAGAAGGAGGATTCATAAATGTTTAAATATTTGACAGCCGGTGAATCACATGGTAAAGAGATTACAGCTATCATAAAACAGGTACCGGCCGGTTTAGAGTTAAAAAAAGATTTAATTGATCAAGAACTCATCCGCCGTCAGGGCGGTTATGGTCGGGGCGGTAGGATGGATATTGAAAAAGACCGGGTTGAGATCACCTCGGGAGTTAGGCACGGTACCACCCTCGGCAGCCCTATTACACTTGTTATAAAAAACAAGGATTGGGAAAACTGGCAAAAAGAGATGTCACCAGAGCCCGCTGATGAGAAAGCAAAGGAAGCTGTAACCAAACCCCGTCCGGGCCATGCTGATTTGGCCGGTGCCCTTAAGTACAATACGAAAGATGTAAGAAATATTCTAGAAAGGGCCAGTGCCCGGGAGACTGCCATTCGGACTGCGGTAGGATCGGTCTGCAAACAATTTTTATCTGAATTCGATATTAATATTTATAGCCATGTAATACAGATTGGTCCGGTTAAGGCTTCTTCCTGGGAACATTTAGTTGTAACAGATAAAAAATCTGGAGAGTATGACCAGGAAAAGTTAGGTAAATATTTTAAAAAAGTAGAGAACTCGCCCCTCCGCTGCGGCAACAAAGAAGTGGAAAAAGAAATGATCAAACTGATCGATGATACAAAACAAAAAGGCGATTCCATCGGAGGAGTAATTGAAATATTGGTTTTTGGTTTACCGGTTGGATTAGGCAGCCATGTCCACTGGGATGAGAAATTGGATGGAAAGTTAGCTCAGGCTTTGATCAGTATCCAGGCGATTAAAGGTGTGGAGTTTGGGGCCGGATTTAAGAGTGCTAGACTTAAGGGATCAGATGTTCATGATGAGATCTATTATGAACAAGATAGTTTACAGTTTTACCGTTCAAGTAATCAAGCGGGCGGTATTGAAGGGGGAATTTCAAACGGGGAACCTTTATTAATCAGAATGGCCATGAAACCTATACCTACCTTAAAAAACCCACTCCATTCAGTTGATCTAAACAGTAAAGAAACTCGATTTGCCAGTAAAGAGAGAAGTGATGTTTGTGCTGTCCCTTCGGCCAGTATCGTAGGAGAAGCAG
>DATGCJ010000082.1:0-25360 GCA_035312025.1 Halanaerobiales bacterium | reverse complement strand
TGCTGCCGCCTTAGATTAGATAACAGAGAGTTGCGAAAAAGAGGGGGAGGCCTCTTTGGAGCTAATCCAATGACAGGTTCAATTGGAGTAGTAACCTTAAATATGCCGCGGATTGGATATCTAGCTGAAGATAAAGAAGATTATATGAATAGAGTTTATGAATTAATGGATATAGCTAAAGAAAGTTTAGAAATCAAGCGAAAGGTACTAGAAAACTTAACTGAACAAGGATTGTATCCCTATTCTAAATTTTATTTAAGAAACATTAAAAAGAGGTTTGATGAGTATTGGAAAAACCATTTCAATACAATTGGAATTAATGGTATGAATGAATCCTTAGAAAACTTTATGGGGGAAAATATTACTGAAGAAAAGGCCCATCAATTTACAATTGAAGTAATGGAAAAAATGAAAAGTAGAATGCGAGAATATCAGGAAGAAACCGAGAATTTATACAACCTTGAAGCTACACCCGCAGAATCTACTTCCTATAGATTGGCAAGGTTAGATAAAGAAAGATTTGGTAATGATATAATTGCGGCTAATGAAAGTAGAGTAAGGGAAAATGATGCAGAACCATATTATACTAACTCAACTCATTTACCAGTAGGTTATACTGATGATATATTTGATGCTCTTGAAATCCAGGATGATTTTCAAATTGAATTTACGGGTGGTACTGTATTCCATGGTTTCTTAGGAGAAAGGCTTAACGGCATCAAAAGTACTAAAAAATTAGTAAAAAGAATTGCAGCGAATTTTAAATTACCATATTATACAATAACTCCTACTTTTAGTATCTGTCCTGTACATGGCTATCTACCGGGCGAACATAAATATTGTCCCAAGTGTGAGGCGGAAGAAAGGGCGAAGGCCAGTGAACAATAATATTAAAATATCGGGTATTCAGAAAACTTCTTTGATAGATTATCCCGATTACATTTCGACCGTATTATTTACACAGGGGTGTAATATGGACTGTCCTTACTGTCATAATCCTGAGTTAATTCCCAAAGAAAATGAGAATGAATATATGAATACAGCCTATTTTTGGGAGTATCTAGATAAAAGAAGTGATTTAATTGATGGTGTTGTGATAACTGGGGGCGAACCTTTGATTCAGGATTCTATTTATAATTTTATTAAAGATATTAAAAAATATGATTTATTAGTAAAGTTAGATACCAATGGTACTAATTATCATTTGTTAGAAAAATTAATCGATGAAGATTTAATAGACTATGTAGCAATGGATATAAAAGGACCTTTAGAGGAATATGAAAAGTTTTGCGGAATTGAATTAAATAAGAAAGTAATAGATAATATAAAAAAAAGCAAGAATTTAATTTTAGATTCAGATATCGATTATGAATTAAGAACAACTGTTGTACCGGGGTTGCATTCAAAAGAAGTATTGGAAAAAATAGCTGATTCAATTTTAGGAGTAAAAAATTATTATCTGCAAAATTTCAGGTCAGAAAAAGTTAATAGTTCTAATTATGAAGAGAAAAGAAGTTTTTCAGAAGATGAACTCAAAGATTTTGTTAAAGTATTTAAAAATAAAGATATTAAGGCAAAAATAAGAAATTAAAAAGGGGGAAGTAGAGTGAGTAAAAAACAAAAGTGTGAAGTGTATTCAAGGGTAGTTGGTTATCTTTCTCCAGTATCGGAGTGGAATGATGGTAAGCAAGAAGAGTATAAGGACCGTAAAACATATAGTGTGAATGATAAGCTAAAGTCATCCTAACTTAATAAATTAATATGAGATAAATAAGAGGCTCCCGCGAGGGAGCCTTTCTTATTTCACTTAGAACTTAATCCTAAATGTTTTTATTTCAAAGGGATTTATTTTAACAGTTAAATTATTATTCTCAATTGAAATTTCTTCAACATTTTTTTCTAATAGGTTCGTTTCATATACTTCCTTAATCTTATTTAAAAATTTGATTTCTAATTGGTTACTTATTCCTTTAAATTCATGTACTCTGAGAATAAACCCATCTTTATTTTCTGATATTTTATAACTATCCAGTAATATGTGATCATTTTTAATATCAAATAATTTTTTGACTTTATTATCTTCTTCATTATTATTATTTATATTACAATAAATCGGTTTATTATTCATGGCAAGAGCTTCTCTTTCTAAATTAACTAAATCAAGTGAATCGGGGTTTAACAATAAAGAATAGGTAAATTCGTGCTTACCTATATCTGCCTTAGGATCAGGGAAGATACCGCTTTTTAAAAGAGTAAGATTAATTACATTCTCATTTATTTCATGACCGTATTTACAGTCGTTTAATAAGCTTACACTGATGTCTTTATTGTTTAAGTTAACCCATTTATGGGCAGGCACTTCTTTCTTTGCTCTTTCCCAACTAGTATTTTTGTAGTTTGCCCTTTCAATATGGCCCATTGACAGGTCAAAAAGGGCCTGACTATTTTTAATTTTAATGGGAAAAGCGGTTTTTAATAATTTTTGACTTTCCTGCCAGTTAACTTCAGTTTTAAAGTCAATCTTGCGTTTATTTTCATATAAAATCATTTCTTGTCTAATAGAAGAGTTATAAAAACCTCTTTTTATTTCAATTGAGTGAAAATAGGGTCCGGCTGCTTTAACTTTTATGTCTTTGATATTATCGATAATTCTTTTATTTTGTTCTGAAATTGAAATATCCCAGGTATCAAAGTAAGTAGATTTATCATCATATAGTTTCAACTGATTTGCTTTTTGGTTAGCTTGAATATATTCTATTTCTTTTTCTTTATCAAATATGGAGCTAATTTGTCCTTTCTTATCAAGAGTTACTTTTATATATTTGTTTTCAATTGAGTATTGGCTTGAATTTAAATGATTTTCATACTTGATATTTTTATTATTTGAAAATGTTAATTTTGTAAAAGATAAAGGGCTCAAATGATTGGGTTTAAAGTAATAACTATTATTAGATTTTTGTACTGGATATTTATTATTATTAATAGTCACAGAATCATATTCTTTATCATATTCTTTTTCTAACTCCTCTTTCTTTATTTCAATTAAATCATTTCTTTCAAAAGAGAGAGGATTGAAGATTATAAATTGATTATGATCTAATCTATATTTATTTGAGAAAAATGCAAAAAGTTCATTTTTAATATCTTCTAAACCTGTATCTAATCGTTCATAATCTTCCACTGCATCTTCATATACATCATGCACACAGGAGCCCGGTAAAATATCATGAAACTGATTTTTTAATAAGATCTTCCATAACTTTTCTAAATTATATTCTTTTTCATAACCATTAAGTTTGGCAGATGAATAGAGAAGTTCCATATTTCTCAGCTTGAATTCTAATTTTCTATTATATTTTTTCAACTCGGCCTGACTGGTATAAGTACCGCGGTGTTTTTCTAGATATAATTCGTCTTTCCAGGTGGGGAGTTCATTTTTATTAAATATGGTATTAAGGTGATTATGAATATCACTGGTTTCAATTTTAGGTAGGAATGGTATCTTTTCTAAGGCCTCATAGTTATTTAACTGTACTTCGTTGTTTCCTCCACCTCCATCACCAAATCCATATAGGGATAATACTTCATCTAAATCTTTTTGCTTTCTATTTTCCCAGGCTTTATATATTTTTTTTGGTTCTAAATTACCTCCATATTCATCGGAGAGGAGGTAAGAAGAGATTTGTGAGCCATCGATACCCTCCCATTTGAAAAGGTTATAAGGGAATTGGTTAGTTTCATTCCACTGTAGTTTAGTGGTAAGAAAGAAATTAATTTCCGACTTTTTTAGAATTTGAGGTAAGATGGCACTGAAGCCAAAACAGTCCGGCAGCCAGGCTAGGTTAGTATTATTATCAAATTTATCTTGATAGAATTTTTTACCGTATAGGATCTGTCGGATTAATGATTCGCCGTGGGGGAGATTGAGGTCTGATTCTACATAGAAAGCCCCTTCCACGATAAATTTATTTTCCCGATACTTTTCTTTAACTTTTTGAAATAAGTTGGGATAATATTCTTTTAGATATTCATATAAGATAGACTGACTTTGGATAAAATAGTAGTTGTCATATGAATCCATTAAATTAACGGTCGTGCTAATAGTCCTTTCAAGTTTACGGATAGAATCTGTAATAGTCCATTTGAAAGCCAAATCTAGATGGGAATGAGCAAGCAAAAATACTTTACCCACATTAGAATTTTCTATATTTTGTAGCTCATTTACTATAGATTGATATGATTTATTAATTGAAGTTAGGAATTCTTTTCTTTTATTTGTAAAAAAGTCAATCTGATTTAAAGTATCTTCTAATAAATTTTGCAAAATGAGTTGCTCTCTTTTAGATTCTAAAACATCAATAGTTTTTTTAATATTTTTTAGTAAAACATACAGTTTTTCAATATCCTTATTCTTATTAAATAAAAATGAGTTCCTAAAGATATGAGGAGGATAGGGGATATTAAATAAACGCTGATGTCTTACCGATAAGTGTACATCATGAGTTGCTAATATTTTAAAGTGATAAGTATTACTATCTGTTTTGGGAAGTTTTATATTTTTTTCATTAATACCCCTATATACCTCTCCATTAATAAATAAAGTACATTCACCACTGATATCAAGATGAAGATAAAGATTTTCTTTCTCTAACTTTTGAGGTAATTTTACTTCTCTTTGAAAGAAAAAAATCTTACCGGTGTTATCCCAATAGCTTTGATCACCGGTAAGAAATTCTTTTTGCCCTTCAATTGGTTCATATTCACTTTCTGAAACTCTTTTTACTTCCTGTTTATTCCATTTTTTTATTGCATATTTGTTTTCAAACATTTCTTTTTTTAGATCTCTTAATTTTAAATCTATTTTGTCTGGTAACATATTTATTTCTCCTTTTTATCCTTTCACGGATCCTGCTAATATACCTCTAATGAAGTAACGTTGTAGTGAGAAGAATAGTGTTAAGGGTACTATGATTGAAATAAAGGCACCGGCTGTTAGTACATGCCAGTTTTGACCGTAAGAACCAACCATATTAGCCAATCTTACTGTAACTGGAGCAACATCCTGAGTACCGCCTAAATAAATCAAGGCAACCAATAAGTCGTTCCAGGTCCAGAGAAATTGGAATATGATTAGTGAGGCTAAGGCAGGTACGGACAGCGGTAAAGCCAATTTATAATAGACCGTCCACATTGAAGCCCCATCTATATAAGCTGCCTCGAATAGATCATCCGGCAGGTTGGAAAAGAAATTATATAACATAAAAACCGCAAAGGGCATTCCATAGCCGGTATGAGCTATCCATAAACCTACAAAAGTACCTGATATATTTAAGAAATTAAAGATTCTAAGAATTGGTATAAAGGTCATTTGAAGTGGTATTACTAGTAATCCTACTATGATACCATAGATAACCATTCGCCCTCTGAACCTTAATTTAGCCAGTCCAAAAGCAGCAAAGGATGCAATAGTTACTGGTAAAAATGTTCCCATTATAGCAATAATGAAACTGTTTCTAAATGCTATATTCATATTATTAACAGACAAGACTTGGTCATAGTTTTCAAGGGTAAACTGAGTAAATTTGAGAGGGCTGTTAAGAACGGTCCACCACCCACTATTACTTACCTCAGAAGCGGGTCTTACAGAAGTAATCAATAATCCGATAGTAGGTAAGATCCAGATCAACATGATAGTTATTAATAAAACATTAACAATTGTTTTTGCTAACTTATTATCATTCATTATCCTTCCCCCCGCATTCTCTTAATATTTGCAAAGATTACTGGCACTATTAACATGAAGAGAACAACAGCTATTGCACTGGCTCTACCGAAGTTTCTGTACTGGAACATTTCTTTGTACATTCTGTTCGCAATAACCTCGGTACCAAAATTACCATTTGTCATAACATAAACAATATCAAATATTTTCAGTACATTAACTACCATGGTAGTTGCTACAACAGCAATGGTAGATTTCATATAGGGGAAGATAACAAACCTAAAGACCTGCCATTCATTTGCACCATCAACTTTAGCGGCCTCTATTTGTTCCTGCGGTATATTTTTATAGGATGCAGATAAAATAACCATACAGAATCCGGTCCACATCCAGATACCGACAAATATCAAGGCCAAATTATTAATCCAGGGTCCCTGTATTAGCCAACCGATCGGCTCCATCCCGAGAGATTGCAATATTTGATTGAGTAGACCGATTTGGTTAGAACCTGGAGGCCGGTAAGTGTAAACAAACTTCCAAACTACACCAGCGCCAACAAAGGAAACAGCCATCGGCATAAAGATTATAGATTTTGCTATCTTTTCGTATTTAACTCTATCGGATAAAATAGCAAACAAAAGGCCTAAACCAACGGTAAATGATGTCATAAATATTAACCATAAGAGATTATTTCTAAAAGAGACAAGCATCATATCATTGGTAAAGGCATAAATATAATTTTTAATACCGACAAATGCTTCTGAATCTGGTCCGAAAAAACTGATTACAAAAGTATGAATAGAGGGATAGAGTAACATCAGTCCAACAACAAAAATGGCAGGCCCTACAAAGAGGGCCACCCATTTTTTCTTACTTCTTTCCTGCATATATTAAACCTCCCGGCTTAACTTTAGTCTGTTGCTTCACCTGAATTATATGCTTCATCAGCTTTATTTTCTAGATCTTGCAATACACTGTCCAGATTATCTCCACTTACATAGTTGAGAATAGCTTGCCAGAATGCCCCAGAACCAATTGAAGCTGGCATGGAGTCAGAAGCATCAAATCTAAATGTTTCAGCGTTATTTAAGAAGGCTGCCATCTGTCTTGTGATATCATCAGGATATACATTAGGATTAATTCTATTATGGGTACCTAACTTACCTAGTTCACTTACCCAAATTGACTGAGCGCCTGGAGTGGTCATATACTGCATGAACTGTCTTGCATCCTGATTATCATTAATCATTGCTAACATATCTGCAGCACCTAAGGCAGGTGTTCCATATTCTTCATCAATTGGAGGTAGTGGGAAGAAATCGAAGTCTTGTCCTGCTTCCAATTCAGGATTGTTTTCTTTAATGAAGCTGGTGATAAAGCTTGCCTGACGGTGTAGTCCGGCTCTTGGTGGGTCACTGAATAGTGGATTGGGTGCATCGCCAAAGTTAGTTGATAAAACTGCAGTAGATCCGCCGTAAGCCATATCTGAGTTTTTAGCATATTTACCGAATATTTCAAATGCGTTTTTGACACGATCATCGGTCCAGGGAATATCATGAGCTACCCATTTATCATAAGTTTCGGGTGAAGTGGTTCTTAACATAATATCTTCAATCCAGTCTGTGCCGGGCCAACCACTAGCAGCGCCTGATTCTAATCCGATAGACCAGGGAGTAATTCCATCTTCCTGCATCTGTTGAGCTAATTGATCCATTTCATCCCAGGTTTCAGGAATTTCATAGCCGTTTTCTTCAAAGACATTTGGATTGTACCAGACTAAGCTTTTAGCGTCTGCAGCAATAAAGATTGCATACATACCGCCTTCATAAGTTGCTAGGTCAATCCATTTTTGGTCGAAATCTTCTTCCATATAATTCATGTTAAATACATTTGTAAGATCGACTAGGTCACCATCTTCAGCCAGATCTTTCATCATACCTGGACCGGAGACAGCAACAATATCGGGTGGATTACCTGCTTCGAGTCTTGTTGTAAGGAGTGTAGGAAGATCTCTTGTACCTTCATACTGCACATCAATGCCTGAGGCTGCTTCGAATGGTTCGACCATTTTATTAAATGCATCGAGTTCACCACCACCCCAGACTCCCATAACGGTAACTTTACCATCTTGTGCAGAAGCCTGAAGAGAGAAGAGTAAGAGACTTACCAGTAAAAACAATGTCAAACCAGTGGAAATTTTTCCTTTCATTGTTTTAAAACCCCTTTCTTTCTTTAATTTTGTTCCATCGTATATCTTATATTCTTGAAAAATTAAAAAAACCCTGCAAACTGAATAAATTCACTATCAGGCTGGATAATTGTATGAAAATTATAAAAAATTAAAAATAATTTAAATTTTAAGCAGGAATATTAAATTTTACATTGAAATAAATAATTAATGAAATGGTTTTCAGAAATCGTTTTCAAAAATGAGGGGAGTAATTATGAGTGCAAATATGAAGGATGTGGCAGAACTGGCTGGGGTTTCTTTATCAACGGTGTCCAGAGTTATCAATGACAGTAATCTAGTTAGTAAAGAGACAACTTTAAAAGTTAAAAAAGCAATAAATGAATTAGATTATCAAATTAATGAATCGGCGCGAGCCTTAAGAACAAATATAAGTAATTTGGTGGGTATTGTTGGAGCAGGCATGGATAATCCTTTTCTGATGAAAGTACTCAAAGGTATTGAGGCAGAAGCTATTAAGGAGAACTATAATATTATCTATGGTGATTCTGACGGTGAGTTAGAACAGGAACTATACTATATTAATATGTTAAAACAAAAAAAGATTGATGGACTTATCATTATTACAGCCAAATTTTCCGATGAGCTAAAAGAAGCAATCCGGGCCAGTAATATACCAACCGTATTTGCCTCCGGCTATATTTCAGAACCTGATATAGCAGCAGTAACAGTTAATAATGTTAAGGCAGCTGAAGATGTCAGTGATTATTTATTTAGTCTTGGGGATTATTTTGCAATTATTAGGGGTCCATTTAGAGATTCAGTAGCTAGTGAAGAAAGAATGCAGGGAGTAAAAAATAAATATAATGAAAAAGAAATTGAACTAAAAAATAAGTATGTTGAAGAAGGTGATTTCACCTATGAAAGCGGCTATTCTGCAGCTGAGACCCTTTTCAAAAACAATGATGATATAAAATCTATCTTTGCTTTCAGTGATCAGATGGCGATTGGTGCGATGAGATACTGTTTTGACAATGGGATCAAAATCCCTGAAGATGTATCTATCGTTGGGTTTGATGATATTCAAGCTGCACGTTTTATTAGACCTTCTCTAAGTACTGTTTTTCAATCCGGAACTGAATTAGGTACCGAAAGTATTAGAATATTATTAAAAATGATGAAAGGTGAAAAAGTAGAAAATAATAAAATTTTTGTCCCCCATAAATTAATAAAAAGAGAGAGCAGTAAATAATAAGTTTTAGGAGGTGATTTTGAAAAGAAATCACATTTTAAAAAACAAGATACTATAAAATTTTAAAAGGAGGAATAATTTAATGAAAAGAAGTTTAACCATTCTGTTAGTACTTGGTCTACTATTCACAATGAGTTTCAATGCTTTAGCGCAGGATGATGTAGAATTGACAATTGCGGGTGGCTCTGTGGGTATTGAACTGGAGTTAACAAAAAAGGCAGCTAGAATGTTTGAAGAAAAACATCCAGGTGTTACCGTTAATGTATTAAGTACACCTGACCTTGCCAATGACCGTTTAGGTTTATATCTACAGTTCTTTGAAGCAGAAAGCCCAAAAGTTGATGTTTATCAGATCGATGTTATCTGGCCTGGTGACCTAGCTCAGCATTTCCTTGACTTATATGAATATGGTGCTGAAGATGTTGTAGACGACCACTTCCAAGCCATAGTTGAAAATAATACTGTTGACGGTGAATTGGTTGCTATGCCCTGGTTTACAGATGCAGGCTTACTCTATTATAGAACAGATCTATTAGAAAAATATGATCTAGAAGTTCCAGAAACCTGGGAAGAACTAGAAAGAGCAGCTAAAACCATTCAAACCGGTGAAAGAGCTGCTGGTAACCAGGACTTCTGGGGTTATGTATGGCAGGGTAATGCTTATGAAGGTTTAACCTGTGATGCTTTAGAATGGGTCTATTCTAATGGCGGCGGCACAATTGTAAATAAAGACAAAGAGATTACAATAAATAATGAAAAAGCAATTGAAGCTGTCAATATGGCTGCCGACTGGGTAGGACATATTTCTCCTCCTGGAGTTACCGGTTTAGTTGAAGAAAGTACACGTAAAATGTTTGAAGCAGGCAATGCTGCGTTTATGCGTAACTGGCCATATGCTTATTCTTTAGGTAATGAACCCGAAAAAGTAATTTCCGGTAAATTTGATGTTGCACCTCTACCGGCTGGAGATAGCGGCAATGGTGCTGCTACCTTAGGTGGCTGGAACTTAGCAGCCAGTAAATATAGTAACCATCCTGAATGGGCTGCCAAGTTAGCTCTATTTATGGCTGGACCAGAAGTGCAAAAATTACGTGCAACTGAAGGTTCCTTTAACCCAACTATTAAATCCCTATATGAAGATGAAGATGTTTTAGAAGCTAATCCATTCTTTGGTAAGCTATATGATGTTTTTGTCAATGCGGTAGCACGTCCTTCTACTCAAACTGCTCCAAAATATAACCAAACATCTGAACTCTTCTTCCAGTCAGTGCACAGTGTATTAACTGGTGAAGAAGATGCTGAAACTGCTTTTGCTTATTTAGAATTGGACTTGCAAGATCTCTTAGGATATGAAATTGCTGAATAAAAAGTTAATCAATTGGATAATATTAAAGAGGACCTCCTAAGGGGAGGTCCTCGATTCTTAAATTAAGAGGAGGTAAAATATCATGGCAAAAGGTTCCAGTGACCTGTCCAAAAATGAACAAAAACTTGCTTATAGACTACTAATACCAGCTTTTCTCATCTTGATTATCATAGCTGTTTATCCCTTAGGTCAGGTCTTTTATGCCAGTTTTACTGATAAGGAATTTGCCAGTTCTGAACAAACCAATTTTATTGGTTTAGAAAATTATGATAAATTGTTAAGTTTAACAATTAAAGAATTGCCCCCTAAAATAAATGAGGAAACAGGGGAGCCTATTATTGATGAAGAAACGGGAAAAGTTGAATATGAAAGTCCTATCAGAGTATTACCGCGCAAACCTTATTTATATAGACCATTAAATGAATTTAATATATTTGGTAATAGATATGTAATAGGATCTGCCGATACAGATTTTATCAATTCACTTTGGAATACTATTATCTTCACGGTTGCTTCAGTCTTCTTAGAAACACTATTAGGTTTAGGTATAGCTTTAGTAGTAAACAGCGAGTTTAAAGGTCGGGGAGTAATGAGAGCGGTTATGTTAGTTCCCTGGGCTGTCATCACAGTTGTATCGGCTCGGATGTGGGAATGGATGTTTGAGCCTAGTAGGATAGGATTTTTTAATATGTTATTTGAGAAATTTGGCTTTTCATCTGGTAATACTGCCTTTTTATCAATGTCAGAATATCAATTACCCTCATTGATTGCTGTAGATGTATGGAAAACAACACCTTTTATGGCGCTTTTAATTTTAGCAGGGCTTCAGCTGATACCCAATGAACTATATGAAGCGGCTGAGGTAGATGGTGCTAATAAAATTAGACAGTTCTTTACTATAACATTACCTTTATTAAAGCCTTCCTTAGCTGTCGCCTTAATATTTAGAACATTAGATGCTTTAAGAGTATTTGATGTTTTCCAAGTTATGCTGGCACAAAAAAGATATTCAATGGCAAGTTATAACTACTTTCAACTAATAAGTGCTCGTAATATGGGAATGGCCTCAGCAATTGGTGTTATTATATTTATTTTGATATTCGCATTTGCAGTCTTGTACATCAAAATGTTAGGAGTTGAGACCGAATGAATAAATTTAGAGAAAATCCCATCAGAAGGTCTTTGTTCTATTTAGTAATCTTAATTATAGTAATTTATTTATTATTTCCCTTTTACTGGGCTTTAAATTCTTCCTTAAAATCTGAAAGTCAATTATCAATGACGCCCGCTACCTTTGTTCCGCGTGATCCTCAGACCAATGAAATTGATTTTTATTTAACAAACTATGAAGGTGTATTTGCCAGTGATAAATTCGTGAGGGGGTTATTTAACAGTTTAGTTGTTGCTACCAGTACTACTATTTTAGCACTTACAGCTGGTTCCTTTGCAGCTTTTGCCTTAGGTAAATTAAGATTTAAAGGGAAAACCCCTTCCTTATATATAATCCTGGCTATGACAATGTTCCCACAGGTAACTGTTTTATCAGGCTTATATGCTATCATAAATGCTTTAAACCTTGGGGCTAGATTCAGTATGATCTTAACTTATATGTTATTCACTTTACCCTTTACCACCTGGGTTTTAACTGCTTTCTTTAGAGAATTACCGATCGAGATCATGCAGTCAGCTCAGGTCGATGGTGCTACACCTTTTCAAACCTTTAGGTTGATACTATTGCCCTTAACTGCTCCAGCTTTAGTAACTACAGGTCTTTTATCATTTATTGCAGCCTGGAATGAATACCTATTTGCCTTAACATTTACCACAATTGATCCAGCAGCTAGAACCGTTCCGGTAGCTATTCAATACTTTTCCGGTCAGTTTGCGCGGCAGGAACCATTTGGGGAAATCATGGCAGCTGCTGTAGTGGTTACAGTACCCATTGTGGTCCTAGTATTGATCTTCCAGCGAAGAATAGTAGCTGGACTAACTGCCGGAGCTGTAAAAGGATAAATAATATAACCAAACAATCAAGGAGGAAAATTTAGTATGGAACAATTAACTAATAATATAGTTAGTAGAAATAGATGGTCAATCGAAGAAACTAAATTTGATAGCGAACAAATTATAAATACGGGCAGTATTTTCCTAATTGGTAACGGCTATTTGGGGTATAGAGGAACCTTAGTAGAATGGGACTCTGATCAATATGTAGGTTGTTTTATTACTGACACCTATGATAAAGCTGATGACAAATGGAAAGAGTTGTCTAATGCCCCCAATCCTTTATATACCAAAGTTGAGGTTGGGGGAGAAACTCTTTCTCTTTTTAATGAAGAGACCAAAAAGAACCATGATATTAAATTAGATCTTAAACATGGGATATATAAGAGGGAGACCAACTGGCAGACAAAAGAGGGTATAGAAGTTAATGTAAAAACAGCCAGATTTGCTAGCCTGGATAATATACATCTTATCCCGATGCAGTATTCTATTACTACTGATAAAGATACTAACATTAAATTCAAGACAGGTATTGATGGTGAGGTTTGGGATCTAAACGGTAATCATTTAATAGACCATGATACAGATTTCCAAGATGGTTTGTTATCTGTGCAGTCATATACTCAAGAAATGGGAATTGAACTTGATGTAATGGAAGGGATTAAGTTTTTAAATGATGTTGAATATAAAGAAAATATTGTACGAGAAGATCAATCTGTCTTTAGAGTTATAGAGTTTGAAATTAAAAAGAATGAAACTATTACTTTTTATAAGGTAGGAACGATCTATAGCAGTAATGATATAAAAAATCCTTATAAAACTGCAATAGCTGATTGCAAAAAGGCTGTAAAGTCGGGCTATGAAGTCCTCAAGAAAGCAAACAAGGAAAAATGGGAAGAAATTTGGGATAAAATAGATATAAAAATTGAAGGTGATCCCATAAATCAGACAGTTTTAAGGTTTAATTTATACCATAATATTATAGCAACACCCCTACATTCTGATGAACTTCCCATTGGAGCCCGCGGTTTATCCTGTCAAGCCTATCAGGGAGCTGCTTTTTGGGACCAGGAAATCTTTAATCTGCCGATGTTTTTATTTACCAAACCTGATATTGCCAAAAACTTGTTAATTTATCGATATAAAACTCTAAATGGCGCCCGCCAAAAGGCTAAATATCTTGGTTATAAAGGGGCCTTTTATGCCTGGATAAGTGGTAAGACCGGGCAAGAACTCTGTCCTTCCTATTTTTTCAAAAATGTATTGACAGGCCGTAAGATCCACAATCATTTTAACGACTGGCAGATTCATGTTTCCCCCGATATAGCTTATATGGTTTGGTATTACTATCAAGTTACAGGTGATTTTGACTTCATTAAAAATTATGGGGCTGAAATAGTTTTTGAAGTAGCCCGCTTCTTGTATTCTCATAGTTATTATAAGATGGATAAAAATAGATTTGAATTTATCAGGCTGTTAGGGCCGGATGAATACCATGAAAACGTGGATAACAATGTATATACTAACTATATAAGTAAAAAGGCATTAAAAATTGCTCTTACTTTTTATTTCAAATTAGAAAAAGAAAACCCTGAAGTCCTTAAGCATCTAAAAGAAAAGATAAATTTAAAAGAAAAAGAAATAATAGAATGGGAAAAGATGGAAGAGAGAATATATATCCCTACAGTAGATAGGGAAACCAAATTGATTGAACAGTTTGATGGTTACTTTGATTTAGAAGATGTTACCCCTGATGTGCTAGAAGACAGACTAATTGATGAACAGGAATACTGGGGCTGGCCCAATGGGGTAGCCGTTGAAACTCAGGTAATAAAACAGGCGGATGTCATTCAGCTTTTTAATATCACAAATGAGTATAGTAAAGAAGTAATGGAAAAAAACTTCAAGTATTATGAACCAAGAACACAGCATGGTTCCTCTTTAAGTCCTTCTGCTTATTCAATTATTGCTTCCAAAGTGGGATTGAATAAAGAAGCCTTTGACTTATTTGAAAAATCTTTGTTTATTGATATTGGTAATACAAATAAGGCAATCAGTGGAGGAACCTTTATTGGGGGAATCCATACCGCCGCCTGTGGTGCTGCCTGGCAAATAGTTGTAAAAGGTTTTGCCGGGATGGAAGTATTAAAGGACGGTATATTGTTTAAACCAAATATCCCAGATAAATGGGATAGCTTTGCCTTTGATTTAACTTATCAAAATCAGGTAATAAGGGTTAAAATAGATAAAAGCAAGATATATTTAAATTCTGTTACATCAAATAAAAAAGCAGTTAATTTTACAATCGACAAAAAAACCTATAAAATAAATCCTGAAGAATATTTAGAAATCAAATACTAACAAGTTTGAAAGGCAGGGAAAATATAATGGTTAAACACAGATGGTGGAAAGAATCGGTTGTCTATCAAATATATCCGCGCAGTTTTAATGACAGCAATAATGATGGAATAGGAGATATCCCCGGCATAATAGAAAAACTAGATTATATTAAAAAGTTAGGAATTGATGTAATTTGGCTCTGCCCTATATACGAGTCACCTAATGCCGATAATGGCTATGATATCAGTGATTACAGGGCAGTAATGGATGAATTCGGTGATTTAGAGGACTTAGAAAAATTGATTGCTGAAATTCATAAAAGAGATATGAAGATAATCATGGATTTAGTGGTTAATCATACATCAGATGAACATGAATGGTTTATCAAATCTAAAAAATCTAAGGATAATCCATACCGGGATTATTATATTTGGAAAGAGGGCAAAGAAGATAACCAACCTCCTAATAACTGGGGGTCATTTTTTGGTGGTTCAACCTGGACCTATGATGAAAAAACAGAAGAATACTATCTACATCTATTTACAGAAAAACAACCTGATTTAAACTGGGAAAATAAAGAAGTAAGAGATAATATATATGAGATGATGAGATGGTGGTTAGATAAAGGCATAGACGGTTTTAGGATGGATGTAATCAATATGATCTCTAAAGACCAAAGTTTCCCTGATGGTAAAAAAGGCCCCAATGATGATTATGGGGACGGTACTCCCTATTTTATTAATGGTCCAAGACTTTATCAATACATTAAAGAGATGGGAGAAAATGTACTATTTGATTATGATATAATGACCGTGGGAGAAACCTTTAATTTTGGGGTAGAAAACGCCAAGAAGTTTGCTAAAGCGGATGGAAAAGATCTCCTTAACATGGTTTTTCACTTTGAATTGATGTCCGTAGACCGTCAGGATGATAATAAATGGGTTAAAAAAGAAATAGACCTTACCGAAATAAAGGACATATATAAAAAATGGAATCAAGAATTATATGAAAAAGGTTGGAATGCAATATATCTTGGCAACCATGATCAACCGAGAATTGTATCTCGATTTGGTGATGATGAGGAGTATAGAGAAGAATCGGCCAAAATGCTGGCCACCATGATGATGACAATGCCCGGTACCCCCTACATTTTTCAGGGAGAGGAAATCGGGATGACAAATGTAGCTTTTGATGATATTGGAAAGTACAGAGATGTTGAAACCATCAATTATATGAGGATTCAAACCAGGAAAGGGAGATCTAAAGATAAAGTGATGGAAGACATACATAGGGTAAGCAGAGATAATTCTAGAACCCCTATGCAGTGGAATGATAATCTAAACGCTGGCTTTACAAAAAGTACCCCCTGGATAAATGTTAATCCAAATTATAAGGAGATAAACGTTAAAAATGCTCTAAAAGATGAGGATTCAATATTTTACCATTATCAAGAAATGATAAAATTAAGAAAGCAAAACCCTGCTTTAATATACGGCAGATACCTACCCATATTAGAAGAACATAAACAGATTTTTGCTTATAGACGTATATTTGAAGATGATGAGTTTCTTGTTGTTTTAAACTTCTTTGGTAATGATGTTGAGGTATCTTTACCAGCAGAAATAAATTTAGATAACTATCAGCTAGTTATGAAAAATTATGAGAACAAAAATAAGAAACAAAACTCTCTGACTTTAAAACCATATGAGAGTCTTGTTTTTAAATTAAGCTAAACTTAAGATAGACCTATCATTATAGAAGCCTTCTTTATGTTTTTTCTGGAAGATTTCTAATAGATGGTTGATGGTCATATTTTCTTTGGTCTTACCGTTAACATCAAGGATAATTTTACCGCGGTTCATCATGAGCATTCTATTTCCAAATCTTAAGGCATCTTTCATATCGTGTGTAATCATTAAAGTTGTGATATTATGATTGTCAATAATTTGTTCGGTTAGGTCTTTAATCTTGATGGCTGTAGCCGGATCTAATGCTGCAGTATGTTCATCTAAAAGCAAGATTTCAGGTTCTATAATTGTAGCCATTAATAGGGTTAAAGCCTGTCTTTGGCCGCCTGAAAGTAGTTTTACCTTAGTGTTTAGTCTATCCTCGAGACCGAGGTCAATTTCAGATAGATGTTCTTTAATCTTCTTTCTTTTATATTTATTAATGGCCCATTTTAAAGAAAGTTTAGAATTTTTATTAAGGGCCATTGATAAATTTTCTTCTATAGTCATCTCAGGTGAAGTACCCATCAAGGGGTCCTGAAAGACCCGGCCGATAAAATTAGCCCGTTTGTATTCCGGCATATCGGTAATATTTTTATCGGACAGTATAATATCACCTTCCGTTAAGTTGAATACCCCGGCGATACTGTTTAAAAGGGTAGACTTACCTGCCCCATTGCCTCCCACGATTGTAATGAAATCACTATTTTTGACTTCTAAATTTACATCTATTAAAGCCTTTGTTTCATTACATGTATTTATATTAAAAGTTTTACTTACATTAATCAGTCGTAACATTTAACTTACCTCCCACTATACTCTTAATTTTTGGTGCTGAAAGAAATACTATAACAATTAAAGCGGTTAATAATTTAAGATCAGAAGCAGCAAAACCGCTCATCAATGCGAATGAAATACTGGCTCTATATAAGATAGAACCGATGATAATACCCGGAATAATGAAATTTAAACTGTCCTTACCGATAATCACTTCCCCGATTATGACTGAGGCTAGTCCTGCTATAATTGTACCTATCCCCATGCTTATATCGGAAAAGGATTGATATTGAGCTACTAAAGAACCTGAAAGAGCCACAAAACTATTAGCTAAAATAAGGCCGATCATTTTGATATTTTCAGTGTTGATTGCCATACTTCTTACCATCACGGGATTGTCTCCAGTTGCTCTAACAGCATAACCCAATTTTGTTTTTAAAAATAAGATAAGGGTAATCAATACTGCTATTACAACAATTAATATTAAAATTAATTCTTCATAATTTGAGACTGTATAGGGAACTTTAAACAAATCAAAAATTGTATTATCAGATAAAAGAGGAATATTGGGCCGTCCCATTATCCTTAGATTTATTGACCAGAGACAGGTCATTGTTAAGATTCCTGACAACAAGGGAGCGATTTTAAGTCTCGTATTTAAAAACCCTGTAAATGAACCTGCAATACCTCCTGCAATTGTAGCAAATACAATTGTTAAGAATGGATTATATCCCAAAATGATAAGTCGGGAGGAGACAGCAGCCCCTAAAGTGAGGCTGCCGTCTACAGTTAGGTCTGCAAAGTCCAGTATTCTGAAAGTAATGTAAACTCCAATAGCCATAATCCCATAGATTAAACCCTGTTCTAAAGAAGTTATTAAAAAGCCGATGTCCATATTAAAACCTCCAATGTCTTATCCTATATTATTCAATTAGTATATCTATTTCTTCTTCTAGGCTACTTGGTATTTCTAAGTTGAACTCTTCAACTGACTTTTTATTTACTATTAGCTGAAGGTTTTTAGAACCGGTAATCGGGATTGAGACTGGATCTTCTCCATTTAGTACTCTGGCTGCGATTTGACCTGTTTCCTTACCTAATGTGAAATAATCTATACCTCGAGTTGCGATTGCTCCATTTTCTACCTGACCTTTTTCAGCTGCAAAGACAGGGACATTATTTTCTTTAGCTATTTTCATAATTGAGGGCACAGCTGATGCAATTGTGTTATCTGTGGGTAAGTAGATGGCATCTACCTTACCGACAATAGAAGAGGTCGCTAAGGTCACTTCACTGGTATTAGTTACTGTACCTTCTACAATTTCGAGGCCCATATCAGCTGCAGCTTCTTTCGCTATATCTACCTGTACAACTGAGTTGACTTCACCACTATTATATAAAATACCGATCTTTTCTGCGGATGGTACAAATTGTTTAATTAATTCCAGCTGTTTAGCAACGGGATTCATATCAGTTGTTCCGGTTATTGGTTTACTTTTATTTTCTAAATCTTCAACCAGTCCGGCCGCCACAGGATCTGTAACAGCAGTAATAATTAGAGGAGTATCGGTTAAAACCCCTGCTGCGGATTGTGCATTAGGAGTTGCTATTGCTAAGACAAGATCAAGATTTTGTCCTTTGAATTTTTGAGCTATGGTTTGAGTTGTTGAGAAATCGGCCTGGGCATTTTCAAGATTAATCTCAATATTTTCTCCCTCTACAAATCCAGCCTCACTTAAACTTTCGATAAAACCTTCCCGAGCTGAATCTAAAGCAGGGTGTTCAACAAATTGAGATATACCTATTTTAAATACCTTATCCTGAGCTTGAGCCGACATTTGAAATGAAAACATGAAAAGTAGAGTTAATGAAATGAAAATAGATACTACAAATAGAGATTTCTTACCATTAATTACCATTTTGCATCTCTCCTTATTTTGTTTTTGGTGTTTGGTTTTTTGGAAAGAGAAATTTGAGAAAATAAATAAAAAAACACTCCTGGAAGGAGTGTTTAAAGACATAGAAATACATAGAAATTTCCTATTATTTCTCCTACCATACTACCATATTACCAGTTTTTGATTTTTTTCATTATACACATTATTTGAGCAATTGTCAAGAAATTAAAGTAGAATTATAGCTAATTAATAGTTCTGTGACTTAAACCAACAGCAACTTCGTTTAAGTTAAGCATGCCAACTCCAAAAAAGATGGCTACTACCAGGTGATCTTCCCTGCGGGCAATACCAATTTTCCCTCCGATATTTAACCCGACTGCACTTCCCATGATTTGTTTTAAAGCTTCATGGGTTGCTCCTGCTACTGCTCCCTGGTTGGAATGAGTTTCATTGATTAAATCTTCGCGGCGGGCAGCAATAACTGCATTTTCAATAATTTTTTTAACAGATTTGTTGTATTCACCACCAAAATCAATTGCTGCAGTTTTTATACCCTTATTATCAAGATACTCTTTTTTAAGTCTGTTTTCTTCCTGCCGGTCTGAAATAGCTAATCTTAAAGCTGCTTTGGCAATCTTAAGGCTTTGTTCCATTTTGTAAGCCTCCTACTTATATTTACTTTAATTATATTTTATTTATAAATTTATGTCAATTGGATGTAATTTAATTTACTTGAAAATACCCCCTTTATCTGATATATTTTACCTAAGATAAACAAGTTAAGTAACAAAAATTTATTAGTGTCAGATCCTTGCTCTTAACTAAAGATTTTAAAGGTAAATATAAAAATTGAATAATTATTTTGATCATTGTAAAAAGAAAAACACCAAGTAGGCTGCAGGGAGGTTTTATAAGGAAATTATAAAGGGGGATTATTAATGAGTAATAAAGAATTAGAGGTAATCAAAGAAGCTATTTTAAATGAAAATGAAGGTTATCAGGTTTATTCCATGGCGGCGGAAAAAATAAATGACAAGGAAATAAGTAAATCCTTTGAAAAATTAGCCAATGAGGAATTAAAGCACATCGATTGGTTAAAAGATCTTTATGAAAGTTTTGAAGGAAAGCGGGATATTGAATTTTCTATTGATGAAATATCAGCCCCGGATAAAGAAAGATTATTTAAAATGGAAAAGATAGATAAAGAAAATTTGTCATTTGCTCTTTCAGTCTTTGGAATTGGTGTTAAGATGGAAAAAGAAGCAATTGAATATTATAAAAACGCTGCCAGTGATACTGAATCAGAAGAAGCCAAAAATCTTTATAAAAAGATAATTGAATGGGAGTATCAACATTTAAACTTCTTCCAGGAACAGTATGATATGCTGAGAGAAGACTGGTGGGCTGAACAAAGTTTTGAACCCTTCTAAAGAAGATGAAAGCCCTGCTTTTTATTAAGCAGGGCTTTAGTTTATTTTAAACTTTCTTTATGTTCTTGCGCTAATTTCATATAGTGTTCGGCTGATTCTTGAATACTTTTAATTTCTTTTTCAGTTAATTCTCTTACTACCTTTGCGGGAGAACCCATAATTAAGCTTCCAGCCGGGAATTCTTTATTTTCTGTTACAAGGCTGCCGGCTGCTACAATTGAATTTTCATTGATTACAGCATTATTTAATAAAACGGCCCCCATGCCAATTAGACAGTTATTTTTAACTTTACAGCCGTGTACTGTGGCGCTGTGACCGACTGTCACATAATCACCTATATATAAAGGTTTATCAGTATCAACATGTAAAGCTGAATTTTCCTGTATATTTGTACCTTTTCCCAAAATCATTTGGTTTAAATCAGCTCTTAAAACGGCATTATACCAGATGCTCGTATTTTCTTTTAGCTCAACATCTCCTACAATTTTTGCACCGGGTGCGATAAAAGCTGTATCGTCTACTTTTGGTTTATTATTTTTAAATTGATAGATCATCTCTATTACCTCCTTATATTTTTCATTATTTCAACACAAGTAAAGTTAATCCTTCTTAGTTAATTAATTTACTTGAATATACTAAATTTATTTATTATAATTAAATAAGTAAAATGGAAGGAGTAGATTATGGATTTTGCAATTATTGGAGGAACATTTAATCCGGTTCACCTCGGACATTTAATATGTGCAGAGAGAGCCTATCTGGAATTTAATCTGGATAAGGTTATTTTTATGCCTGCCGGTAATCCTCCCCATAAATCAGAAGAAAAGATAGATTCAGCTGAAGACAGGTATAATATGTTAAAATTGGCCCTGGCCAATAACAACCACTTTGAAATTTCTGAATGGGAAATCAAAAAACAGGAAAAATCCTATACAGCTGATACATTAGAGCATTTCAAAGATAAATATAATGTTGAGAGGGTTAATTTAATAATTGGGACCGATTCTTTGGCGGAAATATTCAACTGGCATCAACCTGAATATATTCTTAAAAATTCTAATTTAATAGTTGCAAAGCGTAATGACTATTCTTTTACGAAGATAATGAAAGATCAGAGATTAAGAAAGTACGAAGATCACATACATATTTTGGATAATTCTTTGATTGAAATTTCCTCTACAATGATAAGGAATTTTGTAAGGGAAGGGAAGTCAATTAGATATCTCACACCTGATAAAGTGATTGAGTATATCAATAAAAATAACCTCTATAGGTGACATAAATGGTAGAAATAAAAAAATTAAAAGAAAAATTAAAGAAAACTAAAAACTTTCGGATAAAACATACTCAGGCTGTAGAAGAAACAGCTTTAAAAATAGCAAAGAGATATCCAGTTGAGATAGATAAAGTTAAAATAGCTTCTCTATTACATGATTTTGCCCGTCATTATGAGGACGAAAAACTGCTAAAAATGGTTGAAGAAAATAATATTGAAGTTGATGACTTAGAAAAAGAGATCCCCGCTTTACTTCATTCTCCGGTGGGTGCTTATTTAGCAGAACATAAATTTGGGATTAAAGATGAAGATATTTTAAACGCAATAAGGTTTCACACGATTGGCAGAACGGGGATGAGCAGGTTAGAAAAAATCATATTTGTAGCAGATGTAATAGAACCAGGCAGGAATTTCCCTGGAGTTGATTTAATAAGAGAGAAGATAGATAAAGATTTAGATGAAGCAGTCATATTAGTCTGTGATTTTACAATTAAATATAATATTGACCGAAAACGAGTAATTCATCCAAATACACTTTATACAAGGAACTCACTCTTGAAGGGAGCCAAATAAATGTTAGAAAGATTAAAAAATATAAACTGGAAAATTGTTGGTATTTTCCTTTTAATTGTAATTATAAGTTTATCTCTATATATATTATTAAATGATGAGTTTAGTTTAGTAAACTTAAACCCTTTCCGAAAATCTAAAATGAATATTTTGATAGCCGGTTATGATTCTTCAATTAATGGTCCACCCCGGGCGGATACAATTATCGTGGCCAGTGTCAATCTAGATACTAACAATATCGGCCTACTATTTATCCCGCGTGATACCAGGGTGAAGGTAAATGGCCATGGTTATGATAGGATTAATGCCTCACATGCTTATGGGGGTATTGACTTACTGAAAGAAACTGTAGAAGATTTTTTAAATATAAAGCTGGATTACTATGTTGAAACAGATTTTCAAGGTTTTGCAGAGATTATAAACTTAATTGGGGGAATTGATATAACAATAGAAAAGCCTCTCCATTATGTTGATAAAGCCGGCGGCTTATATATTGATTTACCGGCCGGAAATGTCCATCTAAATGGTGAAAAGGCTTTAGAATACGTTAGATATAGGGGTACCAGAGGAGATATAGGCAGGGTTGCCAGACAGCAAAAGTTTATACAGGCAGTTATGGAAAAAGCTGTATCATCAAAAGTTCTCCTTAATTTACCCTCGATTTATAAAGAAGTAATGGATTCTGTTAATACTAATATTCCCTTAAAAGATGTAACTCCCTTTGCTAAGTTAGCCAAAAAAACTAACTTAAATAATTTAAAAACCGAGATGGTGCCAGGCCGACCTGAGTATATTAATAGGGCTAGTTACTGGATACCTACGGAAGAAGATTTAAAGATTATGGTTAATAATCTAATTAGAAGTAAAGAATATATTCAAAACGACCAATACCAGATAACGCTTCTCAATGGTAACGGTGTTTCTGGGGTAGCCGGTGAAGCAGCCGAAGAGTTAGAAAAATTTGGCTTTAATATTAAGGAAGTAGCTAATGCAAAGGACTTCAATTATCAGGAAACCATTATATATTACCAGAATGGTAATAAAAAGGTAGCCCGAGGACTAAAGGATGTAATGGGCGGCAAAATAGAAAAGAATGAAGAAATAGAAGTAGACTTCCAGATAATTCTGGGACAGAACTTTGTAGAAAATCAAATAGCAAAAAAAGGAGGAAATTAATTAATGCCAGAAGAAAATTATAAGAGAATAGCAGAGTTAGCAGCAGAAGCAGCTGACGATAAAAAAGCTTTCGATATAGAGATCTTAAATGTAGAAGGACTAACTATCATAGCTGATTACTTTGTTTTATGTTCCGGTAATACGGATAAACAAGTCCAGGCTATTGCACGTGCTGTGGAAGAAAAACTGGATGAAGAAGGGGTATATCCCAAACAAATTGCCGGTAAAGACAACGGACGCTGGATATTAATGGATTATGCCGATGTAATTGTCCATATTTTCCATAAAAGAGAACGAGAATACTATGAACTGGACAGGCTATGGGCTGATGCCAAGAAAATATTAAAAAAAGAAGAAACTTCTTGACTTTAAGTTAATAAATTAATATAATTTTTACAAAGATAAACAATGATAAATAAGGTTATGAAGGAAAGCATTAGACTTCTTTTCATTTAAAAGAGAGCTGCTGGCAGCTGAAAAGCAGTAATGAAAAAAGTCGAACTCGTTCCGGAACCTATACTGTTGAAGCAAGTAAGCAGTATCGTAAAAAAGGCGTTAACTTTTTTGAGTGGATAATTACTATCTATTAGGGTGGTACCACGGGTAACTAACTCGTCCCTTGACCGGGAGGAGTTTTTTTATTTTTAAATAATAATCATATATTTCAGGGAGGAGATTGTAATGGAAAGTCACTATAATTTTGAACCGATTGAAGGAAAATGGCAGAAAGATTGGCAGGAAAAATCTTTGTATAAAACTAAAAATAAAGATGAAAAAGATAACTACTATGTATTAGAGATGTTTCCCTATCCCTCAGGCAAATTACATATGGGTCATGTAAGGGTTTATTCTATAGGGGATGTAATAGCCCGTTTTAAGCGCATGAAAGGATATAATGTACTTCACCCTATGGGTTGGGATGCCTTTGGCCTACCGGCTGAAAATGCAGCTATTAAACATGGTAATATTCACCCGAGGGAATGGACCTGGGAAAATATTGAAAGTATGAAAGAACAGATGAGAGCAATGGGCCTCAGTTATGATTGGGACCGGGAAGTTGCGACTGCTGACCCTGATTACTATAAATGGACCCAGTGGTTTTTTGTAAAGATGTTTGAGAATGATTTAGCCTATAGAAAAGAACAGGCTGTTAACTGGTGTCCCAGCTGTGATACGGTCTTGGCAAATGAACAGGTAGTCAATAACAGCTGTGAAAGATGTGGAACAGAGGTAGAACAAAAAGAATTAGAACAGTGGTTTTTAAAAATTACTGAATATGCGGATGAACTGCTGGAAGGCCATGATAAATTAGACTGGCCGGAAAGAGTTAAAACTATGCAGAAAAACTGGATCGGTAGAAGTGAGGGGATGAGTATTAACTTCCCCATCGAGGAAATTGGGGAAGAGCTTGAGGTCTTTACTACTCGCCCTGATACAATTTATGGAGCCACCTATATGGTTTTAGCCCCGGAACATCCTTATGTAGATGAATTGATTTCCGGTAAAGAAAATGAAGATAAAATTCGAGATTTTATTAAAAAGGTACAGAAACAAAAAGAGATGGAAAGAACCTCACCTGAATCGGAAAAAGAAGGTATATTTACGGGTAGTTATGCTACAAACCCGATGACCGG
>DATGCJ010000081.1:0-5570 GCA_035312025.1 Halanaerobiales bacterium | reverse complement strand
TCACAGGTAATTTCATAATTTATTGTTCCGATTATATCAGCCATCTCTGTCGCAGAAAATTCTTCATCTCCTTGCTTACCTATTAAAACAACTTCATCTCCTATTTTAACATCATCAATATCTGTTACATCAACCATAAATTGGTCCATACATACTCTACCTCGAATGGGTGCACGCTGGCCTTTAATTAAAACTTCCCCTTTGTTGGAAAGAAGTCTCGAATAACCATCGGCATAACCCATCGGTATCGTAGCTATTTTTGCATTTTTTTCTGTAATATAGATTGCACCATAACTAATTCCAGTTCCAGGCGGGACTTCTTTTAGATACACTATTTTAGCTTTCCAGCTTAAGGCCGGCTTTAATTTAAAGTCTTGATCTACCTCATGTGAAGGGCGTAAACCGTACATCATGATCCCGGGTCTAACCATATTTAGGGACATATGAGGTAGATCAATGATTGTAGCACTATTAGCCGCCTGTTTAATAGGTATTTCAATATTTTCTTCTGCTAATCGGTCTATAACCATCTGGAATTGATCCCACTGATTATAAGTATAGTCTTTGTCTTCTTCATCTGCTTTTGCAAAGTGAGTCATGAGCCCTTCAACTTCAATATTTTCAAAGTTCATTACCTCTTTGATAAAATCTACTGCATTATCGGGAAAGACGCCAATCCTTCCCATACCTGTATCTACTTTTACATGTACTTTTTTTATAATATCCTTTTTTCCAGCTAGTTCATTTAGTAATTCAACTGTTTCTAGTTTTGAAATAGTGGGTATCAAATCATTATCAACTAAGATAGAAACCTGCTCCGGTAAAACTTCCCCTAAAATTTGGATAGGGAGCTCATAATCAGCTTTTCTAAGTTCCCTACCTTCTTCCGGCAGAGCAACTGCCAATCTGTCAGCGCCTGCCTCAACAGCTGCCTCTGCAACCGGTAGGACACCATGTCCATAGGCATCAGCTTTTACAACTGCCATTATCAGGGTCTCTTCAGGTACATTCTTTTTAACCTGATTAAGATTAAACTTGATATTATCTAAGTTTACTTCTGCCCAAACGGGTCTAGTAAGTTTACTTTTTTTCATCATAGTCCCCTCTTAATGTTTTTACTAAGAATGTCGCAACATCATCACCGTGAGTACCGCGACCATAACCGGCATCGAGACCGGCTTTTATAGCCATATCATTATTAACCTGGGTACCACCGGCAATTAAGATTACATCATCTCTGATCCCTTTTTCTACACAAAGGTCATTTAGCTTCTTCATGTTAGTTCTATGAACTTCATTATGACTGATTATTGTACTGATTAAAATCGCGTCAGCATTTGTTTCTATAGCTGCATCTACAACTTTAGAAATCGGTACAGAAGTTCCGAGATAAGTTACATCTATACCATACTTTTCAATTCCACCGTGCTTGATATCAATGATCTCTCTCATACCAACAGAGTGTTCATCTTTACCTACGGTTGCAGCTACAACACTGATTGGGTTTTCATCAACGAAACCCCTAATATCATCATATGGTAAGGTCTCTTCTTTTTCGGGAATTTCTAATTCATTTTTATCGACTGAGAAGTCTACCTGACCTTTAACTTCACATAAGGTACCTTCAGCCGGCTGCATAACTTCTTTGTGAATCACTTCCGGTTTATTTAAGTTCATCTTCTTGGCTATCTCTAAAGCTGCGTATTCTGCAATGGTTTCTTCTTCTGGAATAAACATCGTTACATTTACCCAGCCGTCACCCAGCCACTGCACTTCTGGTCTGATCTTATCATTTTCCCGGAAGTCTTTTGTGTTTTCTAATCTTTTTTCTACATTATCCTCTGGGTCTAATTCATCTATGAAATCTATCTTTTCAGGTGTGTGTAATGTACAGCCACCGATTAAATCACAGGGCTTATCTAAACCATCTGGCAGATTATTATAGCCAAAGTGGTCACAGACGGGAGCCATGTAATCATCATCACGTGGAACTATTGAATTGGCTGCAACTCCACCATCTAGCTGTCTTACAATTCCGTCTCCATTTCTTTCCGGATACTCACCGGAGTCTACAAAGAATCCTTCTGATACTGCTTTGAAGTAACCGCCGACATCAAGAATCTCTTCCATAAAGAGTACAGCTCTTTCTTTTAATTCTCTGGACTTATCTTTTAGGTAACCTTCTTCGGTTTTTAGTTCAACTAATTCTTTTAGTCCGTCCATACCAGCAAAAGCCTGTTTGGCTGTATCTACGGCCTGCACATTAAAGTAATGCCAGGGTACATTTCTACCCTCATCAGGAGTAATGGTACTTTGTAGATCAGCTGATGTTAGTTCTGATAATAATAGGTTTAAAGTATGGGTTACGGTCGCTTCTCTAATAGAAGATTCCATATATTTGGTATTTTGCTGGGCTCTAAATTTATATTCATCAAATAGTTCTCTTAAGGCGATCGCATATGGTAGATTCAATCTTAAATCTGGTGCTGGTGGTGCCACAGGTGGTACTGTCGATAAAGAAATCTTATCTTTGGGCATACCAGCTTTGACAGAAAACATGGAGTTTATCGCATGCTGGACAAAAAGTTCAGGCATGACTTTCCAGGCCTGTCTGGCGGTCGCATTTGCATTATGGGCCCCATCAATCTGCACCATATCGGTAGAGGTCATTATCTTTTTGGCTACGGCAGCATCTACAAAGGATCTATACATATTTACATCTCTGTATAACACATTATATTGAGGATCCTGGTGAGCCCCGTTTACACCTTCTTCGGCAAATAATACGGCGATCTCTGCCCCGGCTACTCCACTTACATAAGAGTGGAAGTTAATGGGACGGCCAACTTCATCTTCAATATAGTCAAGGGCTTTACGGGTGGCCCTAATCTGTTTTCTGGTAATTGGAATTCCCCCCACACCTTCCGGGGTTCCTTCAATTAGGCCGTCAAAGTGGCTTTGACCGGCAGTTCTAATGACCATGATATGGTCTGCTCCATGCCAGGCGGCCATTCTCATTCTTCTAATATCATCTTCAAAACGACCGGAGGCAATTTCGGTTGTAATTACTGGTTCTGGTTGGGGATCGATATTACTAAAACTTCTGGCGGCCGGTAGTGGAACACTATTATCCAACCTTTCAGAAGTCTCCTTATATTCAAAAGGGCCTATCTCCTGGTCTTCCACCTTATTACGCCAGGTCCAGCCTTTACGACGAGGGCGGTAATTTTCTATATCTTTGAGTATTTCCTTTATATCAAGTTTTTTTTCCGGTTTTAAATCCATTACTTCTCACCCCCATCAAATAGTGCCTGTAGTTCTTCTTTCTCATACTTTTCATCTCTAATATCTAAACCGACTTCCTTGACTGGTCTATCTTCTTTTTGGGCCAACTTATATACAACGTGACCTGCTCCCTTGCTTAAAAGATCTGCCTTTACTACCTGGTTAACAATTGCTTTTGCATCAACACTGTTAAAACCCATTCTCAGTAGGACTGATCTTTCGATAGAAGCAGAAGTATGTGTATCTGCTAAATCAATTAAAGGATCAACTATTTGTTCTGCTAGTTCCCAAAATCTTTCTTTTAATTCTTCATCCGATAAATCTTTAAGATGACTGCGTCTTTCTTCAAAGTCATCTTCTCTTTTAATCGGCATCAGATCACTTCCTTTCCTTAAAAAATGCTCTAATTTTTAAAATCTAGACTTGCTTTGAGTAAAGTTAAAGCTGCTTTTGGATATTTTTTGCTCATTAAACCCATTGATGCCATGATGTAATCGCGGTCGATTAGGGCTTCTGCCGATTTAGGAGGCAGTAAAGCTCTTTTATTAAAATCTTTTAAACTTTCCAGTATCTGCTTACTATCAGTAAGCCTTGTTAGCGCACCACCGGTTCCAATAATCCATTTTACAGCAGTAAGGTCCTTGCCTTCCGCTACAGTCGAACGGCCGCTCGGACCATAAAGGTCGCGGTACTTACCGGAATGTCTTTCAATTGCGGTTAGGGCAGCCTGTTTTGCTAAATGGAAGATATATCTTTCTTCTTCCTTATCGCGCGGAACAGGGGCAAGGTCTTCTCTTTTTTCTAAATCTATTCTATCATCAAGTAAGTTATATACATGAGGGGCGTTTAGATAAACACCCAGATCACCTTCCACGGTTCTTTTTGCTTCTGGTTCAGGGCTAATTAAAAGTTCTCTCACATTTAAAGAATCTTCGGTGACCGAATGAACATCGGTTGTGGCTCCTCCCACATCGATGGTTACTAAATTACCAATATCATCTTTAAGCAGTTGGGAGGCTTTCATCACTGCTCCGGGGGTAGGCATCATGTCTATCGATAACATCGGTTTAATCTTAGACATACCCGGGGCCCTTACAATATGCTCAGCAAAAACATCATGTATTATATTTCTAGTTTCTTCAATATTTAAGGTATCAATCTCGGGATAAACGTTGTCTGCGATGATTATATGTTTACCCTTTTTTTCAAAAAGTTCTTTAACTTCATTTTGTAAAACCTTATTTCCCGCATAAATATAGGGTACATCGATATCAAGCGAACTCAACTTTTCGGCATTATCTAGTATTACTTCTTCTTCTCCATAATCTACTCCACCGGCCAATAGTATTATATTAGGTTGAATTTGTCTTAATTCTTCTAATTGTGAATCTCTCAACTTACCAGCAGTGACCTGCTTTATAACTGCCCCGGCCCCTAAAGCTGCTTCTTCAGCGGCTTTGACAGTCATATCTTTTACAAGGCCGTGGACGGTCATTTTAAGTCCACCGGCAGCACTGCTTGTAGCCATAAACTCTTCCCAATTTAATTTCGGTATTCCCTTTTTCTTTTCTAAATCTGAAATGGCGCCTTTTAATCCTACCGTTACATCACCCTCTAAAACAGAGGTTGGTGCAAAACCCTGACCGATAAAATCAGGGTTCGCACTATCTATATTATCAAAAGCATTTACTAAGGTAGTAGTACTGCCTATTTCAGCTATTAATAGATCTACTTTCATCTTTTAACCTCCATGTACGGTCAAATCAAATTCCTCTTCTAATATTTCTTTGGTCTCTGCTTTTGATTTCTTAATCTCATCAGCTAAAAACTCAAGATCAATATCTTCAATCTCTTTTACATTTGTATCTTCGATTACTTTTCTTAAATAGGATCTCTTAAGTTTTTCTAAGTCAACATCTCTAGCCTTGATTTGCGAAGGATGTTCGGGAATGATAACCGACTTGCCGGCCTCTTCCTCATCCGGATCTCCGTTTCTAACATCAATTCCATTTTCCTTAGCAAAGTTAAGCTGGGCCATAGGATGTTTACCGGCTCCGGTATATTCAGTCTCCTGTACTACAACTATTTCATCTTCATCCATCTTCTGAGCTAAATCAAAGGCGGCTGCCAGGGAAGTATTTCCGGCTGGCCCTCTTTCCATACCTTCAATTTGAGCTAGTGCTTCAGTAATATAGAAGACTTCTCCCTGTTTAACGGTTACGTATTCATCCATATATCTTAAAGCACGGGCCGCATTGCGTGGAACATCCGCTCTATCCGGCCAG
>DATGCJ010000080.1:0-2120 GCA_035312025.1 Halanaerobiales bacterium | reverse complement strand
GCATCACTGATCTGGTTAAAGAGGAATTCATATTCACTTTCTTTTTCTTCCAATCTCTCTTTGAATACACTTTCTCTTTTTTTATACTTCTGGATATTTTCAAGCCAGGCTTTTATCTCATAATCTACTACATCATTATTTTTATAACCGTCCGGTTCAATATAGTAGGGGTTTTCATGGATTCTATCTTGCCAAATTATATAATCATGCAGTTCTAAAACTGCTTTAATTATATCCTGGTCAAACTTATTTAAATTATATCTACATAAAGCAACTACCGGGTACTCATTAAATACCCTTTCGTTTAACTTCCATTCATATTCGATTATTTCTTCTTTGCCGCCTTCGAAGTTTAATACCCAACTTAACTCTCCAGTTATACTTAACCCAGTATAACCTTCCTCTAAAGCAGTCTCTGTTAGATCCTTTATCATTTTAATCATTTTATCTGCTTTAAATTCTTTACTCAAAGCATAGGTTTCTTCTTTTGTTAAAAACTGGACCTGAGAACTATCTATATACTGAGTAAAGTTTTCCATGTTCTTTTTTAAAGTTTTGATTAAAAACTCTGTATTGGTATCTCCTTCTATATAAAAACACTTTTCCCCACGTAATAAACTTGCCCTAATAAAAGAAACCAGGCTGGAATGTGTATCTTCTTCTTTTTCATAAATTAAGACTGTGTGATCACCAGGTTGTAGCTTATCTAAGTTGTCTATCTTATGGTATTTATTCTCCATATATTTTTAACCTCCAAAATAATTTTGAGGAAAGTATTTTTATTTTACTATTAATTGTCTTGAATAACATATATAATACCTGATCTGGGATATTTATGTTATTTCTTCTTTTCCACTTTATTTCTACCTTTTTCTTTGGACTTATAGAGGGCATCATCAACCTTTTTGATAAAGGAATCAATGTCATCATCGCTTCCAAACTCAGTCACACCAAAACTACAAGTCACACTACCAATCTGATCGAACTCCGACTCCGCTACTTCCTTTCTTAGCCTCTCTGCCAGTTGTCCGGCTTCCTTGAGATCTGTATTTGGAGTTAGGATAATAAACTCATCCCCGCCATAACGAGCAAATACATCTGCCTCTCTAATAATATCCTTAATAATCTCAGTAATTTTTATTAATACATCATCACCCTTATCATGACCATATTCATCATTAATCTTTTTAAAGTAATCAACGTCAAACATTATTAAAGATAGATTACTACCATATCTTTTTACTCGGCTGATTTCTTTTGTTAATTCATCCTTGAACTTAGACCGGTTATATATTTTTAGGAGATAATCTGTCTCAGAAAGTTTTGTAATTTTATCTATCTTATTCTTTAGTCTATCAATTACTTTGTGATAAGTTTGCTTAATAATTATCCTGAATAATATCGTGATAATAATTAATGCGGTAATTATTCCAATTATGACCCTTCTTAAGAGTTCATTTATACCTTCGTTAAGTTGTGTTTGTGGCAGTTGGGCCCTGAGATAATAATTAGTATCTAAAATCTTTCTGTAATCTATTACCTCTTTATTGTTATGAACAAATTTATTTGGCACTTCATTACTTGCAAATATACTGTAATTAATCCTTTCTTTATTTAAATTAGAAAATAAAGGTTTTAAATCAAATACAACGATATCATTACCTAATTTTTCCTGTTCTAATATAATTGGTGAATTAATAATAACAAGATTTTTCTTATGTAGAATATATATCTTTGTCTTTTTAACATCTTGGTTAAACTCTTTTAAATCCATATCGATACTCTTATCACCTGATATACCATCACAACCTGCTATTAGTTTTTCTCCATTACAAAATCTAACTGCCTTTATGACATGATCTAAAACTTTTGCTCCATCTGAGTATTTGGGTTGAGTATACTGCTTAACTTCAAGATAACTTATATCGCCCCGATTAAATTTATTAAGCATACTTTTAATCATGGTTCGACTTGATAAGCTTTCTGCTCCTTCTTTGGCCCTACTTATATAATTTTCAACATTTATTTCTGCAATAGAAACTGTATTTTTAAAATTTTCAAGAAGGGTTTTTTCTAATTCATCTTGCAAAGGAGAAAATGCCCCTAAATAAAAAAAGAGG
>DATGCJ010000079.1:0-16256 GCA_035312025.1 Halanaerobiales bacterium | reverse complement strand
GAGGAAAGACTGGACTTGATTAACAGGTTAAAGCGCAAATATGGAGATTCAATCGAGGAGATTTTAGAATATAAAGATGACTTAAAAGAAAAGTTATCGGAGCTAAAAAATCAAGAAAAGATTATCGACGAACTAGAAAACAAATTAAGTAAATTAAAGAACCAATATGACAAAAAAGCAAAAGAATTATCTGATATAAGAAAAGAGGCAGCCGAAAAATTTGAGGAAGATTTAAAAAACGAACTAAAAGACCTGGCCATGGAAAAAGCGAGGTTAAAAGTAAAGTTCGCAAAAGCGAAGCGGACGGCTGAAGGTATAGATGATGTAAAATTTTTGATTTCTACTAACCCCGGCGAAGATCTTAAACCTTTGAGTAGAATAATTTCGGGGGGAGAACTGTCCCGGATCATGTTAGCCTTCAAAAATATTATGGCCGATATCGATCGGGTCGAAACATTGGTATTTGATGAGGTTGATAAGGGAATAGGGGGTAAAACTGCCCAAAAGCTAGCTGAAAAGCTCTATCGAATTTCCAATAAAAGACAGGTAGTCTGTGTTTCTCATCTACCTCAGGTGGCCAGTATGGGTGATAACCATTACTATATAAACAAAGAAACTAATGAGGAGAAAAAGACCGTTACCAATATTAAAAAATTAAATGAAAAAGAAACCATAGAAGAGCTTGCGAGGATGTTAGGTGGGGTTAAGTTAACCGATACTACCAAAAGGCATGCCCGCGAGATGCTTAAAATGGCTGAAGAAAAGCAGCAGAGTATTTAGGTAAAGTTTCAAAATAATACTGGCTGCTTTATTAATTTTTACTAAATTTTAAAATATTTCCAAATTTAGAAGGAGATTCTTCCTTTTTATTGTAACTATTATAAGGGAAAACTAATCAACACTACACTACAATACAATAAAATTTCATTTTTATTAATAATTTTTAGGAGGAATCAAATTTATGGAAACTGATGTAAAAGAGGTCGTAATAATTGATCAAGACGAGGAATTTTGTCAAAAGTTCGAAACAGAACTCAATCAAACAGAAGATTTTGCATGTGCTGCCACAGCAACTGATGGACATGAGGGGTTACAATTGATCTTCAGGGAAGACCCGGACTATGTGCTTATGGATCTAATTTTACCTTATCTAGATGGGGTAAGTGTCCTGGATGAGTTAAGAGAAGAGGAGAAAATAGAGGATGTGAATATTATTGTTTTATCATCCTTTTTAAATGACCAGATGCTTAAAATCCTGCAGAACTATGAAATCGACTACTTTATGTCAAAACCAGCTGATTTTGACTGTATTAAAAATAGGATTACCGACCTAGATCAAGATTATACATTATCTAATTACGAAAGCAGTTTGGCTGAGCAGTTAAACAGTGATGAAAATGAAGTAAATATGAATTTAGAGATCACCGGTTTGTTAGATGAGTTCGGCGTACCCGCTAATATCAGGGGTTATATGTATTTAAGAAATGCTATTTATTTAAGTATAACAGACCTGGAATTAGTCAATTCTATAACTAAACAATTATATCCTAAAATTGCCGAGAACTTTTCAACTGTAGCCAGTAGAGTGGAAAGGGCTATCCGACATGCAATAAAAGTAGCCTGGGAGCGCGGTAATAGGGACAAGATATCCGAATACTTTGGCTACAGCATTTCAGAAACAATCGGCCGTCCTACAAATGCTCAGTTTATAGCCAAGGTGGCCGATGATTTTAGACTGAGGAATAGATTAATAACTAATTGAATAAATATTCAAAGTTGTATAAAAATTATTGAATATTTACCTCACTTATTATATAATATGAAATGTGTGATAAATAAAAATAATAATATGGGGGAGATAAGATGGCATTTAATCTCAAAGGAAGAAGCTTATTATCATTACAGGACTTTACGAAAGAAGAAATCAGCTATTTATTGACCTTGGCCAAGAACTTAAAGGATCAAAAAAGAACTGGTTTAACCGGTAAAACTCTGGAAGGTAAAAACATTGCCTTAATTTTTGAAAAACCTTCCACCAGAACAAGATGTTCTTTTTCTGTTGCTGCTAAAGATGAGGGCGGTATGCCGGAGTATTTAGGAAAAAATGATATTCAACTTGGAAAAAAAGAAACTGTAGCAGACACTGCCCGTGTATTGGGTAGATACTATGATGGTATTGAATTTAGAGGATTTAAACATGAAACCGTGGAACAGTTAGCGGAATATGCAGGAGTTCCGGTCTGGAATGGACTTACCGACCAGTTCCATCCTACTCAAATTTTAGCTGACTTTTTAACTATTGAAGAGAACTTCGATAGATTAGAAGGCATAAATCTAGTATATGTAGGAGATGGACGTAATAATATGGCTAACTCTCTAATGATGGGTAGTGCTATCATGGGCTTAAATTATAGAATTGTAGCCCCTAAAGAACTATGGCCGAAACAAGAGTTAGTGGATAAAGCAAAAGAACTGGCTAAAAATTCAAAAGCAACCATTGAAATTACAGATGATCCTGTCAAAGGTGTTAAAGATGCTGACGCTATTTATACAGATGTATGGGTTTCAATGGGGGAAGAAGAGAAGTTTGCAGAACGCATTGAAATGTTAAAACCATATCAAGTTAATATGGAAATGATCGAAAATACAGGTAATGAAGATGTAATCTTCTTACACTGTCTACCGGCTTACCATAATACCGATACTGAAAACGGTCAAAAAATATATGAAGAATACGGTATAAAAGAGATGGAAGTAACAGATGAAGTATTTGAGAGCAAGTATTCTAAGGCATTTGATGAAGCAGAAAATAGAATGCATACAATAAAGGCTGTTATGGTTGCTACATTGGGGAATCAATAAATATAATGATTGATAAAAGAGTAACAATTTTTACGGGAAATTTCGGAAGCGGTAAGACTGAAATTTCTTTAAATTACGCGCTACATCTTAGAGAAAAGAATAATAAGGTTGTAGTTATAGATCTAGATACAATTAATCCCTATTTTCGCTCCAGAGAAAAAAATGAATTGATGGAAGCAGAAGATATAGAAGTAATTTACCCCAAGGAATTAAAGTATGCTGATCTACCCATAATAACACCGGATATCAAAAAACTGTTACAAAATGATGAGTATCATGGTGTGATTGATGTCGGTGGGGAAGAAGACGGTGCTACTGTTTTAGGCAGTATTGCCGATGATGTGCGGGGTATAGACTATGAATTAAATCTAGTAATTAACACCAATAGGCCTTTTACAGAAGATGTAGAGGGTATCATAAAGATGAAAGAAAAAATTGAGTCAGCTTCTAAGTTAGATGTTGACAATTTGGTCTGTAATATAAACCTGGGGGAAGAGACAACCATAGAAGATGTTAAAAATGGTTATCCTCTCGTGAAAGAGGCTGCCCAAGAACTTAACCTGTCTATTAAATTTATCTCTGTGAGAGAGGATTTAAAGGGGCAATTAGAGAAGTTAGATTATGAGGAAGAGATCTTTACAATTAAGCGCTTCCTCAAAAATCCCTGGGATTAAGTTCCAGCTGGAGTGAAAATATGAGTAAGAAAAATAAAGAGGCAAGAATTAAGGAACTTAAAAATATAATTAGAAAAAAGAACGTTATAATAAATTCTACCCATGATGGTCTGATTTCCGTAGATGAAAACGGACGAATTGAGCTTTTTAACGATGCGGCCGAAAATATGTTTGCCCTGGATCGAAAAGAAGTATTAAATAAAAAAGTAGAGGAAGTAATCCCTAATACAAGACTGCACCATGTCCTTGTCAACGGGGAAGCCGAACTGAACCAAATCCAACACACCCATGAAACAACCATCATAACTAACCGGGTACCTGTTAAGGACAAAGAAGAAAATATTATTGGGGCGGTCGCCGTATTTAGAGATATCACGGAAGTTAAAAATTTAGCGGAAGAGATTACTAATCTACGCGAGATCAGGAGTATGCTGGAAGCCATCATTAATTCCACACAGGATGCGATCAGTGTGGTTGATGAGGACGGGGTGGGTATTTTAATCAACCCGGCCTATACGAAATTAACCGGCTTAACAGAAGAAGATATAATAGGTAAACCGGCCAATGTCGATATTGCAGAAGGACGGAGTATGCATTACAAGGTCTTAGAGACGGAAAAACCGGTTAAAGGGGTCAGGATGAAAGTCGGCCCCAATAAGAAAGATGTAATAGTTGATGCTGCACCAATCATAGTAGATGGAGAGCTCAAGGGAAGTGTAGCGGTTGCCCATGATGTTTCCGAGATCAAAAAACTAACCGAGGAATTAGACCAGGCCAAACAGATCATAAGACAGATTAATGCCAAGTATTCATTTCAGGATATTGTGGGTGAATCGGACACCATGCAGGCTGTAATCAATCAGGCCGAAAAGGCCTCTAAAACGCCGATTACGGTCCTGTTAAGAGGAGAAAGCGGTACCGGTAAAGAACTTTTTGCCCACGCTATTCATAATAATAGTGAACGCAGTCAGCAGAAGTTCGTACGAGTAAACTGTTCTGCCCTAGCTGACAATATCTTAGAGAGTGAACTTTTTGGTTATACAGAAGGTGCCTTTACGGGCGCTAAAAAAGGTGGTAAAAAAGGTCTCTTTGAAGAAGCAGATCAGGGAACTATCTTTTTAGATGAAATAGGAAAAATCAGCATGAACTTACAGTCTAAACTCTTAAGGGTTATTCAGGAAAAGGAAATCCTGCGAGTAGGTGGTACCCGACCGATTGATATTGATGTGCGAATTATTGTGGCCACCAATATCAATCTAGAAAAAGCCATTCAAGATGGTAAGTTTAGGGAAGACCTTTATTATCGTTTAAATGTCTTTCCGATCTTTATCCCACCCTTAAGGGAAAGGAAAAAAGATATACCTTTTTTAATCCACCATATAATTACCAAGTTTAATCAGGAATATGGACGGTCTGTCAAGGGTTGTTCCAAGGAAGCAATTAACTATCTTAAAAAGTATGAATGGCCCGGTAATGTAAGAGAACTTGAAAATATTATCGGGAGGGCCATGATAAACTTAGGCTTAAATGAAGATATAATTGAGATAGAACACATCCCGGATATCACGGGTGCTTCAGAAGAAGCTGAAGATCTCGTTAAGTCGGGTGCTCAGTATTCTCTTGATAGTAATTCCCTCAAAGATATCGTAAATAGAACGGAAAAACAGGTTATCCAAAAAGCCCTTAAAGAAACGGGAGGGAATCGAAAAGAGGCAGCAGAAATACTGGGAATTGCCGTCCGGAGCCTTTATTATAAGATCAATAAATATGAGATTGATTAACAAAAAAGCATAAAAACTGCAAAAACATGCCTGCATTAAGTTGCAGGCATGTTTTATTTTGCAGTTGTGAAAATATTAGCAAAACTTTTACTTTTTTAACAAATCCTATTCCTGCAGCCTATACAGGCTTTACATAAAAAATAATGCTGATAATAATTACTTGGAACGGAATATGCATAATATATATGGTGGCAAAATTAATCTTACTTAAAGGGGGAAATATTTTTAATGGAACTATTTAAAGAAATGGAAAAACATGGTCATGAACAGGTTATGTTCCTGCAGGACAATAAAGTAAACCTCAAAGCAATCATTGCAATACATAACACTGTTTTAGGCCCCAGTCTCGGTGGTTGTAGAATGTGGGATTATGATAAAGAAGAGGACATGATTATTGATGCCCTGCGTCTTTCAAAGGGTATGACCTACAAGTCTGGAATTTCAGGTGTTGACTTTGGAGGCGGTAAAACCGTTATATGGGGAGATCCCAACAAAGATAAAAGTGAAGGGATCTTTAGAGCATTAGGTAAGTTCATCAACACTCTTAACGGACGTTATTCTACAGGTACTGATGTTGGAACCACTTATGATGACTTTGTAATTTTAAGAAAAGAAACTCCTTATGTTGGTGCTTTACCGAAAGAATTTGGTGGTAGCGGTGATTCTTCAATAGCAACTGCTTATGGAGTATTTCACGGTATAAAGGCAACCTGCAAGTATAAATATGGAAAAGATGACTGTGACGGCCTTACAGTTGCAGTACAGGGCTTAGGAAAAGTTGGCTCCAAATTAACTAAACATTTAATCGACGCTGGTTGTGAAGTATTCGCTACAGATATAAATGAAGACTATATTGAAGAAGGCAGAGAATTAGGTGCTAAAATTGTAGAGCCCGATGAAATCTATGATGTTGATTGTGATATCTTCTCACCAAATGCCCTCGGTTCTGTAATCAATGAAGATACAATTGATAGATTAAAATGTGATATAGTAGCTGGAGCAGCCAATAATGTATTAGAAAACCATGATTTCGCTCATAAACTACAGGAAAGAGATATTCTATACGCACCCGATTATGTAATTAATGCCGGTGGTTTAATCCAGGTTGCAGATGAACTGGGTATCGGCGGCTATAGTGAAGAAAGAACCATGAAAAAATGTGAAGGTATTTATAATAAACTATTACAAATCTTCGAAGTTGCCGACGAAAAAGGAATTACAACTGTGGAGGCAGCTGACCATATGGTTGAAGAGAGAATTGAGATGATGAAAGCGGTTCATAATATAAGGGGGTAGTAAAGTGTTAGAGAGCATTGAAGAACTAATTGATGAAGCTACCAAAACTAAGCCCCTCAAATTAGCAGTTGTAGCAGCTGCTGATGAAGTTGTTATAGATAGTATTGAAAAAGCTACTAATTTAGGTATAGTTGAGCCGATTTTAATCGGGGATTATGCCAAGATTGATGAGATTGCCCAGGCGAAAGGTTTAAAAGATAAAGTTGAAATAGTTGGTACTACTTCCCAAAAAAAATCTGCCCATAAAGCCATGCAACTAATTAAAGAAGGCAGGGCAGACTATCCGATGAAGGGTCATATCAGTACCAGTATTATTTTAAAGGCCCTTCTGGATAAACAGTATGGATTACGTGGAGAAAATATATTAAGCCTGGTTACTTTAATATACCTAGAAAAAGAAGAACGTTTTGTGATCATGACCGATGGCGGCATGAATATCAGTCCATCTTTAGAAGATAAGATTGATCTGATTAATAATGCAGGCCGGATGGCCCATGCGATCGGTGTTGAAAATCCGATTTGTGCTGTCCTGGCAGCTGTAGAAGCGGTCAATCCATCAATGGAAGCTACGCTGGAAGCAGCTTCGCTTTCCAAGATGAGTGACAGAGGACAGATTGAGGGTATAACTGTAGATGGTCCTCTTGCTTTTGATAATGCGATCAGTAAAGAGGCAGCTGAACATAAAGGTATTGATAGTCCAGTTGCCGGTAAAGCAGATATTTTATTGGTGCCTGATATCGAGGCTGGCAATATTCTATATAAATCACTTGTGTTTTATGGAGAACAACCTTCTGCCAGTGTTGTTGTTGGTGCGAAAGTACCTCTCGTGATTACTTCCCGGGCAGATAGAGCCGAAACTAAATTAAATTCTATTGCACTGGGTAAGGTAATGACAGAGGATAAAAATAATATTTAGGGAGGAAGATTATTAATGGAAGAACTTTTTAAGAGATTGGAATTAGACGATTACGAACAGGTTGTATTTAATTATGATGAGGCTTCTGGTTTAAAGGCTATTATTGCTATTCACGACACAACTTTAGGTCCTGCCTTAGGTGGAACCAGAATTTGGGATTATGATACTGAGGAAGAAGCATTAAATGATGTATTAAGACTTGCCAAAGGTATGACATATAAGTCAGCTGCGGCCGGTCTAAACCTAGGCGGCGGTAAAGCCGTTATTATCGGTGACCCCAAAGAAATTAAGAGCGAAGAACTCTGGAGAGCTTACGGCCGTTTTGTTCAGAGCCTAAATGGACGCTATATTACAGCTGAAGATGTAAATACAACCGTTGATGATATGCATATAGTGGCGGAAGAAACCGATTATGTGACCGGTTTACCATCAACCAGTGGAGACCCTTCTCCTGTAACAGCTTTAGGTGTTTTCCACGGTATTAGAGCTTCTGCTGATGAAGTATATGGAACAGATGATTTAAATGGTAAAGTCGTTGCTGTTCAGGGAGTCGGACATGTCGGCTACTATTTAGTAAAACATCTTAAAGAAGCGGGTGCCGATGTGGTAGTAACAGATATTAAACAGGAAAATATTGATCAAGTAGTAGAAGACTTTGGTGTTAGGGTTGTAGAACCCGGAAAGATCTATAGTGTAGACTGTGATATCTTTGCCCCCTGTGCCTTAGGAGCCGTTATCAATGATGATACTATTCCACAGTTAAACTGTGATATAGTAGCAGGGGCAGCCAATAATGTCTTAGAAGAAGAAAGACATGGTGATGTATTAGAAGAAAAAGGTATCGTTTATGCCCCTGATTATGTTATCAATGCAGGTGGAGTTATCAATGTATATGATGAATTAATCGGTTATGATAGAGAACGTGCCCTTAAACGTGCAAAGAATATCTATAATAACATTAAAAAGGTATATGAAATTAGTAAAAGAGACGATATTCCAACCTATAAAGCTGCTGATATAGTGGCAGAAGAAAGAATTAATAATATTGGTAAAGTAAGAAGAAACTTTATCCCTCGATAGGAGTGGCACAATGGAGATGTTAATCCTTACTATAAATCCCGGGTCTACCACGACCAAGCTTGGATTATATAATAGGACCACTGAAATCAAAAAATTAAATATTGATCACGATATAAAAGATTTAAAGAACTTTGCTAGAATAAGTGATCAATTAGAGTTTAGATATAACTATATCCTTGAATTTTTGCAAAAAGAGGATATAGAAATTAAAAACATCGCAGCTGTTGTCGGTCGGGGAGGATTACTTAGACCGATCGATGGTGGTACTTATCGCGTAAATGAAAAAATGAAAGAAGATTTAAAAGAAGCCAAAAGGGGAGAACATGCTAGCAATCTGGGAGGATTGCTAGCAGACCTCCTCGCCAAAAAGGCAGACTGTCCCGCCTTTATCGTGGATCCTGTAGTAGTTGATGAGATGCAGGAAATAGCAAAAATATCGGGAATACCTGAACTAAGAAGAAAAAGTATCTTACATGCTTTAAATCAAAAAGCAGTTGCCAGAAAATATTCCGAAATAGTTAATAAAGAGTATAAAGATATCAATCTAATAGTTGCCCACCTGGGTGGAGGAATATCAGTTGGTGCCCATAAAAAGGGTAAAATTATCGATGTGAATAATGCCTTAAGTGGTGATGGACCCTTTAGTCCAAACCGCAGTGGAGGAGTTCCAAGCTATGACCTTTTTGAGATGTGTTTCTCAGGTGAATATGAAAAAGAAGAAATAAAGAAAAAGTTGATTGGTAAAGGTGGAGTGGCAGCCTATCTAGATACAAGTAATATGCTGGAAGTTGAAAACAGAATTGACCAAGGAGATGAAAAAGCTCAATTAATATTTGAAGCAATGGCTTATCAGGTAGCAAAAGAAATCGGCAGTATGGCTGCCGTGTTAAGTGGGAACTGTGAAGTAATAATCTTAACCGGTGGTATTGCCTATTCAGACCGTTTTGTGCACCTGATCGAAAATAGGGTCAGACATTTCTCACCTGTCAAAGTTTTTGCAGGTGAAGAAGAATTAGAAGCCCTGGCGGCCGGTGCTTACCGAGTATTATCCGGAATTGAAAAAGCAAAGAACTACTAAGGGGGTGTCTGGATGGAAAAAGAAAAACATAAAAATGTTGAATTTGATATAGAAAGATGTAAGGGATGTGAACTTTGTGTAAGTGTATGTCCTGTTAGTATAATAAGTATGGCAGATGATATTAACAGTCACGGATACCACTATGCCCAGGTAAAAGAACAGGATAAATGTATCAGCTGTGGCATGTGTGCAACTATGTGTCCTGATGTTGTTATATCAGTGTATAAAGAAGAATAACAAAAAGGGGGATTAATTAAATATATGGGTGAAAAAACTTTAATGAAGGGGAATGAAGCGATAGCTGAAGCGGCTATTAGAGCCGGCTGCCGCTACTTTTTTGGCTATCCAATAACTCCCCAAAGTGAATTGCCGGCCTATCTGGCAAGGAAGTTCCCGGAAGTTGGTGGAACATTTTTACAGGCAGAAAGTGAAGTTGCAGCTAGTAACATGATTTACGGAGCTGCCGGAGCAGGAGCGAGAGTATTAACTTCTTCATCCTCTCCTGGAATCAGTTTAAAAGCAGAAGGAATTTCCTATATTGCAGGGGCTGAATTACCTGCAGTAATTATAAATATTATGCGGGGAGGACCCGGTTTAGGTTCAATCCAGCCTTCCCAGGCAGACTATTTTCAGGCTACCAAGGGTATGGCCCACGGTGATTTCAGTTTAGCTGTCCTAGCTCCTAGTTCTGTCCAGGAAGCGGTTGATTTAACTATGTTAGCCTTTGATTTGGCTGATAAGTATAGAAATCCTGTACTTTTAGTGGGAGATGGAATTATTGGACAAATGATGGAACCGGTTGAATTTAAAGACCCGGTTGACCCGGAAGATTTACCTAAAAAAGAATGGGCTACTGATGGTGCCAAAGGTAGAGAACCAAATGTGATTAATTCTCTAGCCTTAGATCCACAGGATTTAGAAGATCATAATATGAAGTTAAAAGCTAAATATGACAAAATGAAAGAAGAAGAAGTAAGATATGAAGAACTTTACACCGATGATGCAGATACAATTATTGTGGCTTATGGTACAACCGCCCGTATCGCATCAAGGGCAATTGAAATGGCCCGTAAAGATGGTCATAAAGTGGGAATGATCAGACCGATCACATTGTTCCCATTCCCAACTGATATTATAAATGAAACTGCCGATAGAGTTGATAACTTCTTAGCAGTTGAAATGAGTACCGGACAGATGGTTGAAGACGTTCGTTTAGCTGTTAACGGTAAAAAACCAGTTCATTTCTATGGCAGAACTGGTGGAGTCGTACCTTCACCCGAAGAGATTGTAGAAGAAATAGAAAAAATCGGGGGTGAAAAATAATGAAACAAGTAGCAGGCTATCCAGATGCTTTAACTGATAAACCATTTCATTATTGCCCGGGCTGTACACATGGGATAATTCATAGAATTGTAGCTGAGGTTATTGATGAACTTGATTTAAGAGAAGATACTATTGGAGTTGCCCCTGTTGGTTGTTCAGTGCTTGCTTATGAATATTTTAATGTTGATATGCATGAAGCAGCACACGGAAGGGCTCCCGCCGTTGCAACCGGTATTAAGAGGGTCCATCCCGATAAATTCGTTTTCACCTACCAGGGTGATGGTGACTTAGCTTCAATCGGTACTGCCGAAGCTGTACATGCTGCTAACCGGGGAGAGTTAATCAGTACTATCTTTGTTAATAATGCCATTTATGGTATGACCGGTGGTCAAATGGCCCCCACTTCCCTAGAAGGCCAAAAGACAACTACTTCTCCCTACGGTAGAGATCTAAAGGAAGCAGGTCATCCCATTAAAATGTCAGAAATGTTAACCGAATTAGATGGGTCTGCCTATATCGCCAGGGTATCTGTCCATGATCCCAAGCATATTAGACAGGCTAAAAAAGCGATTAAAAAAGCCTTTCAAATGCAGTTAGACGGCGAAGGCTTTGCTCTGGTCGAGGTATTGTCTACCTGCCCAACTAACTGGGGTATGAAACCACAGGATGCAATTGAGTGGTTGAAAAATAATATGATCGAAACTTATCCCCTGGGCGAATTAAAATCACCTGAGGGGGTGGAGTAAGATGAATGAAGAAATCATTATGGCCGGTTTTGGTGGTCAAGGTATAATGTTAATGGGTAAACTGCTTTCTTATGCGGGAATGAAAGAAGATAAAGAAGTTTCCTGGATGCCTTCCTATGGTCCCGAAATGAGAGGTGGTACAGCCAACTGTACCGTTATTGTTTCAGATAAAAAGATACCATCACCGATGTCTTCAAAACCGGATACTATTATAGTCATGAACTTACCTTCACTCGATAAGTTTTTGTCCCAGGTAAAAAGTGGAGGAACTGTCTTTATGAACAGTTCACTTATCGAAAAAGAAGTTGAAAGAGATGATGTTAAAGTAATTAAAGTACCGGCAAATAAAATAGCAAATGAGCTCGGTAATTCCCGGGTAGCTAATATGGTAATGCTCGGATCGTACTTAGAAGAAAAAGATATAGTAAAACCGGCTACTGTCAAAAAGTCTCTAGAAGATGTTCTCTCTGCCCGCAATCAGGACCTTATTGATATGAATGTGAAGGCTTTAGATAGAGGCAAAGAGTATAAATAGTTAAAATATAATGAAAAAACGCTCATTCCTTAATCACGGGAATGAGCTTTTTTTAATTGTTCTAAGGTGTTAAAATAGATAGTGATTTAACAAGCAGAGAGGTGAGTGAAAATTATGGATAAATATAAAGAAGAAATACTAGAGAGCGAGTATATTTATGAAGGTTCAATCTTAAACTTAAGAAAAGACAAAGTTAAACTATATAATGACCATGAAACTTATCGTGAAGTAGTTGAACACAGTGGGGGAGTTGCAATTGTGCCCGTGACTGAAGAGGGCAAAATCCTGATGGTTAAGCAGTACCGGATAGCTGTAGATGAAGTTGTCTTAGAACTACCGGCCGGTAAATTAGAAGAGGATGAGGATGTAAAAAAATGTGCAGCCCGGGAATTAGAAGAAGAAACCGGTTTTAGACCTGCCGATATAAAAGAACTATTTCATTTTTATACCACCCCAGGCTATAGTAGTGAAAAGCTACATCTATTTATTGCCGATGGTTTAAAACATTATGGACAGAACTTAGATTTAGGTGAATATATAGAAATTGTAGAGTTAGAGGAAGAAGAAATCATTCCTAATATATTAAACGGAAAAATTAAAGATAGTAAGACCATAATCGGACTGTTATGGTATTTAAATAAGGAAGCCAAAGATGAATAGATACTTTGCTGATTTACACATCCACATTGGGGCTTCTAAAAACGGTGAGCCGGTCAAGATAACCGCTTCCAACAGTTTAACCTTTGAAAATATTGTAAGAGAGAGTTCTGAGAGAAAGGGACTCGATTTAATCGGAATAATAGACTGTGCTTCTCCCCGGGTTCAGGCTGATATTGAAGATATGTTAGATAAAGGAGAGATAAAAGAGATAGACGGGGGAGGCTTTAACTTTCAAGATGAGATTGTAATTATTCCCGGAGCTGAAGTGGAAAGCCGGGAAGCTAACGGTGGTATGGTGCATTACTTAGCCTATTTCCCCTTTTTAGATAACCTCAAAGAATTTACGACTATTATGAAACAGTATATTACAAATGTGAATTTGAGTTCCCAGGTTACCGGCCTAACTGGTTCTCAGATTCTAAAAATTATTGATGCGACCGGCGGTATAATGGTTATTGCCCATGCCTTTACCCCTCATAAAAGTTTTTATGGTAACGCAGTTGAAAGTTATCAAAAAGTTTTCACAAAAAAAGAATGGGATAAGATTCCTGCTATCGAATTGGGTTTAAGTGCAGATACAGATTTGGCAGACCGCTTGAGTGAGTTAAAAGAGAAGACCTTTTTATCAAATTCTGATTCACATTCTATTCCTAAAATAGCGCGGGAATATAATATTTTTAAAATGCAAGAACTTAATTTTAAAGAATTTAAAAAGACTTTATTAAGAAAAGATAAAAGAAGAGTCGTTTCTAATTTTGGTTTAGATCCCAGATTGGGTAAATACCATCGATCCTTTTGTCCGGCCTGTCAACAAAAATTTACAGATGAAAAACCCTATTCTTACTGTCCGAATTGTGGTAAGGAATTAATTAAAGGGGTTAAGGATAGAATATTAGAAATTTCTGACCAAGAGATCAAACACCCTGAATATAGGGGTAAATATATTTATCAGATCCCCTTACTGGATATACCAGGTATTGGTAAAAAAACTTTACAGAAACTTTTACAAGAGTTTGATACTGAAATGGATGTTATTCATGATACTACCATAAGTGAATTAAAAAAGATATTAAATGACCAATTAGCTGAAAAAATTGATCTGGCCCGCCGCGGAGAAGCAAAAATAGTAAGTGGTGGGGGAGGAAACTATGGTAAAATGAAGTAAATATTAAATATTTTAATATAATTATTAAAAATATTAATATCTTACTTGACATTTATTAAGTTTAATAATATAATATTGAATAGAAAGTAACGTAGATGTTAAAAATATATTAAGAAAGGAGGAAAAATTGTGATTCATAATTTAGTAGGTAACTGTCCGGTCTGTGGTGATGATATGATCATTACAGAATTGCAGTGTCCCAGCTGTGAAACAACAATCAGCGGCAAGTTTAAATTAGATAAATTTTCCAGACTAAAAAAGGAACATTTGGAGTTTATAGAGGTCTTTGTTAAATCACGCGGAAATATTAAAGAGGTGGAGAGAGAACTCGGTATCTCTTATCCCACTGTCAGAAATAAATTAGATGAGGTGATCCATGCCTTAGGGCATGATATTGAGCAGAGCCCCGATGATGAAATGGCGGAAAAGAGAAAAGAAGTATTAACACGTTTAGAAAGCGGAGAAATTTCTGCAGCAGAAGCTGTTGAACAGCTTGGGGAAATATAATTAGGAGGTATGAAAAGTGAGTGAAGAAAGATTACAAATTTTAAAGATGTTAGAAAAAGGAACAATCGATGCTGAAGAAGCAAATGAACTATTAGGAACCCTCGAAAAAAGGGATACAGTATTTGAGAAACCCGAAACAAGTGGTAAAAAACCTAAATTTATTAAAATTTTAGTAGAAGAAAATGGTCAAGAAAAGGTTAATATTTCTATACCTATGTTGTTAGCCAAAACAGCACTTAAAATTATGCCTAAAAAGGCAAAGCAGCAGATGGAAGAACAAAATGTAAATTTAGATGAAATCTTATCTGCTATTAATGATGAATCTAGCAAAGGTAAAATAGTTGATATCAATGACGGCGGCGACCATGTTTCAATTAGTTTGGAATAAATAAAGGGGGATATTAATGATAAATCCGATTTTAGAAAAGTATGCCGATGTACTTGTTGATTATTCTGTAGATGTAGAAAAAGGGGATCAAGTTTTAATTAAGGGAGCTATGGTGGCTGAACCTTTAATTAAAGCTTTATATATTAAAATTCTTAAGAAAGGCGCTCATCCTTTAGTTGTACCAACTTTTGAGGGCCAGGAAGAACTATTCTTTGAATATGCTTCCAAACACCAGCTTGATTATCAATCACCCTATCAAAAGTATGTAGTAGAAAATGTTGATGCTTCAATTTCGATACTAGCTCATTATAATACGAAAGGGATGACTAATGTTGATCCCGAGAAGATGAAAACCCGTAGTTTGGCTAATAGAGAATTAATGGAAATACATATGAAAAGAGCAGCTGAGGGTGACTTAAACTGGACTATCTGTCAATACCCTACTTCAGCCGATGCCCAGGAAGCAAAGATGTCTTTACATGAGTATGAAGATTTTGTTTATAAGGCCTGCCACTTATATGAAGATGACCCTGTTGCCTACTGGCAGGAATTAGGTAAAGAACTGGAAGGATATGCCGATTATTTAAATGATGTAAAAGAACTTCATTATAAATCAAAAGATACTGATATTAAATTTAATGTGGAAGGAAGAATCTGGATCCCGGATAAAGGTCAAGAAAATTATCCAGGTGGTGAAGTGTTCACCGGACCAGTCGAAGATTCAGCCGAAGGACATATAAGATTTTCTTACCCCGGAATCTTCCAGGGAAAAGAAATAGAGGATATTAGATTAACCTTTGAAAATGGTAAGGTTGTAGAAGCCTCTGCTGAAAAAGGAGAAGAACTACTCCATACCCTCTTAGATACAGATGAAGGTTCTCGCTATTTAGGAGAAGTAGCAATTGGTTGTAACCACGGTATAAAACAGTTCAGCCGGAACATGCTTTTTGATGAAAAGATCGGTGGCACAGTTCACCTTGCCTTAGGGAGAAGTTATCCTGAAACCAAAGGTGAAAATGAATCTACAATTCACTGGGATATGCTCTGTGATATGACCGATGGTGGTCAGATCTTTGCAGATGGTTAACTAATCTATGAAGATGGTGAATTTCTGATCTAATTTTATATAAAAAAATAATCTAAAAATAACCGGTAGGATAAAACCTACCGGTTTTTTAGTGATATTTAGTTATCTTCATAATTTATAAGTATTCTGCAGCTGCTTCAACGATTCTTTGCTGGGCT
>DATGCJ010000078.1:0-8768 GCA_035312025.1 Halanaerobiales bacterium | reverse complement strand
ATAATAAAGGACATTAAAAAGAGAACCAATCAAAAGATAGCGGGAATTTTGGGGGGGCTGCATTTAAAGCACTCCTCTGGAAAAGAAGTTATTGAAATCATGAATTATTTCGATTCAATTAATTTTGATCTTTTAGTTCCTATTCACTGTACGGGACGAGAGGCAGCCATGTTGTTTAAGGACCATTTTGAAAAAAGAGTTAAATTATCTTCAGTAGGTGATAATTTTACTTTTTAAAAACAAATAAAAATCATTTTCTTTATTGAATAAAAAGGATAGGAGAAAGTCTCTCTTTTTGATATAATAGAAGTAGAAAAAAGAGAGACTTTTTTATTATTAGAACTTTTAATAAAGAAGGAAAAATAAAATGAAAGAAAATGAAGGTTTAAAAAATAATCTGGTTATGATATTAAGATTGATAGCCAGGATATGGGCTATAATCGTACTAATAATCGCTATAATTTTTTTAGTGGGATATTTATATAATTGGGTTACCCTTGGAACTGCAGATCCTCATCAAGTAGAAGAAGCTCATCCACCTCTGGTATTTTTGGGTATAATAGGATTAGCTATTGCCTTAAAACGAGAGAAAAGTGGCAGTATTATTACGATTTTAGCGGGAATTTTACATTTAGGGGAAGAAATTTATCTATGGATTTTTAATTCGGAAGTTCCCAGATTAATTACTTATATATTTGTTGATGAATTAAATTATTCTGCTCAATATTATCTAACTCCCTATATAGTTGTATTATTTATAATAACACCTGGTATTTTATTTCTAATAACTGGTTTTTATTCAAATAGATAAAAAGTGGAATTAAAATAAAATCAGAAATTCAGTTATTAATATATTAGGTGCATTTCTCAAATAAAAACTTAGTATACTTGAATAAAACAAAGATAACTAAAATTATAGAAATTATCTCTAGTAATATCACTGAATATTTTAAATAGCTTATATTATATTTTTGTAAAAGAAAATTATTTGATAATTTTAACCCAATAGCTGTTATAACAAAAGGAAAAGTAAAAGCTGAAAAACTAGGATAAAATTCCTTTGATAACAATTTTGGTAAATAAATTATCACAAATATTACTGATAATAATGTCAAAGTAATTAAACATCCTAAAAACATTATATTTTTTTGAGGGAAAACACTCATATAACCTGTCAAACAAAGTCCAGCTGGAGCAGTAAAAATAGCAATTGTAGGCAAAGCTGGTCTTTTTATTTTTCCAATTTTAACTACTCTATATAATATTATAGGTAGTAACATTAAATATGAGATAAAACCAAAGTAAAATATATATTGACCAAGTTTAATATGATTAAAGGCGGGAGCAGTTACACTTGCAACCACTATCCCAACATATACTATAAAAAAACTAGGGAATACTTTTTTAATATTTATATTATTTATTAACCTTATAGAAAATAGTATCAATAAAAATATATGTAAGATTAAGCCTGAATACCATAAAAAAGAAGCAGCCGGCTTAAAAATATTTAAAAAATATGTAGATAATATCATAATCCCCATTGGAAAACAGAGAGCTACACTACCTAAAATAGGGTGTTTAAGTTCCTTAAATACATTTTCATAATCAATTAATAATCTTCCTAATAATAAAATTCCTATTATTAATGAAATAAATCCAGCTAAATATCTATATTGAATACTATAAGTACTAATTAAATTACCCAATCCTGCCATTCCTAACATTAAACCTGCTATTGGTATTGGTACACTTTTAAAAATTTTTGTCATTTTATTTCACCTACTTTATAACGCCATTCTCAATAAAGTTTTTCATAACCCAGGCTGCTACTTCACCTGTAATTTTAATACAATGTTCAGCTCTTTCTTTGCTGGCAAAATCTTCAAAATCTTTAGTAAGTGCTCTACAACAAGTAGATCCATATTTTTCAATAATGAAGTCATGTAAGGCAGCATTATTGGGAAAGGATTTGGGCATACTTGCTCCCGGTTTTTCTCTTCCATATGCTAAACCTAAAGCCATCACACCCCCACTTATCGCACCACATAAACAGCCAGATTTTCCTACCCCAATTGGAAATCCAGAGGCTAATTTCACTATTTCTGGTCTGAATTCTTGCCCAAGGGCATCATTAATAGTTGTTAGCACAGATTCCGAACAGTAATAATCACCATCTCTAAAATATTTTTCAGCTGTTTGTCTTACTTCTTCTACAATATTTTGTTTTTCTTTGGTTTTCATATTAACCACTCCTAGTAAAATATTTCACAACTATAAATAAAATATCATAACTATGATTAAATATCAAGTAATCTTATAAATTTAATAAGATATTATTATAAATAATTTTCAAAAACTATTTGTTTTGATTTTTTGTATATATAAGAGTATAATATGAATATAAAGTCATATGAACAAACAGTCACTCTTATTTAATTGAGAGGAGAATTTATGATGTTTTTATCAAAACTGGCTTTTAAAAATATATTCAGACATAAATTAAGAACGATCATTTCTATTATTGTCATTGCTTTTGCGGTAATGATTGTGATTTTTTCCCGTGGCTTTATAAATGGTATGATACATACCTTGTATTCAGATTCTATTCAATATAATTCCGGCCATGTCCACATTATGAGAGATGAATACTATAAGAAGAAAAGGCTGATGCCGCTAAATTATCCAATTGATGGGTTTGAGAAAAATAAATTAGATGAAATGGTAAATAGGATAGAAAATATAGATGATGTAAAGGGTGTAATTTATCGATTGAAATTCGGAGCTATGATCAGTACGGGGCAAGATTTAATAACATTGCAGGGATGGGGTACAAATCCTAAAAAAGAGTTTGAACTAACTAATATTGAAGATAAAATTGTTGAAGGTCGGATGGTACAGTCCGGAAAGTTAGAAGTTATTATGGGAACTGAACTTCTTGAGAAAATAGATTCCAGAGTGGGAGATAAAGTAACTATTTTATTTAATACTTCCTATAGTTCTCTAAAGGGTGTTACATTTAATATTGTGGGCAAAATTGAAAGTGGCCTTAAACTTTTAGATCAAAATGTTTTTTACCTTCCTTTAGAAGAAGCACAGAGGTTATTATTTATGGAGGATCAGGTTACTGAGATGTTAGTAATGGCTTCCCATCGTAATAAGTCTGAAGAAATTAAAAATAAAGTAGAAGATTTGATGAAAGAAAATAATGTTCAAGATAAATACATAGTAATGCATTATGAAGAATCAAATGTATTACTTTCTTATTTAAATATAGCTCAACTCGTGTATAATCAGATTTATTTTTTATTTGTTATTCTTGCTAGTGTAGTCTTAATAAGTACAATGATTATGATTGTAAAAGAAAGGACGAAAGAAATAGGCATGATGCTTGCTCTCGGTTTGGAAGAGAAAGGTATCATGAAATTATTTATTTTGGAAGGCAGTATAATAGGTTTAATTGGAAGTTCTTTAGGTGCTATAATTGGGCATTATCTGAGTAGTATTTTATCAGAAATTGGTTTTGATGTTGGGCAAGCAGTGAATAGTGTCAGTTCTGATATAATGTTTAATAAAATTATATACCCAACTTCTTCAGTTGGAAACAGTTTATTTGCTTTTTTTGCAGGTATTGTTATAGTCATATTAGTTAGTGTAATACCTGCCAGGAGGGCGGCGAAACTTGAACCAACAGAAGCTATGAAAGAATAATAAAAATATATTAATAATTAGGTAGGGGGTGTCTTTCTTTGTTTTTATTAAAGCTAGCTTATAAAAATCTATTTCGTTATTGGAAAAGGACTTTAATTGCTGCATTTATTATAGCTATGGCTGTATTTATATACCTGACAATGGATTCTATGTTATTAGGTATGGAAGATATGACTTATGAAAATATAATAAAATACGAATCAGGTCATCTTCAGATAGCTAATAAAGAATATTGGGAAGATAAAGATGAGTTACCGCTAGAAAATTTAATATCTTTAGAGTCTAGATTTAATGAAAATATTGAAAACATAAATGGATATATCTTTCATTCTCCTCAACTAAGATTTCAAGCAATATTAAATAGCAAGGGAGATGAACTCCCGGTTATTGGTTATGGAATTAATCCAGACCAGGCCTTAGAAGTATTTGAATTGAAAGAGAACTTAGTAGCAGGTACATTTTTTACAAAAGGAGAAAGAAAAGTTGTATTAGGAAGTACTTTAGCAGAATTAATGGAAGTTGACTTAGATGATTATATAACTCTTATATTTAAAACTTCTACTGAAACTTTTAATACAATAGATGCCCAGGTATCAGGTCTTTTAGAAACAACTAATCCTAATATTAATAATAATTTTGTTTATTTACCATTAGATCTTGCCCAGGATTCATTGTCTGTAGGAGATAGTATTAGTAGAATAGTCATACGATTGAATGGTAAAAACAAAGTAAATGATGCAAAAAGTCAAATGGAAAATTTATTGGGTAATAACATAAATAAGATAGGAGTTTATGCCTGGGATGAATTAGAAGTAGCGGAAGTTCTAAGTGTGGATCAGGTGATTTCTAAATTTCTTTTAGCAATTATATTAATTATTGGAGCTATGGGTATAATAAATACAGTAATATTAGCCGCACTTGAAAGAATGGAAGAAATTGGAATGATGAAAGCATTAGGTTTAAAGGAAAGAGAAATAGTACTAACTTTTATGTATGAATCAATCGGCATTGGTATCATAGGGGTAGTAGTCGGAACAATATTGGGAGCTATAACTATCTGGTATTTAGTTAATTTTGGTATGGATTATGCTATTTTTATGGAGGGCGGTGGTGAAGAAATAATGGGTGATGTAGGTTTTCCCATGGTGACTGAAATTTATAGTTCTTGGAACCTAACTGCATTTATTATAGTCAATACATTTGGTTTAATAACCTCTGCTTTAGCAAGCATTTTTCCGGCTTATTGGGCTGCAAAAAAAAATCCGGTAAAAGCAATTGAACATCGAAGGTAAAAATATATTACAAATAAAAAGGGGAGAGTTTGAAAACACTCCCCCAATGACTTATTTATTATTTTTCTCCCCGTAAGTATTTATCAATACCTACTGCCGCATCATGACCTGTTTTAATACCAGTAATTACATCAGGTCCCTGGACAATATCTCCGCCTGCAAATAACCAGGGAAGAGAGGTCTGCTGCTCTTCATCAACTTTTATTCGAGGTCCTTCATATTCAATATCATAGTTATCATCAATATAACTATTGTCACCACCCTGACCGATAGCCTCTACTACCATATCACAGTCAAAGTTTTTAATATCATCATTATCAAAGGATGGATTGAAGTTCCTCTCATCATCAAAGACAGATACACAGCAGTTTGTACAAAGCTGTGAAATGCTTCCATCTTCATTTACAACGATTTCTTTTGGGCCCCGGCCCGGTTCAAATCTGACGCCTTCTTCGCGGGCTTCTTCAATTTCTTCTTGATCAGCCGGCATGATATCTTCAGTTTCTAAAGAGGTAACTAAGACATCAACATCCCCGAATTCTTGTTTTTGTATTCTAGCTAAGGAACGAGCGATATCCATGGCCACATTACCGCCGCCAATTACAACGATTCTTTCCGTAACGGGGACTTCTTTACCTTTAGTAATCTGCTTTAAAAGATAAATAGCCTGATATACATTATTATGTTCGGTTCCTGGTATTCTAGTACTCCTGCCATTGTGTAGACCGGTAGCAGCAAAGACTGCATCATAATTATCTTCAATTTCCTGCATGGAAATGTCTTCGCCAACTCTAGTGTTAAAGACAAATTCTACTCCCAGTTCTTTTATATAGTTAATATCTTTATCAAGCTGTTCATAGGGTAATCTATATTCCGGGATACCATATCTCATCATGCCACCCGCTTTTTCTTCTGATTCATATACTGTTATTTGATAACCCATTAACCTTAAATAATGGGCGGCAGAAAGACCAGCTGGTCCAGCTCCTATGATAGCTACTTCTTTATCAATCTGATCAATTTTTTCGGTACCCAGTACCTTTTGATATTCAGCTGAGTCAACATTATCAACCGCATATCTTTTCAGCCAGCGGATAGAGATCGGTTCTCCCCGGTGTCCGATTGAACAGATAGTTTCACATTTATGTGTACAGACCCGTCCACATACTTCTGGTAAGGGGTTATCTTCATAAATTTGTTTCAATGATTCATCTAAATCTTCATCAAAGATCCCCCTGATATATTCCGGTATATTCATACTGGCCGGACAGGCTTCTGTACAGATATCACATTCCACACAACGGGATGCTTCTTTTTCAGCCTGTTCTTTGGAAAAACCCTGAACTATTTCTACAAAAGAGTCGACTCTTTTTTCCGGATCTAATTCTTCCATTTCAACCCGGTCTAAATCGAGCAGCTCAGATACATCATCCCTTTCATAACCAACTTCAAATTCAACTTTGTTGATATTTCTATGATCTGGTATATAGGCAAACGTATCAGGATCTTTATCAATATAAGTATAGTCCTGGGTAAATTCCAGAGAACCGGTCGTACAAACATCCACACACAAACCACACCAACAACAACGACCGTAATCAATCTTTGGTCTTTCATCTCTTTGTCCTAATTCAGTCTTAACATCAGCTAATTGAACCATGTCAATTGCTTTATTATCACAAATTTCTGCACAGGTACCACAACCGATACATTTATCTAAGTCATTTATATGAAAGCCCCGATAACGCTTCGCAGTTTCTTTACTATTCTTAGGGTATTTGACCGTTTCCGGTTTTTTAAATAAATTTTTAAATGTAACTGTGGGAGAAAATATGCTTTTTTTATCTTCACTCATCAAATTCACCTCACTATGAGAAATATTATCTATCGAATTCCGGTGGGCAGATTCCCAAACTATGGGCCCAGACCGGTACATCTTCAATTCTAGTACCCGGCAGCAGTGCTTCTACACCGTATAAACCGAGAGGGGTTGATGTACCCCTTACATGGACTCTATAGGGCTTTAATCCCCCGTCAGAGACCATATAGTAACCATATTCTCCGCGTGAAGATTCAACCTTTACATAGGCTTCACCTTCAGGTATCTTATACTTTAAGGCATTACCCAATTTAACACTAACTGGTCCATCCGGCATATTATTGATTAACTGTCTAATAATACTTATACTTTGAAAGATTTCATCTCTTTTTAATTTTAATCTGGTCCAGGCATCAGCATCCTGGCCGGTTGGGATGTCAAAATCTACTTCATCATAAGCCCCATAAGGCATCAATCTTCTGACATCATGTTGAAGACCGGTTGCCCTTAAAGCTGGACCTGTGACACCTAGTCTTAGGGCATCTTCCTGATTTAAAATAGCTGTATCTTTCCAGCGTTTTTGGGCAGTGGGATTTTCAAAGATTAACTTTTGAAATTCGGGCATCCTATTATTTTCTAAGTCATCTAATAGATTCAATATTTTTGCAAAGGTTTCTTCTTCGACATCATGTCTGACCCCACCTGGTCTGATGTAGATATGATACACTCTACCACCCGTAATCTCTTCGAATATATCGAGGATATAATCACGGGCCAAAACTCCGATCTGCATAGCTGAATAAAGCCCAATTGCCCCACAGTTTCCTCCAATAGAGAAGATATGGGCCTGGATTCTAGCCAGTTCTAGGATGATTGACCTAATGTATTGAGCTCTTTTTGGTACTTCAATTTCTCCTATAGCTTCATATCCCATGGCATAGACCATTTCATTGATGTCCGGCTCCATAACACAGATCCGGCAGACTAAAGGAGTATTTTTAATCCATTCTCTTTCTTCCATAAGCTTTTCAAATCCGCGGTGCAAGTGGCCGGCGTTAGGTTCAGCTGAGACAACAGTATCTCCTTCATAATAGTAATTTATACCATAATTACCCGGAACACCTGGATGGTTAGGCCCAAAAAACATTTCCGTCATTTTACTTTTATCCATGGTATTCCCTCCATTCATATTTTTCATCTACATATTCTCTTGTTTTGAAGTCTTTTCGCATGGGAGGTATTTCATCCCAGTTTTCTAAGATAAGTTCATCCATATCATCATTTCCTTCAAATTCAACACCGTAAAAATCATGAATATCTCTTTCATAGTACTGAGCAACTGCCCAGATATGTTTTATAGTTACAAACTTAGCTTTTTTTCGGTCAATTCTGGTTTTAACACTAATATTTATCTTATCCTGATAAGAGAAGAGATGATAGACCAGTTCAAATTCATCCTCATCTATCCAGTCTACACAGCTGATAGTAGCAAGATGAATATAGCTGTGGCTTTTTAAGTAATTTAGACCAGAAACCAGTTTATCATTTTTTAAAGTAATAGTTAGATTTTGTTCTCTTAACTTTTTTACTTCGAGAGGATTTAATTTATTTTTTATAAGTTCAATTACTTCTGTTTCATTTCTCATTGTCTTCTCTTAACCTCCCCCAGAACTTTCTCCTGATTTTCTTTATAGAAATCATAATCTTCTTTGTATCTTAAATATCCATCCGCGTTCCCGGTTTCGATCTTGTTTTTAAGTTCCATAAAACCTTCCAGGATCGCTTCCGGCCGGGGCATACAGCCTGCTATATATAAATCAACCGGTATATACTTATCAAGCTGTTTTATCGTATTATATGAATCCCAGTACATACCCCCATTTATCGTACAGGAACCAAAACCCATCACAAACTTGGGATCCTGCATCTGTTCATAAGTGTAGATA
>DATGCJ010000077.1:0-3951 GCA_035312025.1 Halanaerobiales bacterium | reverse complement strand
CAAGGAAGGGGCCAACATGATAAGAGTAGGAAGTAAAATATTTGGGAGCAGAAATTAAGCTTATTATAGGTGAATAATTTAAGGACTTCTTTTTCCAACTGTTTCTAATCTAGATAATATATAAATTAAAATGATAATCATATTCCCTAAACCTTATTCGGTTTGGGGGTTTTTTGTATAAAATATTGGAAAGAAGCATTAATAATAACTTGTATAAATCCCGATATTTTTTGGAAACTATATTGTGATTATATACATTTCAACCTATATAAACATACTCAAATTATCTGTAAATTTTCTATAATCACATTGTTGCCTTACTTCTATAAACAAGAATGCTATTGAAATAAAGGAGAAAAGAGTTAATTAAAGAATTTAACATATAGAGACTGAAAATAAGAAGGTGATATTAATATTAATCCAAAATTGATTTATTAATAGATAAAAGATGACAGAACCCCAATATTTTTGTGAGATACCTATATATTTTCCAATAATCCTCCCTACTTCAAAAATTTCAACAGAGAAAATAACATTAAAATCCATTAAGAAGAATAATCAATATTAGTATGGCAAATATAAAAACTTAATAATTAAAATGGCCCACAAGGGGGAATTACAAATGAATAAGGAAAAAACGCAAGGAGAAACAGAAGTTTTAAAAGTTGCATCTAAATCTAGTCCTAACTCAGTTGCTGGTGCAATGGCAGGTATTTTAAGAGAAAAAGAATATGTGGAAGCTCAGGTAATTGGCGCAGGGGCATTAAATCAAGCAGTCAAAGCAATTGCGATTTGTAGGGGGTATGTGGCACCAAGTGGTATTGATCTCATCTGTGTACCGGCTTTTTTGGACATAGTAATAGACGGTGAAGAAAGAACGGCTATTAAATTTATTATAGAGGCCCGTTAACAGATCAACTACAATGTTATTCTTTTTGAAGGTGTATGTAGTAATCATTAAAAAAGAGTATATTATATATTTAAGATAGAAAGCACAAATTTTATCTAAAAATATATAAATAGTTCTTTTTTAATGCATATAAATATTGGGGTGTTTATACTTTAATTTGCTTCTGGCTTTAATTAGCCGGAATTTTTTTGTTTTCTATAAATAATTTTGTAGTATTTAAAATATTTGTGTTATAATAATTTTCAAGTTAGACAAAGGATGGAAAGCAAATGTTAATCTTCATGACATATTTTCCGGTCTGGAAGGAAGCGTTCATTCTGGCCTGGCCGGTTATCTTAAACCATATATTCACAACTGCTATGCGGACCACCGACATGATCCTCATGGGATTTTTCGGACCAGCTGCTGTAACAGCAGTAGGCCTGGGTGATGTTTGGGAAAGAATCATCTTAAGAATTGGATTAGGCCTGGGGACAGGTAGTATTTCTCTAATTTCACAGGAAACAGGTACTAAGACCGAACAGGCTAGAAAAAATGCCGATGAGATCTTGAGTCAGGTTATCTTTGCCAGCATTATTATCGGTATACCTTTTATCTTAATCGGTTGGCTTATTCCGGATACATTAATTAGAGTTTTAGGAGCAGCACCTAAAGTTGTAAAATTAGGGGCTCAGTATCTTTTGATAATATTCTCAGCTGCTCCCTTTCGAATTATTTCTATAATTGCCGCCCGGGCTATGCAGGGTACGGGAGATACCAAGACACCGATGGTAGTTGAGATTATAGGTAATATTATTAATATAGCCTTATCTATAGTATTAGCTTTAGGATTAGGACCTTTCCCTAATTATGGGGTATTAGGGGTTGGGATAGGAACCTTTACGGCTAAACTCGTTTCCGCCTTGATCTATGTTTTAATATTTTTAAGTAAGAAAAGTAGATTTAATTTACAGATGCCTTCTAAGGACTGGGATCTTACTATAATCAGGCAGCTCTTTAAGGTAAGTATGCCCAAGATACTGCAGGGTATCTATCAGAGTTTGATCACCTTTCCTTTTAATTCCCTGGTTTTAGTCTTTGGGACAGAAGCTGCAGCTGCCTACCATATTTCAAGAAGGATCCATCAGCAGTTAATCGCACCCCTCCACCGTTCTTATTATACAGTGACAACTATCATGGGGGGACAAAAATTAGGAGCCGGCCAACCAGAGGAGAGCAAGAAAACAACAAGGGGCATGCTGTGGTTAACTGTCTTTACAATCGGTAGTTTTGCAGTCGTTTTATTTTTTACAGCGCCCTGGTTAATAAGGATCTTTACTGATGATACAGCTACTATTTCCTTTGGGATTAGATTTTTAAAAGCCTTAAGTATCGGGGCTCCCATTTTAACGATCTATGGAGTATTTGCCGGGATGTTAAATGGGGCTGGTAATACAAAAACAGCTCTATTTGGAAACTTATTCAGCCAAACCACCTTTAAATTGGGATTGAGTTATTTATTGAGTATAATCTTTAATTTGGGGTTAATCGGGATACTGATAGGATTAGTTATTGACTTTACGGTCAGAGCCCTTTGGGTAGGAAAAAAATATCTAAAAGGTGACTGGGTAGATGAAGCAGACAAAATGATTGAGGAGAGAAGAATAAAGAATAAAGGGGTATAAATACTATATTCAAAAAATTATTTTTAATCTTTTCATTTTTTGTTTGGAGGTAATAAAAGAAATGGAAAAATCTCCGAGATATGATAGTAGAATTATATATCTTTTATTAAGTTATATAGTATGGGGGATCTTTTGGGGTGCCTGGGGAGTATTACTTCCGGCTGTTAAAACAGCTATTGGAGCTACAGATAAAAGTTTGGGCTTTGCTTTAATTGGTATTACGGTGGGGGCCTTACCTGCCATGTTAGGTACTGGCCTTATTATAAAGAGATTCAGTAAATGGGTCCTGTTTTATGTTCTGCTTTTCTTTGCAGGCTCAATCGCTGCTATTACATTAGTTAATACCCCCTTGACCTTAGCCTTTGTCTTATTTTTTGTGGGTGCTTCTTCTGGTATGCTGGATGTTGTAATGAACTCGGGAGTAGCGACTTTAGAATCATTAACTGATAAGGATTACTTTAATTACGCTCATGCTGCTTTTCCTGTAGCTGTTATTTTTACTAGTCCTACCGTTGGTTATGTAAGACAGAGCGGGGTTAATAAGAATATTATATTACTGGTGATGGCCGGGATTATAGCTTTAGTGGGGTTAATCAATTTAAAATTAGATATGAAAGATAATAAAAAGGAAGAGATTAAGGAAAAAGGTTTTGGTTATAGCTCTGTTATTTTTCAAAAGATAATTCTTTTACTAGGTGCTATCGGCTTATTGGTCCATTTATTAGAAAATGCTGTAGAACAATGGAGTACAATTTATTTAGAACAGAGTTTAATGTCTTCACCTGCCTTAGCTAGTTTGGGTATAACCGGTTATATGGCAATGCTTTTTATGGGAAGGTTAATCGCCCAGAGAATTACAGGTAAGTATGAAGATAAATACATATTAACTATTTCATCGGTTATATCTGTATTAGGATTTTTATTAGTCTCTATGGCAAAGATACCATTATTAGTAATTATAGGCTATTCAATAGCCGGTTTAGGAATTGCTCCTATTATACCATTAATCTTTAGTATGATCGGTAAAAGGACCAGTCCTGAAAAAAGAGTAAAATCAATAAGTTCGGTTACAATAATAGCATATACCGGGTATTTGATTAGCCCTCCTATTGTTGGGTATATTTCTAATATTTTTTCACTAAATACGGCCTGGATTTTTTTAACCTTTGTATCTATATTGTTGGTTTTTCTTATAAGGATGATAAAATCAGCTTAAATTTATATTGAAAAGATGTATTATAAATACAAATGCAAAAGTCCTGCTAATTTTAGCAGGACTTTGTAATCACCTAATAATTTTAATGATAAATACATATTATATCTTATGAAACTCAGGTTCCATATTGGAAAAAGTAGTTAATTTATCAAAACCAATCT
>DATGCJ010000076.1:0-8522 GCA_035312025.1 Halanaerobiales bacterium | reverse complement strand
CTCCGGTTTATATTCATTGTTTTTACACCCTGCGACCTTCCCGGGTTGACACCTTCATTTCTAAAAAAGCTGTCAACGTCTTGATATACTGATTCTGGTTTGGGATAAGTGGTCGCTGCATTGTTAAAATAGATCATTTTTAGTGTATAAAGCCTTCTTCCTTTAGGATTTCACGGGCCTGTTCTTCATCTTCTTCGGCCACTAATACGACCGGACCGGTACAGCCCATACCGGTTTCTGCATAGATATCTTCTTTCCAGAGGGTCTGTTGGGCACTTTCAATCTCTAAGATATCGATACCAGCAATTTCTTCACCAGTAACTTTCTTTTCAGGCATTTCAACTTCTTCTACTTCTTTGGTTTCACTCTTACTTTTTAGTTCTTCAATGATATCCGCAAGTCCTGCTTTATTTGCCCTTTTCATCTCATCTTTAGCAACTTCAAGTAGATTACCTCTGCTCACTTCTGCCATGTATTTAATGGCATTAGCGATCACAGGAGCTCCCGAAGCTCTGGAGATAATGCCTACTAACTGATCGTATTCAGCACTTACACCAGGACCGTAACCAAAACCGGAAGCTTCATACTTTCCACCTGTAGTATAGGCGGAAAAGATCTTCATTAACATATTACCGGTTAAAGTATCGGTAACCATAACGTCAGGTACTCCCATCAGCAGGTCGTTACCGCGCATTACTACTCCTCCGTCAGATCTAACAGAAGTAGCAAACTGGATATCATATCCATTATCTTTTAGTTCTCTTAAGTTGTTTTCTACTAACCGGGCACCATCTACGTTTAAAATACCAAGTTTTGGTTCTTTAATACCGAGAGATTTAGCAGTAGCGATTCCATAAACAGCGTTCTTTAACATGGAAGCTACGCGGTCGGTATCACTGGTCCCAGTGGTAGTAGCAATTAACATTTCTTTACCGCGGCCTGGGGTAATAACTCTACCTACTGTAGATACCCCAAAAGGAAAGTTATAATGCAGTGTTACAGAGGCATCAATTTCACCTGAATCTAACATATTATCCATAGCTTCATGAGCATCGGCTAAACATGAGCATTTACTACCATCACAGCCGATGGTCTCAACCTCTATATCACTATTATTTTTTTCTGCCATTTCAGCCGCTTTCTGTAGTTCTTCTGGACCGTGTTCACTATCAAGTAAAGTAAGTCCCACCTTCTTTTTTTCACCAAACTGTCCGGATTCAATTGCATCTGCCAGTTCATTAAAAATTCCAGCTACTTTTTCTTTTGTTTTATCTGCCATATCATTCACCTCAATTAGACTCGACAGTCATGTTTTCAGCCATCTTGCGCATGGCATCAGCAATCATGCTTTTGATTTCTTCGTCACTAACGGACGCTTCTTTTTCTTGCAGTCCTTCATTATTCTCGATTACAAATGATACACCATCAAAGAGATTGGTCATTCTGCCTAAGAAAAGACTACCTTTACCGATAATCATTGCATTTTCAATATCTCCATCTTCGATCATTTTCACGGCTGGACCTACAAAAGGAACTCCTGAAGGAATATGTCCCTGAGTTGGAGCAAAGCCGGGCATACCGTGTTCTTCTACAAAGTTCATTAATTCTTTTCTTTCCAAATCGCCTCTTTTAACACCGAGAGCAGCAATCATCTTGTAATTTGATTCTGGTACATTACCTGCTCCGGCCGGTTTTGTTATTTCAGGATTCTGCATCTCAACAGAGTATTTATCTATATCTTTAATACTAATATCCATCTCATCAAGGGGATCAGTTACTAAGGAACTAATAACTGCCTGTGGGGAAGAACCGGTTCCCACTCTATGACGTCCTACGATATCAGTTCTAAGTACGGGGTTTTCTCCATCATTTTCAGAAATTAGAATGGCAAATCCACCCAGGCCGTCTTCTAAAATGGGCATATCTTTTTTAACATGGTCTTTACCATTCATACCCAATTTAGCCACAGAGCCGCCTGCTACAACAGCTACATTATCGTATACACCTGATTTAACTAAAGCGGCTGCATTAACCATTGCATGGGCCGGGGCTGCACAGAAACTTCTTACATCAGAACCGGTTGCATTAGTAGCACCGGCCATTTCACCAATCGCCTTAGCAAAGTTGCCGCCACCGCGCTGGTTGATGTCACCACAAGCCTCTTCAGAACATTCTAAAATATAGTCAACTTCAGATAAGTCGATATTATTTCTATAGCCAAGATTTTTCATAGCTAAAACAGCTGAAGCTTTACCAATTAGGTTCTCATAAATAACATGAGCACTTAAATTTATATCGGTTTCATGAGCACTTTTTACACAACCAACTAACTTACCGTCTAAATAAAATGGTTCTGCATGTGCTTCCACCAATTCCTCTACGGATGAAAGTTCTTCTCCTTCTCCTAAGTCAATATCCATATCTTTTAGGATAGGATGTTCGTTAACTAACTCCTGCCCTCTTTTAGAAAATTCTTTAGTTAATTTCACTAAATCAAAAACATCTACATGTTTAACTAAAGGAATAAATACCTCTTCGGACATAATTTCGCCGAATTCGCCCTCTTTTTTAGCTTCTAAGAGATTATCGCTATCATACCAGGGTGTCTCGATATCTTCTAAATCATTGGGCAAGATATTTCCTATGTAAGCTTGATTAGGGGCATAACCGACAAACTCTTCAAAACTACGTAAATGTTCATCCATCTTGTTTAAATATTCATCATTGGGATTTTTAGCACGGGTAGTGGTCTGAGTTGAACCACCTTGTTTTAAAATATTTGGTGTGTGAACAAGTATATAACTTGATCCTTTTATTACTGGAAAACTCAATGTTTCCACCTCCATAATTTTTTTCGTAAATAAGCTCTTCCCCTTACAGAGAAGAGCTGTATGTTAATCTTTATATTTATAGTCTCTCTTCAATTGCCTCTCTGATATCTTCTACTTCTAATTCATCTCCACTGAGATGTTCAACTTTTTCGCCGTCTTCATATAATACGATAGAAGGAAGGCCCAATACTTTTTGACCGATAGCTAAGCGTCTATTTCCTTTAATATCTAACTTGGCAAATTTAATTTGGTCACCATATTCTTCAGCTAATTCTTCCACATCTGGCATAAGATCTAGACAAAGGTCACAGTTTTCACTCCAGAAATCAACTAAAACTACTCCCTCAGCATTAAGTACTTCATCTTCAAAATTTTCTTTTCCTAGTTCTAACATATTATTTACCTCCTTAAAGTTTTATAGAAGCTCTTGTACTTCATCTACGGTAGGTTCTACTAATTTTGCTTTAACCTCACCATCTTCAATCTTAACAACAGTCGGAATTTCATCAATGTCATAACGATTTGAGATTAATCTGTTTTTATAAGTGTCGATCTTAACAAATCTACAGTCCACTTCATCTAAGTTCATGCATTCGATCTCACTCATCATATCCATACTATCCTGGTGGGTTACACTCCAGAAACCGACAAGTACGGGTTCATCGGACTCTACCACATTATTTTGCCAGTATTCTTCTTCTTCTATATAGCCCTGGGCCATAACAGCCGCGGTTGCACCATCGCCGGCCGCAGTTATTACCTGTCTAACTACCTTATTTCTTACATCTCCTACTCCATAGACACCGGGTTGGTTGGTTTCCATTTCATCATTGGTTTTTATATAGCCGTGTTCGGTAAGTTCTACAGTACCTTCTAAGAAGTCTGTATTAGGAACCCGGCCTACAAAGAAAAATACTCCGTGGCAGTCCAGTTCTGATTTTTCGCCGGTTTTGATGTTTTTAAGTACAACACCTTCGACCATCTCTTCACCCTTGATCTCTTCTACAACAGAGTTCCAGACAAAGTCGATCTTATCATTTTCCATTGCCTTTTCCTGTAATATCTTCTCAGCATCCATTACGCCTTCGTCATGGATAACTACCATAGTCAGTTTGTTAACAAACTTGGTCAAATAAATGGATTCTTCCACTGCAGAGTTACCATTACCGATAACTACTACATCAAGACCTTCAAAGATGTCAGCATCACAGGTTGCACAGTAAGAAACTCCTTTACCTTTCAGTTCTTCTTCACCTTTGATGCCTAATTTTCTCGGTTCTGCTCCCATTGCTAAAACTACACTTTTTGCTTTATATTCTTCACCCTTTTTGGTTTTAACAACTTTTTCAAAACCATTGACTGTTATATCTGTTACTTCACCTCTTTTAAACTCTGTATCGAACTTTTCAGCATGGTTTCTGAAGTTATCCATAAGCTCATCAGCTGTAGTTTCCGGAACACCGGGATAGTTTTCCATATCGTGATAGGTTGCTGGTTGTCCACCTGTCTTTCTTTTGGCTTCTAACACCAAAGTATCGAGGCGGGAACGGGAACCATAAATAGCTGCTGACATTCCTGCTGGGCCGCCTCCGACAATTATTAGATCATATGTATTACTCATTTGAATTTCCCCCTCTGTATTAGTAATTATATTCACAACAAACATACATTAAAATTATATAAAACTAAAGTCCTAAAGTCAACAAGTCTTGAAATTATCTCTATTTTATTATATCCTAACTGTAGTAACTGGTATAATCATGATTACTTTTTTAATTAAGAAAGGATTGATTTACAATGATCGATATTAATAATAAGGATATTAAGAAAAAACGAATCCTTAAATATTTCATTCAAGCTACCAAAGAAGTTATTGAAGAAAAAGGCATTGAAAATGTTACAATTAGAAATGTAGCCAAAAGAGCCGGCTACAATAGTGCCACTATCTATAATTACTTTGATAACTATAAGCAGCTTATATTTTTTGCTTCATTAGATTTTTTAAGTAACTACATAAAGGCAATGCCTGATTATATTGCAGAAGGCGAAGATGAAGTTGAAAAGTTCATCCTGATGTGGGAATGTTTCTGTAAATATTCATTTGAAACTCCCCAAATCTATTATGCTATCTTTACAGAAGAACTGGGTGACCATCCTGAATCACTGATGGAAAAATACTTTCAAATTTTTCCGGAAAAGTTAGGAGATCCACCCGAAAGATTAGTTCCCATGTTATTGGATCCTGACCTTTCACGTCGTGCTTCTATCGCCTCAAAACCACTAATCGAAAATGATTATCTCTCAAAAGAAAAAGCAGAAGAAGTTGACAATATGATAACTTATATCTACCATGGTATGTTAACCTTAATAATAAATAATAGAATAGATTATTCCGTTGATGAGGCAGTAAATAAAATTACCGGTCATATCCGTACAATTGTAAACAACGCCATCTGCTGTGATAAGTAATCTGGAATCAATCCCGGCTGTAAAAAGCCGGGATTTTTTGATTCCAAATACCATATCTTATTTTGTAAAGGAGTTTTCTCCTTTCAATCCTAATTTACCGCTTCATCCAGTTCATCAGCTTCCTTTAAGTCTTCGAGAGAAGTATCTGCCACTTTATTAAGATCTGCAACTCCTTCAACTTTGTGTTCTGCTTTCACAGATTTAATCATAGCTACCATCGCAAAAATCATAATAATGGCAAATGGGAATGCTGCCACAATAGAGCCAGTCTGCAGCATACCAAGTCCACCCGATAACATCAGTGCTATAGCTAAACCAGACTGAATAAAGCCCCAGGTGACTTTGCGTTTAGCTGTCGGGTTCTGATTACCCTTGTCTGATAACATGCCAAGTACGAAAGTAGCAGAATCAGCCGAAGTAATAAAGAACGTGGTTAGTAATATTACTGCAATTATGGATATCAAACCACCGAATGGAAAGTTCTGCATTACAACAAAGAAAGCCGTTTCAGTAACCTCGATCGCTTCTTCAGCAACATTCATTCCAGATTCAATACCCATGGTTCCTAAGATTGAAAACCATACAAAAGAAGCTAAGGTAGGAGCAAACAATACTCCACCGATAAATTCTCTGATAGTTCTACCTCTGGAAATACGGGCTATAAATGTGGAAACAAATGGTGCCCAGGCAATCCACCAGGCCCAATAGAAGATCGTCCACCAACCGTACCAGGGTTCTTTACCAATCTTAAAACTATCTCTTACAATACTACTCATATAAATACCAAATGAATTTGTAAAGTTATTAATTATCAATACGGTAGGACCAACAATTAAACAAATTACCATTATAAGTCCAGCTAATGAAATGTTAACATTTGATAGATATTTAATACCCTTATCAACACCTGTTATAGCTGAAATCATAAATAAGATTGTTATAACACCAATAACTAATAATCTCACTAAGTTGGTTTCAGGGATACCAAATAGGAAGCTAAATCCACTTGTTACCTGTAATGTAGCCATTCCTAAAGAAGTTGCTACACCAGCAACGGTAGCAAAAATAGCTAAAATATCAATTCCTTTACCAATTGTTCCTCTAGCTTTTGCTTCACCAATTAATGGAATAAAGATACTACTGATCTGAGCTGGTTTATCATGTCTAAACTGCATATATGCTAAAGCTAAAGCAAGTACACCATAACTTGCCCAAGGATGTAATCCCCAGTGGAAAAAGGAAGTTTTTAAAGCAAAATCGGCTGCTTGCGCAGTTCCGCCCTGCATATTAAGGGGATTAACAAAGTGATTTAGGGGTTCTGCAACTCCCCAAAACACTAAACCGACACCCATACCAGCACTGAATAACATTGCAAACCAAGAAATTGTGCTGAATTCAGGTTCTTCATCCGGTTTTCCTAACCTAATCTTTCCGTGTTTACTGAGCGCCATCCAAATGCAAAAGATTACAAAGAGAGACATTGTAATCAGATAAAACCATCCAAAGTTACCAGTTAGGTAATCAAATAGACTATTGGCAACATTACTGAAATTCTCCGGCATTGCAATACCCCAGATAACTATGGCAAAAACAACAATTAAAGAAATTAGAAAGACTTCTTTTCCTCTTTCTTTAATGACGTTTCCTCGGTTATCTTTACGCGTTTTCATTTAATTCACCCTTTATGTAAGTATTTTTTTGAACATATACTAATTATGCATAAATCAAAATGTCCTCACCTCTCCCGGCATAGAAGAGGTGAGGATGTTTGTTTAGATTTCTACATCAAATACAGTCTGTTCATCAATGTCTGTAGTTAGAGCATCTAAAGCTACTCCTACCCGGTGGTAGCGTAACTTCCACTGCTCATCTTCACTGGTTGATGGATCTCCCAGTGGATAAGGGATAGAAATAGTAGGAACTATTCTATTAGCTCCAACCGTTTTAGCTACAGGGATTAAATTAGCCATCTGTACTACTGGGATACCTGCTCTTTCAATTTCTTTTACCATCGTTGCTCCGCAACGTGTACAGGTACCTCAGGTAGAGGTGAGTATTACGGCTTGAACTCCATCCTCCAGTAATTCTTTAGCGATTTCTTGACCCATACGAGCAGCTTCACCCTGGGTAGTTCCTGTACCCACGGTTGAATAGAAATACTTATAAAGCTCACCGATCTTGCCTTCTCTTTCATATTTACGCATTGCATCTACAGGCACAACACGGTTAGGATCGGTATCAGCTGCAGCCGGGTCATAACCGGCGTGAATGGTTCTAAACGCTTCACTTCTTCTATTTTTAAGTCTATTAACATCTTCAATATAGTACTTACCCCATCTAGTGGCTGAGGCAGATTGAATATTATCTGGATTCTCAATTGGTACAATACCACCAGAAGTTACTAAAGCTACAGTTGCCTCACTTAAGTCTTCAATTGGGTCTGCTATATCTACAGTATCTAATTCTGGTATAGGTAGTTCACTTTCGAATTCTTCATTATTAATCTTTTTAAGCAGCATATCAATAGCTCTTTCATAAGCAGGTGTTTCATCTGGTAAGAAGAATTGGTGTCTAATACCTCTAGTAAAGTATCCTTCCTGTTCAGCAGGAAGCAGCTTTTCACCACTAAGAACCTTATTACCAAATTCAACCATCTTAGTTACATCTTCTTTCATCTTGGCAGCACTTTGTCCGCCTGGGAAGATATAAATATCTTTTTTAAACATATCAACACCTGGATTCTCTTCGTTCATAGAAGAAATTACAGGTACATCAAATTCTTCTTTAACTGCTTTACAAATTGCTCCACAGGCAGTTCCATATCTACCGGCCTGGAAAGCTGGTCCAGCAAAGAAGATATCAAATTCTTTATCTTCTAAAAATCCTAAAATTCTATCTATAGCTTCTTCTTCATTAGAACCAAAGAAGTTATCTCCACAAATTACAGTGTGGCTCACTTCACCGTCTAATAATTGATCATATAACATAGCAGCCCCAACCTTTTCCTCTCTAATTTCAGGTTCGTGGTCTGCTACTTCTTCTCCACCAATTTGTCCGAAAAATTGATTTAAATATACAATTGCTTTTGGCATCTAATTCACCTCCCGGAGTTAAAATTCTTTCATTGTTTTGGGGGACCAGCCAGCAATTTGGTCTCCACAGAACATTGAATTATTTTCCATAATTATTGAGCCATCTTCTTTTACAGATGAGCCTAGTACT
>DATGCJ010000075.1:0-2069 GCA_035312025.1 Halanaerobiales bacterium | reverse complement strand
AAATTTTGATCTAATAATTTTAGCCTGCAACTGTCTTTATGAATTAGCCACACCAGAACAGCAGGCTAAAATAATTCAAAATGCTTATGATTCTTTAAATGAAGGTGGTTTCATTTTTATAGATAATGATAATATGGAAGGAAAATTAGATAAATCCTGGTGTGAAATAGGCAAAGAGAAAAAGATCTTTCCAAATGGAACCTGTCGTCATGGGATTGAATTTAAGGGGGCATATAAAAATATATATGTAGATAGAGCAAAGAGGATCTGGCAGGCTGAAAGAAAAGTAGAAATCAATTATCCAGATGGTCAAAAAGAAGTAAAGAAATTAAAACAACAAAAACATCCTGTCTCAGCTCAAGAAATTAAAAAGTGGTTAGTAGAAAACAACTTTTAAATCATTAAAATGTATTCAGATCTTAAACAGAATAAGGAATTTTTTAAAGGTGCTAAAAGAGCTACCTTTATAGCTAAAAAAGAGAAAAGGTGAGGTAAGTGGATAAAAAGATAAATAATATAATTAATAACACCTATTTTATCGGTGGTTCTCCCTGTAGTGGAAAGAGTACTACTGCAGAGATATTAAGTAATAAATATGATTTAAAGTACTATAAGATCGATGACTATGAGTTTGCACATCTTGAAAGGGCTGAAAAAGAGAAACACCCCACCATGTCTAAATATAAACAGATGAACTGGGATGAAATTTGGATGCGTGATCCCAAACTGCAAGCAAACGAAGAGTTTCAATTTTATCGGGAAAGATTTGAATTTGTTTTAGATGGATTAAAAAAATATAATGAGAATGATAAAATAATTACCGAAGGAGCAGCCCTCTTGCCAGAACTATTAAATGAATTAAATATAGATAAAAACAGAATATCATATATGATTCCTGAAAAAGAATTTCAGATTAAACATTATACAAAAAGAACTTTTAAAGATCATATTTTAAAAGAATGTTCGCAACCTAAAAAAGCATTTGAAAATTGGATGGAAAGAGACCATATATTTGCCCAAAAGGTAAAAGGACAGGCAAAAAAATTTGGTTATGATTTATTAGAAATCGATGGAAGTAATACCATTGAAAGCAATCTTAATATAATTGAAAATCATTTTAATCTTACAAAATAATTTGGAGTGGTAATTTATGATTTTAGACATAATAAAGCAACGAAAAAGTGTACGAAAATTCTCTGATAAAGAACTTTCTGAGCAAAAGATTAATTATATCTTAGAAGCGGGCCGTTTATCTCTCTCTGGGGGCAATGAACAGCCCTGGAAGTTTGGAGTTGTCAAAGATAAAAGTTTAATCAAAAAAACAGCAAAGATAGCCTATAATCAAAAATGGATTGAAGGTGCGCAGGCTTTAATTGTACTGTGTACTAGGATAGCAACCGACCGAGAAGGCGGCCGTGATATTCAATTAAGCAGGTATACCGAATGGAGAACTGAAATTGAGACGATGGATAAGAAACTTTATTCTAAATTGAATTTAGAAGAACACCAAACTAAAATACCCGGAACTCATATGGTGCTGGCAGCCACTGAACAAGGTATTGGTTCGATCTGGATTTCATATTTTAAGGTGACAGAATTAGCTGATTTATTAGGCTTACCGGAAAATTATCTGCCGTCTGAAATAATTGCTTTTGTTTATCCTAAAAAAGAAAGAAAAAGAACAACCAAGAAAAGCTTAGAAGAGGTAGTATTTTTTGATGATGATTTTTATAATCAAAATAATTAATAAGATAATAGCAACTAAATATTAATAATTGGAGAGTTAATAATGTACAAATATCTAACACAGGGCTTATTATTAGGTTTAGCATATGTGGCGCCGATCGGTATGCAGAATCTCTATGTCATAAATACAGCTTTAAGTGGTGATAAGAAAAGGACTTATCAAGTAGCCGGTTTTACGATCATTTTTGATATCCTTTTAGCATTAGCCTGTTTTTTTGGGATTGGTCTTTTACTTAAAAATGTCCCTTCCCTAAAAAGCACCATCTTATTAGTTGGCTCTATTTTAGTTATCTTAATCGGATTTAAATTAATTAAAGAAGCGG
>DATGCJ010000074.1:0-4482 GCA_035312025.1 Halanaerobiales bacterium | reverse complement strand
AATGTAGTGTTTTGCCTCCTTATTCAAATGCGGTACAAAAAGCAACAAATTTACCTGTTTTTGATTATATTACAATGATAAATTATGTATATTCTGCTGTAGTACAAAAAAATTATCAGGGCATTTATTAATTTTTAATAATTTTTATTAAACCATAAATAGAAAGGAATGATATTTTGAAAAGTGATATTCAAATAGCACAAGAAGCAGAAATGAAACCAATCATTGACATTGCCGAACAGTTAGGATTAAGCAAAGACGACCTAGAACTATATGGTAATTACAAAGCCAAGTTAAAACTAGATGTCTTTAAAGAAAGAAAAGATAAAAAAGATAGTAAACTAGTCTTGGTTACAGCTATTACTCCTACTCCAGCCGGTGAAGGTAAAACTACTACAACCGTTGGACTGGGTCAGGCTTTAAATCAAAGAGATAAAAAGGCGATGATCGCCATAAGAGAACCTTCCTTAGGACCCACCATGGGTGTTAAGGGTGGAGCAGCCGGTGGCGGCTATTCCCAGGTAATTCCCATGGAAGATATCAACCTACACTTTACAGGTGATATCCATGCAATCGGTATTGCTCACAACCTACTTTCAGCTGCAATTGATAATCACATCAAACAAGGTAATGAATTAGGTATTGATCCAACCGAGATCGGCTGGCCTAGAGTGGTTGATATGAACGATAGAGCCTTAAGAGAAGTAGTAGTCGGCTTGGGTGGTTCAGCCAATGGTAAGCCCAGAGAAGACGGCTATATCATAACTGTAGCTTCTGAAATCATGGCTATCTTATGTCTGGCCAATGATCTAATGGAACTTAAAGAAAAGATCGGAAATATTGTAATCGGCTATAATTATGAAGGTGATCCTGTTACAGCCGGAGATCTAAATGTTCAAGGGGCAATGACCGCATTACTTAAAGATGCGATCAAGCCGAACTTAGTACAGACTTTAGAGAACACACCTGCCTTAATTCACGGTGGACCATTTGCTAACATTGCCCATGGTGCTAACAGTGTAATGGCAACCAAGATGGCGATGAAGCTATCTGATATTACGATAACTGAAGCGGGCTTTGGAGCTGACTTAGGGGCAGAGAAGTTCTTTAATATTAAATCCCGTTATGCAAATCTTAATCCAGATGCTACCGTATTAGTGGCTACGATTAGAGCCTTGAAGATGCATGGTGGTGTTGATAAAGATAACTTAGAAGAAGAGAACTTAGAAGCCTTAGCTAAAGGTATGGAAAACTTAGAGAAACATGTAGAGAATATCAGTAAGTTCAATGTTCCCCTTGTAGTAGGAATTAATAGATTCCCTTCTGATACCGAAGCTGAGTTAGAGTTAGTGCGAGAAAAATGTGAAGAGCTCGGTGTTAGAGTAGCCCTATCTGAAGTATGGGCTAAAGGTGGCGAAGGCGGCCTTGAGTTAGCTGATGAGATTATAGATATATTAGAAAATGAAGAAAGCAACTTTGAGTATTTATACAGTAAAGAGCTTTCAATTAAAGAAAAGATTGAAAAGATAGCGGAAGAGATTTATGGAGCAGATGGAGTAGATTACAGTTCAACAGCAGAAAAACAGATTGCGAACTTTGAAAGTCAGGGTTATGGAGAACTACCAATCTGTATGGCTAAAACTCAGAACTCTATTTCAGACAAACCAGATCTCAAGGGGTGGCCGACTGACTTTACAGTTTCAGTATCTAAGGTAACCCTTTCAGCTGGAGCAGGCTTTTTAGTACCTTCCACAGGACCGGTACTTAAGATGCCCGGTTTACCTAAGAGACCTTCTGCTGAGGATATTGATATTGATGAAGATGGCAAGATTACTGGGCTGTTCTAAATAAAGGAGGTGGGGTTAAGTTAAGACACTTAACCCCAACTCTTAAATTATCAATTTAGATTTTACTCTTGACAAATAGCCCAAAATATAATACTATAAATAAGGATTGAAACGTTGATATATTAATATTTAAGGCGTTTTAAGTTCTTTAATTAAATACATGGAGGGGTGCCCGAGTGGCTAAAGGGAGCAGACTGTAAATCTGCCGGCGATGCCTACAGAGGTTCAAATCCTCTCCCCTCCACCATTATCACACCATACCAAGCGGAAATAGCTCAGCTGGTAGAGCATCTCGTTGCCAACGAGAAGGTCGCGGGTTCGAGTCCCGTTTTCCGCTCCATTTTTATATATTAAATAGTGTGAAAATTGAAAATATTTGATTATGTGATTTGAGGTGGCTTCTATGACTATATTATATAACAGTGGAAGTAATGAGTATAAAAACTGGATTATTGAAGAAACAGAATTTAAAAAAGAAAATCAGGCTAACTTTGAAACGGTTTTCAGTTTAGGTAATGGCTATATGGGACTTCGGGCTAGCACTGAAGAGTCTTATCCAGGTGAAACTCGTGGATTTTATATCGCAGGTGTTTTCGATGAGTTTCCTGGTGAAGTTACTGAAATGCCGAACCTTCCCGATTGGATAAAAACACAAATATATGTCAATGGAAAAAAATTTAAGTTAGATATAGGTAAAACCTATGAGTACAGCCGTTGTTTCAATTTAAAAGATGGTTTACTTTCTCGTAGTTTCATTTGGGAAAGTCCACAGGGTGAAATGATTGAATTTTACTTTGAGAGATTTATTTCGATGAATAATTTGCATACTGGGGTTTTAAAGATAGAACTAAAACCGTTAAATTTTTCAGGTGAAATAAAAATCATTTCTGGTTTTAATGGACGGATTAGTAACAGTGGTACCCAACACTTAAAAGAAGGTGAAAAAAGATTAATTGATGATTATATAGTATATAAACCTGAAACACAGGAATCTGAAATTAATATGAGCTTGGGATTAAATCATGAGTTTTCAATAGATGGCGAGAATATTAAGCCCACTAAAGATTTCAAAGCTGATCGCAGACAGATTTTTAAAACATATGAATTTGAAGTTAGAGAAAAAGAAAAGGTGACCTTAATCAAAAGATTAAGTGCTTATACAAACCAAGATAAAGATGTAAAAAATGAAGAAAATTTAGAGGAAAAGATGATTGATAATCTTATAGATAATCGGAAAACCGATTATCAAATTCTTAAAGATCATCACCTGAAAAAATGGCATTCCATATGGGAACAAATCGATGTAAAAATCTCGGGCAGTGATTATGATCAACTGGCCCTTAGGTTTGCTCTTTTTCATCTTATTCAGATGACACCAGATCATGATGATAGAATTAGTATTGCAGCAAAAGGTTTAAGTGGTGAAGGATATAAAGGACATGTCTTTTGGGATACTGAAGTATTTATCCTACCTTTCTTTATCTATAATAAGCCTGAGACTGCCAAAAAGCTCTTAAAATATCGATATAATACTTTAGAAGGTGCTCGCCAAAAAGCGACTCAAAATGGCTATGAAGGGGCTATGTATGCCTGGGAGAGTGCCCGCACTGGTGAAGAGACCACTCCCAAGTATGGTGCTGTGGATATTTTAACTGGTGAAGAGATTAGGATTTGGTGTGGAGAAATTGAACAGCATATAACTGTAGATATTCAATATGCTTTTAATAAATATTATAAAGTAACCAATGATATAGATTTTATGAAAAGCTATGGATTTGAGGTGTTTTTTGAAAGTGCTCGCTTTTGGGCTTCACGACTTGAATATAATCAGGCCAAAGACCAATATGAAATAAATAATGTTATGGGACCTGATGAGTATAAGGAACATATTGATAACAATGCTTTTATAAATTATATGGTCAACTGGCAGTTTAATCAGGCCTTAGAATACATTAGATTTTTAAATGAGAACCATAAGCAAGACTTAGAGAGTTTAAAGGAAAGAATTGATTTGAAAGATAATGAAATCAAAAACTGGGCTGAGCTAAAAGATAAAATTTATCTCCCACAACCAGGAGAAGATAATATTATACCCCAGTTTGAAGGTTTTGAAAACTTAGATGAGATCGATCTCAGTAAATATAAGAAGGGTGATGTAGGCGATATATTTAATGATCTAGGCTGGGAAGAAATTATTAATTCAAAGGTATCTAAACAGGCTGATTTAGTAATGTTAACCTATTTATTAGAAGATAAATTTAAAGAAGAGATTATTAGAGCTAACTTTGATTACTATGAACCACTTACTTTACATGATTCGTCTTTAAGCCCTGGTATTCATGCTGCAGTTGCTGGTAAATTAGGTGAAATCAAAAAGGCGTATGAACTCTTTAAAAGAGCTGCCCAAATTGATTTAGGCCCGAATATGGATAGCAGTAAAGCCGGTCTTCACTCAGCTTCACTGGGTGGATTATGGCAGGCTACAATTTTTGGATTTGGAGGTCTCAAATTCGAAGATAATATACTTAAAATCAAGCCCAACTTACCAGAACGGTGGAATATGTTGAGCTTTAAGCTTTCTTTTAAAGGAAACAAAGTAAAGATTGAAATAAATAGTGAGGTAATCAAAATAGAT
>DATGCJ010000073.1:0-2772 GCA_035312025.1 Halanaerobiales bacterium | reverse complement strand
AATTACCAATTGTTTTTCTGGTAGATTGACGATTGGCCGCCCGGAGTAGAATAACGATACTATTCCGGGCTTATTCATTGTAAATATTAATTTTTCCTCCATTATTAATGTTTTTATTACCGTAGCTTATTTAAATATAACAAGCTTAGTTTCACCGACATCGTATCAATTTTACTATAATCGTTCGAAAATGGCAAAAATATTGCTCAAAAACTCCCCCAACTCCGAAAATCCTCCAGCTTTCGATGTTCGGTGCAACTTCCGTTAGAGACTTTAGATTTTTAGTTCGATAGCACCTTTCAATCACATGCACTTGTTTTATAAATCTGAAACTTTTCCAGTTTAAAAATCAAATCTGTTAATTTCAATTTAATCTCACAATTTTCATAATCTTTTTTCTTTTGGAAGATCAATATTTTAGTCACAAACTTTGATTATAGAATTTGATTCTCGGCCTGACCATAAGAAATCCCTTTGTTTATAAAATAATAATTCAGCGCTGAAACAATTAATCAAAAATAATAAAAATAGCGTGAATGCTCTGTATAGAAATCATTTCATACGAAAATATAACCCAATTAAATATACCCTTCTACTTCCGAATTGTCCGATAATGTCAGTTCCGATATTAAAATGATCTGTATTAAAGAATTGATAATCTAAAGACAAGCTCACTCCTAGTGAAGGATCGATTATTGCAGAATAATTGGATAATGCTTTTGAATTACTATATTCTTTATACTCAATCCTTTTTGTAGTTCCATAAACAATTCCACACCCTGTTTTAAATCGAGCATCCGGGAAGAATGAATAAATTAAATTAAACCCCAGAGAATAATAAGAATAATTAATTTTCGGATTTGGGAAATGCGCACCTTTATTAATATCATCTCCAAAACTAGTAGATAGTACCAAACGAGATGTAAAGTATAAATTATTATCGATTAAAGAACCAAATTCATTTATCAAAGCTGGTCCAAGAATATTACTTTCTGTACAAACTCCAAGATTTGTTTTTAAATAATATTTAGGGCTATCCAGAGTTTTAGCATCAATACTAATTAAATAGGATGTTAATAACATAATAATAATTAATTTTTTCATGTTAGAGCCTTTCAATTACAATTTTCAGATTATCTAAATTTAATAAATATTATATTTAAGATGCTTAAATCAAATAAAGCTACCATCATTTTACTATGACTATATTGTCCTTGCTTTGTTAACTACCGAGTAATAGTCTATATGTAAATTATGATATTTTTTTAGATTAATAATAAGTTGAATATATTTTTAGATTTGCTCTGCCATTTGTTTTTTGCAAATTAGAAACCTAGCAGATTGCAAGATAAAAATAGAGCTCTTTGCATAGAAGAGGTCATAATTTGCAAGATAAAATCCTAGCTCCTAACTAAATTACCTCCATAAAAATAAACATGGAGGGTAAGAGAAAGGATGCTAAAAATGGAAGAGATTGCAAGAATCAAAAAGTATAGATCACAAGGGAAGTCAAAACGGGCAATTTGTAGGGAAACCGGTCATGCCTGGGATACGGTTACTAAATATATTGAGCAGAAGGATTTCAATATATATCCCAAGAAACGCAAACCAAGAAAGACTAAATTGGATGGTTATAGAAAAATAATCGACAAATGGTTATTAGAAGATCAAGACATGCCCCGCAAGCAACGTCATACTGCCACTCGAGTACATGCCAGGCTTCAAGAAAAATACGGAGATGATTTTGCTGCTAGTTATCGAACTGTTGCCTATTATGTAAAGGAAGCCAGAGCAAGAATTGATCAAGAGAGTAAAGCCTGCTTTCTTGATTTAGATCATAAGCCAGGTGAAGCGCAGGTAGATTTTGGACAGGCTAATTTTCTTGAGAAGAACAAGAAGATAAAGGGTCACTACTTAGTAATGTCCTTTCCCTATAGTAATGCAGAATACTGTCAAGTTTTTAAAGGTGAAAATCAGGAGTGCTTTCTGGAAGGTATGAAAAGAATATTTGAAAGAATTGGGCGAGTTCCAAAAGAGATATGGTTTGATAATTTATCAGCAGCAGTTACTATCAAAAAGGGCCAGCGTAAAATGACAGACCGTTTCAAAAGATTTATGTTGCACTACGGTTTTGAAGCCCATTTTTGCAATGTTAATAAAGGTAATGAAAAAGGTCATGTTGAAAATAAAGTTGGTTATGTTAGAAGGAATTTATTTGTACCTATGCCTGGATTTAAAGATATTGATGAATATAACGGGAAATTGTTAGACCAATGTGAAGAACATATGAAGGAAGAACATTATAAAAAGGAAGTTGAAATTAAGCAGCTATTTCAGACTGATCTGGAAAATATGAAACTGATTAATACGGTGCCTTTTGATACCTCAAAAGTTATTAATATAGTTACGGATAATTATGGTTATTTCAGACTCTCTGATAGAACTTATTCAACAGGAGGATATTATAAAACAAGTGAATTGTTGGCCAGGGTCACTCATAATCAGGTAATTGTAATGGATCAGAATTATGATATTATTGTTAAGCATCCCAGACTTTATGGTGATCAGCAAGAGTCTATCCTGTGGCAGCCCTATCTGAAGTTAATAGCCAAACGACCTAATGCTTTAAAGTATGTAAAATTTTATGATACACTTCCTTACAATTGGCAAGCATATTTATCAGGTCTTAAGCGAGATGATAAGAAAGAAGCTCTGCGCATACTATCAGAAATATTGCTTGAGCATGATCTTGATATAGCTGAGCAGGCCCTT
>DATGCJ010000072.1:0-22389 GCA_035312025.1 Halanaerobiales bacterium | reverse complement strand
CCGTCCAGTTATTATGTCGTATATCCTGGTAGTTGCTGCCTTGTTTGCAGCTATAAACTTAATTGTCGATTTACTGTATTATTTTTTCGACCCCCGCATTGAATTGGGTTAAGGAGGTAATATATACATGGAAGATCTTATTTATTACTTTAAAAGAGACAAGCTTGTTATTATTGCGACTATCATTCTTGTATTAATTATTGCTGCCAGTATTTTTGCCCATATTATTGCACCTCATAATCCATATGACCTTGCATCAGTATCTCTAATGGATTCAATGAAACCACCGGTCTGGATGGAAGGAGGAGTTGATAAATTCATATTAGGTTCTGACTTACAGGGAAGAGGTATCTTAAGCACCATTTTATATGGTACAAGGATATCCTTGTTAGTAGGATTTGCTGCTGTAGCACTGGGAGGAACAATTGGTATTACCTTAGGAATGATTGCCGGCTATTTTGGTGGGAAAGTAGATAGTATAATAATGAGAATGGCAGATATACAGCTGTCTTTTCCAACCATGTTAATTGCCATTACAGTAATGGCTTTTTTAGGACGTGGTATTCTTAAACTGATAGTTGTAATTGGTCTTGCTACCTGGGTTACCTATGCAAGAACTGCCCGGGGCTCAACACTTTCGATAAAAAGTAGTGAATTTGTGGAAGCAGCCAAATTAATTGGGGTTACAAATACTAAAATTTTATTAAGACATATTTTACCCAACATATTAACCCCTATCATTGTCATCGCTACTGTCCAAATAGCCCAGGTCATTATGCTTGAGGCTACACTCAGTTTTTTAGGTATCGGAGTACCATTAACCGAACCTTCCCTGGGACTTATGATCGCAGATGGTTATAAACGGCTATTGAGTGGTAAATGGTGGTTGGTAGTATTTCCGGGCGGCTTCTTAGTGATGATCGTATTAAGTATCAATATTATTGGTGATTGGTTAAGAGATGTTTTAAATCCTAAGTTAAAATAACAAATTCTGTATATAAGAGTAGAGAAAAGAGGAGGAGTAAATATGCAGAAAGAAAAAATACTTGAAGTTAATAATTTAAGAACACATTTTAATACCAAAGAGGGAGTTGTTAAAGCTGTCAATGGGGTTAGTTTTAACCTCCATAAAGGTGAGATTTTGGGAATAGTAGGAGAATCGGGGGCCGGTAAATCGGTTACTGGTTTTTCCTTACTTAGACTAATAGATTCCCCGGGCGAGATAGTTGAGGGAGAGATAAAATATAAAGATACAGATTTATTAAAGATGAATAAAAAAAGGATGAATAAGATCCGCGGGGAAAAAATTTCTATGATTTTCCAGGATCCCATGGCTTCACTAAATCCCGTTTTAACTATCGGACGGCAGTTAATGGAGGTATTACAGTTCCATTTAAATTACAGTCGAAAAGAAGCTAAAAATAGAGCTATTGAGCTACTGGAAATGGTAGGCATATCATCACCTGAAACAAGACTTAAACATTACCCTAATCAGTTAAGTGGGGGGATGAGACAACGAGTTGTGATTGCCATCGCCCTGGCCAGTGACCCCGAAATTATTATTGCTGATGAACCGACAACAGCCCTTGATGTAACGATTCAGGCCCAGATAATAGGGCTTATGAAAAATCTAATCAAGGACAGACAAACTTCTTTAATATTTATCACACATGATTTGGCTTTGGTTTCTGAGATTGCAGATCGTATTATGGTTATGTATGCCGGAGATGTTATAGAACATGGACGAAAAAGCAAGATAATTAGCAATCCCGTTCATCCCTATACAAAAGGTTTAATCAAATCTATTCCCATGATGGATAGAGACCAAAAAAGATTAGAGCAAATTAAAGGTTTAATGCCCAGCCCACTGGATTTGCCGGACGGATGTAAATTCCATTCAAGATGTAGCAGGAAAAGCCACCGTTGTAGGAATTATAATAATGAACTGATTGAAATTGAGAAAAATCATTTTGCTACCTGTAGTGAAGCCCGCCAAATTAAAAATGATTTGATAGCAGGAGTGGGCTGATATGGAACTTCTGCAAGTAGAGCATTTAAAAAAACATTTTTCCGTAAATGATGGATTTTGGGCAAATTTGTTTAATAATGACAATCAAGTTCACGCAGTAAACGGTGTTTCTTTTACCATTAAGAAAGGAGAGACCTTATCTTTAGTAGGGGAGAGCGGCTGTGGTAAATCAACTATCGGCAGAACTATTTTAGGACTTTATGAACCCACCGAAGGTGAAATAAGTTATGATGGTAAAAAAATTAATGATATGTCAACAAAAGAGAAGTTTGGTTTGAAAGAAAAAATGCAGATGATCTTTCAGGATCCTTTTTCCTCTCTGAATCCAAGACAGAAGGTTAAAGATATAATTAAAGAACCAATTCGGACCCATAATATTGTGAGTAGAGAAGAGGAAGATGATTATATATTAAATTTATTAGATAAAGTAGGATTGGATGGTTCTTATCTTAACCGTTACCCGCACCAGTTTAGTGGGGGACAAAGGCAGAGAATTGGAATTGCCAGAAGCCTTTCCATGGAACCAGAGTTTATTGTAGCTGATGAACCGATCTCTGCTTTAGATGTTTCTATTCAAGCTCAAATATTAAACTTGCTGATGGATTTACAGGATGAATTTGATTTAACATACCTTTTTATCGCCCATGATTTGAGTGTTGTCAAACATATCAGTGACCGGGTCGCTATAATGTATTTGGGTAAAGTTTTTGAGATTGGTGATAAAGAAAAAATATTTTCAAATCCAATTCATCCTTATACAAAAGGATTATTTAACTCTATTCCCGAATTAACAACTAAGACCAAAGAAGAATTTTCGGTTTTATCCGGTGATGTACCTGATCCAATAGAATTACCGGGAGGCTGTTTTTTTCATTCCCGCTGTAAGTATGCAGAGGATATTTGTTTAAGGGAAAAGCCAGAATTAAAAAAGATTGAGGGTAGAGAAGTAGCCTGTCATTTATATTAATTTTTTTATAATAAGAAGTAGAGTAGAAAAGGAGAGATAAATTTGAAGGCATATAAAAATTTAGATTATATTGATGTTGAAAATGAAGTAGTTATAGAAGATGCTGTTATCATAGTTGAAAACGAAAAATTTAAAAAAGTGGGTAGAGATATTGAAATACCTAAAGAAGCTGAGGTTATTGATTTAGAAGGCAAAACAGTTTTACCGGGCATTATTGATGCCCATATTCATTCTATGTTAGATGCATCCGGAGATCCCCATACCACAATGGAAAATGAAAATGATGCTGTTACAATCATTAAAGCCCAGAAAGCTCTGGAAAAAACATTAAAAGCGGGAGTGACCTATGTAAGGGATTTAGGTGGGGCAGAGCATTATGATTTAGGATTGAGAGAGGCTGCAAGTAGAGGTATTTTTAATGGACCCCGGATGCAGGTTGCGGGAAGAGTTATTACAATGACCGGTGGACATGGATATCGTATGGGACGGGAAACCGATGGAGTTGCTGATGCTAGAAAGGCTGCTAGAGAACAGTTAAAAGCCGGTGTAGATGTAGTTAAAATTATGTCCACCGGGGGAGTTATGACAAAAGGTGTGGAGCCGGGATCTCCACAGCTTTCTTTTGAAGAGATTCAGGCAGCTGTAGAAGAAGCTCATAAAGCCTGTCGAAAAACTGCTACCCACGCCCAGGGAACGGTTGGAATAAAAAACGCTATTAGAGCGGGAATTGATTCGATCGAACATGGCTTCTTTTTGGACCAAGAAGCTGTTGATATGATGAAGGAGAGAGGCACCTTCCTAGTTGCAACTTTAGTAGCACCTTATTGGATAATTGAAAAGGGTGTGGAAAACGGAGTTCCTGAATATGCTGTGGAAAAATCTAAAAAAGTGATAAAAAAACATTTTGAGAGCTTCGAGTTTGCTTTTAAAAATGATGTTAAGATAGCTATGGGCACAGATGCCGGCACCCCTTTTAATGAACATGGCAAAAATACTTATGAACTAAAGTTGATGGTTGAAGCCGGAATGCCTCCCATAAAAGCGATTAAAGCAGCCACCTTAGGAGGAGCAGAATTACTGGACATATTAGATGATTTTGGTTCTATCGAAGAAGGCAAAGTGGCTGATATGGTGGTAGTCAAGGGAAATCCTGCAGAAAACATTGAAGATATTTTTAATGTAGAGTCTGTCTTTAAAGCAGGTGAAATAGTAGTTTGATAGAAATAGTAAAACAGAAATAATTATTTTAATAGTTAATGATCTTTTCCGCGATAATTTTTTATTGGGAAAAGGGGGATGTATTAGTGATTGATATTGATTTTTTAGTTAATTCGATTGAAAAAGAGCTAATCAATTTAAGAAGAAAATTTCACAGTCATCCTGAAACTGGCTGGCTTGAGCTTTATACTACGGCTGAAATAATAACATATTTGAAAGAACTGGGATATGAGGTTAAATATAAAGAAGATATTTTAAATACAGAGTACAGACAAGGTTTACCTAATATAGAAGATTTTGAGAAGGCGTACAAGCGGGCAGTTGATTGGGGCACAGAACCTCAAATATTAGAGGAAGTAAAAGCTGGTATGACGGGTGCAGCAGCTATTTTAGATACCAATAAAGAGGGTCCTATTACTGCCTTTAGGTTTGATATCGATGCTATTGGCAGTGAGGAAAGTAATGCGGATAGTCACAGACCTGTTAGAGAGAACTTTCGTTCTATTAACCCACAGGCGGTCCACAGCTGTGGTCATGATGGACATATAGCAATTGGACTTGGTCTGGCTAAATTATTAAAAGAACTATCAGCCAAAGATAAATTGAAAGGTAAAATAATATTAATTTTTCAACCAGCTGAAGAAGGAGTTAGAGGTGGTAAAGCAGTTGCTGAAAGCGAATTATTAAATGATGTTGATTATTTTTTATCGGGTCATATTGGCATGAATGCAGATGATTCTAATAGTATTATCTGCGGAATTACCGGTTCTCTTTATACTAAAAAATTTGATATTAATATTACAGGTGAACCATCTCATGCCGGGGGTGCTCCGGAAAAAGGCAAAAATGCTCTTTTAGCAGCTAATAACCTAATTTCTTCCTTATATTCTTTAAACCAGCACGGAAAAGGTATGTCTAGAGTAAATGTGGGAAAAATGGAAGCAGGAACCTACAGGAATCTAATACCTGCTAATGCATACCTTCAAATGGAAATTCGGGGAGAAAATGATGAGGTAATCTCTTATCTAGATAATAAAGTTAAAAATATATTAAAAGGAATCGAAAAGATATATGATGTTAATTTAGAATTAGAAGTAGTCGGTGAAGCTATCTCGATGGAAAGTGATAATGAATTGATTAATATAGTAAAAGAGGCTGCTCAAGATATTGAAGATATTGGTAATATTATAGATAAAAAGAGTATGCAGGGATCCGAAGATGCCAGTTTTTTGATGGATAAAGTTCAAAAACAGGACGGAAAAGCCTGTTATATTAACTTTGGAACTGAACTTGCGGCCGGGCATCATCAAGACAATTTTGATTTTGATGAAAGTGTATTAGCCAGGGCAGTAAAGTTGTATTTATATTCTTTAAAGGAATTGGGAAATATTAAAGTTTTATAAGAAAGAAAAAGTATTATTTATTTTATTCTAATATATAGGAGTGAATCAATTTATTATGTTTTAATTACTAAATTTTATTTCTTATTTCAATCTAACATAATAGCTCAATCTGTTGAGTTAGAATTGTTTATCATTCTGGAAAAAGGTTTTGTCTATAAAAAAGGATTAAATTTAAATTTGACAATCTCATCATCCGTGTGTCTAATCTATTCGAGTAAATTTTTATTAAAAAGCAATAAAAATTTTTAAGTTATATGATTTAGATAATTTCTTAAAATATCTATTTAAGATTATCTTACTTGATACTTTGCTATAAAAAGTGAAATTAACAGAATTAACTTAATATTTTAGCCTTTAAACTGGGTAATTTTTTAGTTTTATTTTCTATTTTTTCGCTATTTAATTTAATAATAAGTTTAAGGATATTTATTAAATATTTATCAGCTTTACCTTTCTTTGGGGACATTTTTTTATTAAAAATGTTCAAAAAAGGTGAAGCTTTTTTTAATTATTTAATTTTTCAAGTAAGGTTACTTTATGTGCAAATTTTCTATTGACTAAAAAGTGATTAAATTGTATTTTTAATTTGTTCGAAGTGCAATAAAAATTATAATATTTTAATAAAAAATATGTTAAAATGTTGCAATTTAAAGTTTTATAGAATATATTTATATTATAATTTGTAGAAAGGAAGATTATTATGGAACTTACAGTGAGAGAAATTCTTAACATGGATTTCATGCAGGATGCTGAAATAATTGCAGGTAAAGACAGCATCGAACGATTTGTTAAGTATGTAGATGTCATGGAAGTTCCAGACATTGATGAATGGCTTAGAGAAGGTGTTTTTCTCCTAACTACTGGTTATAATATAAAAGACGATTTAGAGTTACAAGAGAGAATGATTAAAAAAATGTCAGAAGTTAAAGCAGGCGCTCTCTGTATTAAAGAAGGACGATATTTAGAGAAAATTCCCGACTTTTTAATTAATTTAGGTGAAGAATATAATCTGCCGATAATTAAGATCCCGAAAGACGTTCATTACAATAGTATAATGTTACCTTTGTTTAGTAAAATATTAGGTAAAAAAAATAATTCCATAAGTAGATTTGAAAACATACATAATGAATTGGTAAAAGTCATTTTAAAGGGTGGTGGTATTGATCTATTAGCCCAAACTTTACATAAATTAATCGAAAAACCTGTTTTGATTCAAGATAAAAATTTAAAAACGCTTGCTTTAATTGGAGAATATAATGAAGAAAAGAAAATAAAAAAGAATATATCTATTACTGATAAAAAACTTCTAAACCTTTTTACTTTCAATAGAAAGGCTACGAGAATTAAATATGAAGATGCTACTATTGCGAGAGTTGTAGCTCCAATTTTTGTTACAGACAAAATATATGGTTTTGTTTCTGCTTTTGAAATTGATAATAATAAGTTAGACAATATAGATTTTAGAGCAGTTGAATTAACATCTACTAATATTGCATTAGAATTGCTTAAAGAAAAAGATAAAGAAGCCACTCAAAATAGATTAAAAGAAGAACTAATAGAGGATTTGATAAATGATAATTATAATGATGAAAAAACAATATACCAAAGAGCAAAATATTTTGGCTGGGATTTAAGGTCTGATTACCATGTCATAGTCATAGATATTGATAACTTTGAAGAATATTATCTTAGTTTAAAAAATAAAGATGAAGATGTTATGCAAAGGATAAAAGAAAATATAAAATCAATTATTAAATGGGAATTAATGATGTTAAATAAAGATATTATAATTATAAATCAAAGTGACTCATTTGTAGTTTTATATAAATCTAATAAAGTTAAGAATGAATTAAAAGATAAAAAAGAGCTTGAGAATTTTTGTCATAAAATTAAAAGTTCAATCAAGCAACAGATTTCACATATTACGGTTTCAATTGGGATAGGAAATTTATATAAAGGGATTGATGGTTTAAAGAAAAGTTATAAGGAAGCATTTAAAGCACTCAGTATGGGCAAAAATATTTATGGCCAGAATAAAATTACTAGATATGACGATTTGGGTATATATAGAGTAATAGCTAAATTGAATGATGACCCTGATTTAATAGATTTCTATGAAGAAGTGATAGGTTCATTAGTTAATAATCCCAAAAATGAGGAATTGGTTGACACAGTTGAAAGTATAATAAAAAACTTCGGTAATAAAACAGCTGCTGCAAAAGGGCTCTGTATTCATCGAAATACCTTAAATTATCGAATTAAAAAAATTGAAAAAATATTAGAGGTTGATTTAGATAATCCAGAAAATTATCTAAATTTATATATGGCATTAAAGATAAAACAGTTATTATGATATATATATTGTGCAGTCCGCCCAATAATCCAATAAAATTTTGGTTGATATGTATATTTATTAATTATATTTATTTCTATATAATAATATCATAAGGACAAATAGTATTTTTTGAAGGTGAAAAAAATGAAAAAGTATACTGTTGGGATTATACGAGTACTTAGCACTGAAAATGAAGAAATAAAATATAAACATGGTAAAATCATAGAGAGATCATTTCCTATGTTTAAAACTAAAACTTTCTGTATTGAAAACCAACCGGAAGGAATAAATAGTAAAGCAGCTCATGATAAAGCTGTTCCTAAGATCATTAATTTAGGACTAAAAATTTCCCAAGAAGTTGATGGAATTATTATTAGCTGTGCAGAAGATCCTGCTGTAAAGGAACTCGATAATAAACTTGATATTCCTGTAATTGGTCCTGGTCGGGCAGCATCAGTTACTTCTATATTTTATGGAGAAAAAATTGCTGTTTTGTCATTATTAGAAGATATACCATCTGTTTATAAAGACATTTTGAAGGATAAATTAATCGGTATTATATATAATCCTGAAATTAAAGAAAGTATGGATTTAGTTAATAAGAACAAATTGAATAAATTGATTGAAAAAGTTAATAATTTTGAGAGCAATTTTGATGTGCTTACATTATCCTGTACTGGTATGTCTACAGTCGGTGTTTCAGATATTTTAAGAAAAAAATTTAAGATTCCTGTTATTGATCCATTGATGAGTGCTGGTCTATATATGTATTATTCTTTAAAGAAAGATACCTATTAAAGAAAGGGGGTATTTAATGATATTAAAACAAATACTAGAAATATTTGAGTTATTAGATAAGCCAAATTCTAACGGTGCAGAGATGGCAGATTTTTTAAAGGAAAGAGGAGCAGAGAATGTTTATGTCACTAGTATTCAGGGGAAAAATGGTTATACAGATGGAATAAAAATATATATAGCTGGTAAGAATGGCAAAAAAAATGGTGGTAATGCACCCACGCTCGGAATCATTGGTAGACTAGGTGGTATTGGAGCTCGTCCGTTGGTTAAAGGTTTTGTTTCAGATGGAGATGGTGCCCTTACAGTGTTATCAGCAGCATTAAAATTAATTGAAATGAAAACAAAAGGAGACCAACTGGAAGGAGATATTATTATCACAACTCATATATGTCCAAACGCTCCTACTATTGAACATAAGCCGGTTCCTTTTATGGGTTCACCTATTGATATGCGTGCTATGAATGAACATGAGGTTTTACCTGAAATGGAGGCTATATTATCTGTTGATACTACTAAAGGTAATAAGATTGTGAATTCAAATGGTTTTGCTATTTCTCCTACAATAAAAGAAGGTTATATATTAAAAATCAGTGATGACTTATTAACAATAATGGAAAAGGTTACTGGTAACTTACCTTTAACAATTCCGGTTAGCCAGCAGGATATAACTCCATATGGAAATGATTTATTTCATATTAACAGCTTATACCAACCTTCAACTGCTACTAAATCACCATTAATAGGGGTGGCCATTACAACTGGAGTACCAGTAGCCGGTTGTGCAAGTGGGGCAAGTCATTTTGGAGATATCGAGAAGGCGGGTAGATTTTTAATTGAAACAGCCAAAGCTTATGGTAATTTAGAATGTGAATTTTATGATCGGGCAGAATTTGAGAAGATATTAAAATTGTATGGGAAGATGAATCGCTTTCAAACGATGGGTATAAAATAGTAAATTTAAAGTAAGATTTTAAAAATTAAAAAGGAGGAAAAATTTTATGAGTAGAAGAGTATTAAGTACTGTTGTTGTTTTTATCCTATTATCTGCTTTAATGATTTTTACCACTGGAGTGATAGCTCAAAAAAACATAGTTGGAATGAGTCTAAACCAAGAAATTAGTACAATTGATCCCTCTAAAACAACCGATTGGACAGAATCAATGGTTATCGTAAATCTTTATGATTCTTTAGTTACTCCTAATCCAGATGGTACAATGGCACCTTTAATTGCAGAAGATTGGGATTATACAGAAGATGGCCTCAATTATACTTTCGATATCAAAAAAGGAATTAAATTTCACGATGGTAGTGAGCTAACTGCAGAAGATGTCAAGTTTTCTTTTGATAGGATGTTGGAATTAAAACAGGGTTATTCTTGGCTATGGTTAGATGTTCTAAATGAAGTGAAAGTGACTGATGATTATACTGTTGAAATAACTTTAAATAGACCTTATTCTCCTTTTGTTTCCACACTTCCCTGGTTGGCTATTTTAAATAAAGAACAGGTAATGGCTAATGAAGTTGAAGGAGATATGGGGCAGGATTGGTTATTAGATCATGATGCGGGTTCTGGAGCATATAAGTTTAAGAGTTGGGAAAGAGGTAATCAAATAGTTTTTGAAAAGTTTGATGATTATTTCCAAGGTTGGCGAGATAATTCTATTGATGAGGTAAGAGCTAGAGTGATTTATTCAGATTCAACAGTTCTCTCAGAAATGAAAACAGGTGATCTTACTATTGCAGACCATTATAGAGCCTTAGAAACATATGATAGATTAGACAATCTGGAAGGAGTTAAAATCCAGAAGGCACAGTCAGGTGAAATTTTTTATCTGAAGATTAACACCCAAAAACCCCCCGTTGATAATATTCATGTAAGGAAAGCTCTTTCTTGGGCTTTTGATTATGAGACTTTTAATACAAAAATAGAACCGGGAACTGAACAATCGCGAGGACCAGTACCTAAAATTATTGCTGGACATAATCCGGATGTATTCCAATACGAGAAAAATTTAGATAAGGCAAAAGAAGAGCTTGCTAAAAGTGGATTTGAACCGGGTGAATTAACTATTACCTATTGTTATGTTGAAGGTTTTGAAATGGAAAGAAAATTGGGTTTAATGTATCAAGCAGACCTGGCTGAAGTTGGAATTAATCTTGAACTACAACCTGAAACCTGGGGTAGAATAACTGATTTAGCTTCAAATGTAGAAAGTACCCCTCATATCACAGCAGTATTTAGTGCGGCTAATTATCCAGATCCTGATAACTATCTATATACAGCTTATCATTCTTCGGCGTCAGGCACATGGATGTCAATGGAATGGTTACAGAATGAAGAAATAGACAAAATGATTATGGAAGCGAGAAGAACACTTGAGAAAGAAAAAAGAAACGAAATTTACTATGAAATCCAAGATAAAATTGTTAACTTAGCACCAGATATATTTATCTACTCATTACTTAAAAGATATGGTATGCAGGAACATCTAAAGGGTTTTGAATTTGTACCTGTTATGTCTTTTGAGTATGATTTCCACAAATTATATTTTGAAGAATAATTATTAGCTTAAAAAATTGTTTCCTTGAAGTCAGACCGACCTTTATTTAGGTCGGTCTGATAAAATTAATTAAGAACAAGGGGAGGTTTAAATGAAATATTTCGGTTATTTATTGAAAAGAATTGCATACTCATTAATAGTACTTCTAGGACTTTCTATAATAATATTTTTTATTTCAAGAGTACTCCCCGGGGATCCAGCTAGAATGGCTTTAGGCCCATATGCCTCACAAGAACAGGTAAATATATTAAGAGAAAGTATGGGGCTTGATAAACCTCTATTTGTTCAATACTATACATATATTACCAGTCTTTTTAGAGGAGATTTTGGCATGTCCTTAATCACTAAAAGAAATGTATTGCTTGATTTACAATACCATCTTCCTGCTACTTTAGAATTAATTTTTTTCACTATATTTTGGGTCGTCTTTTTTGGAATTCCACTTGGGGTCATTACTGCTGCTAACAAAGATAGTACTTTAGATAATATCTTTAAAACTTTTTCATTTGCAGCTGTTGTTACACCTGGTTTTATAGTTGGCCTAGCATTTCAATTAATATTTGGATATGGTTTAGATATCATGCCAATAACAGGGCGGCTTAGTTCTGCGTTGGCCAGTCCTCCTAATATAACCGGGCTTTTATTATTTGACTCTTTTATTCAAGGTCAGTGGGAAGTTTTCTTCAATGCTTTAAGACATATACTACTACCTTCTCTAGCTTTATCAATGGCTGGTATAGGACAGGTCTCTAGGATAACAAGAGCCACCATGATTGAAATTGGTGAAAAGGATTATGTAGCTGTTATGCATTCATATGGAGTACCAAAATCGATAGTCAACTTCATCTATATGTTAAAACCTTCTTTCATTCCAAGCCTTAATGTTATAGGGATGACTTTTGCTTCTTTATTAGGAAATGCTTTTTTAATAGAAATGGTTTTTGCCTGGCCTGGTATAGCAAAATATGGAATTAATGCTTTATTAAGAACTGATATTAATGCATTGATGGGAGTTGTTTTGTTAATAGGGGCCTTTTTCTTATTAACTAATTTTATAGTTGATATTATTATGGGCTTATTAGATCCAAGAATTAGTTTAATGGGAGGGGAGTAAATTGAAATTCAATTTGATAGAAAATTTTCAAAAAAACTGGTATAAATTTTATCAAAACAAAACATCAGTTGTGGGCTTAATAATAGTAATAACTATAGTTTTAATGGCAATATTTGCTCCTTATGTGACCCCCTATCCACAACAAGCAGGCGTATTTACAGATTTTAATAATACATTTAAGAGTCCCAGTTTTAATTATATTTTTGGAACTGATGAGGTGGGGAGAGATGTATTTACTAGAATAATATTTGGTTTTAGGTTTTCTTTGATCTTAGCCGCAACAGTTCTTTTAATAGGGGTTCCTCTAGGAACCATATTAGGTATAATGGCTGGTTATTTTGGGGGCTGGGTAGAGATATTAATTATGAGATTTACTGATATGATGTTAAGTATTCCCCCCCTAGTTATGGCGCTTTCAATTAGTGCGGTATTATCACCGAATTTAAGGAATATGATGATTGCGCTAGCTGCTATTTGGTGGACCTGGTACACTAGATTAGTAAGATCTATTGTAGTTTCATTACGGAATGAAAATTTTATTAAAGCATTAAAAATAATGGGAATCGGAGATTTCCATATTATGTTTGTTGAAATTTTACCTAACTGTGTTTCTCAGATTTTAGTAAAAATGACATTAGATATTGCTTTTATCATCCAATTAGGAGCAGGTTTGAGTTTTCTTGGGTTAGGTGCCCAACCTCCTACTCCAGCTTTAGGAACCATGATTTCTTATGGTACTACCCATCTACCAACTTTTTGGTGGTTGACAGTCTTTCCCGCTCTGGGAATATTATTTTTAGTATTTGGTTTTAACTGGTTGGCAGATGGTCTAAAGGATGTGCTTGATGTTGAAGTATAATAATTTATTAGAAATAAATGATTTATATGTGAATTTTGAAAGGTATGCGGGCAAAGCTGAAGTATTAAATGGTGTAAACCTATCTGTCAATGCAAGTGAAAAGGTAGGCTTAGTAGGTGAAAGTGGTTGTGGCAAATCTTTAACAGTAAAGACTATCATGAACTTATTACCTGAAAAAAGAATAGAAGTAGAAGGTAGTATTAAATATAAGGGAAAGGATATCTTGAATTTATCACATGAATCCAGAAAAAAGATCATTGGAAAAGAGGTAGTAATGATATTTCAAGATCCTATGTCCTCTTTAAATCCGGTTTTCAAAGTTGGCCAACAAATGGAAGAAAACTTATGGTGGAATCATTATTTGGATGCCAAACCATCTTCTTTTTTAAAGAGAAGATTTAAAAAAGAAAAGCGAGAGAAATTAAGAAATACTATAATAAAAACCCTAAATGAAGTTAGAATTCCTGATACAGAACGCGTATTAAATAGTTATCCCTTCCAATTAAGTGGTGGCATGAGACAGAGAATATTAATTGCAATGGCTTTGGCCAGTGAACCAACTCTTCTTTTGGCTGATGAACCGGGTACTGCACTTGATGTAACTACACAAAAACAGATAATCACATTATTAAATGAATTAGTTGATAAAAAAGATCTGGCAATTTTGATGATTACCCATAATTTGGGATTAATTCGAGAGACTACACATCGGGTATATATAATGTACGGTGGCAATATTGTAGAAAGCGCTAAAACAAAAGAAATATTTAATAATCCCTTACACCCATATACTGAGGGGTTATTAGCTTCAGTGCCAAAATTAACAGCCGAAGGAGTCGGAGAAGGAATTGAAGGCACGGTTCCAAATTACTTAAATATTGGTACAAATTGTAGGTTCGAACCCCGCTGTAAATATGCTACTAAAAGATGCAAAAATGAAAAACCTAAGATGTTTGAAATAAAACCGGAGCATTTTGTTGCCTGTTTTAACCCCTTAGAAAGGGGAGATAAGCATGCCTGATTCATTAATTGAAGTGAATAAATTAAAAAAATATTTTACTATTAAAAAAGGAATGATTAAAAGTTCTGAAACTACTGTCAAAGCAGTTAATAATATTACTTTTGATATTAAAAAAGGAGAAACTTTTGGTCTTGTTGGCGAATCAGGTTCTGGTAAAAGCACTGTAGGAAATTGTATAACTGGTTTATATAAACCAACTTCAGGAGAGATAATTTATAAAGGTCAAAGAATTGATAATGTACCCCTGCAAAAGAAAAATAAAAATAAAGCTAGAGAGGGCATTCAAATGGTTTTTCAAGACCCTACATCATCTTTAAATCCAAGAAGGACTATTAGGCAAATTTTAAAGCTCCCTCTTAAAAAATATTATAATTTAAAGGATAAAAGTGAAATTGATAAAGAAATTTATTCTTTAGCGGAAAAAGTAGAGTTAACATCAGAAAATATAGATAAATATCCAAGGTCATTAAGTGGTGGACAAAAACAGAGAGTAGCTATAGCAAGGACATTAGCCTGTAATCCTGATTTTATAGTATTAGATGAACCTACATCTGCTTTGGACGTATCAGTGCAGGCTAAAGTTATAAATATTTTAGATCATTTAAAAACAAAGATGAATTTGTCCTATTTGTTTATCACTCATGATTTGAGTCTAATGAGAAATATTGCAAACAGAACAGCTGTAATGTATTTGGGTCAGATATTTGAACTAGCAGATAATACAGAACTTTTTCATAATCCTAGTCACCCATATACGAGAACATTGTTAAGTGCAATTCCAGTGATTACAGAAGAGGAAGAAAAAATAAGGCCTAAAGATATTGAAGTACAGGGTGAAATTCCCAGTGCTTCTGATATACCCAAAGGATGTAGTTTCCATAATAGATGTAGTAAGGCTTTTGATCTTTGTTATGAAAACGAACCTGATATGATTGAAATAAGTCCGGGTCACAAAGTGAAATGTCATTTATATAAATAGATGGGGTGAGTTTTAAATTGGAGAAATTAATAAAAGTAGGCCTTATACAATTTGAAAGTTTGCTGGCAGATATTGAAGAAAATAAAAATAAGTCATTTAAATTAATGGATAAAACAGTTAAATTAGGGGCTCAAATAATTTGTTTTCCTGAGATGTTTAATACAGGCTATAATCTAGATTTGTTAGGAAATGAAATTTATAATTTGGCAGTTACACAAAATAGTGAATATATAAAAGAATATTGTCAGTATGCTAAAAATAATAATGTTCATATAATATTACCATTAACTATTAAAGATGAAAGAGAAAATATTTTTAATTCGGCTCTTATGATAGATAATAAGGGGAAAATAAAAGGGAAATATGATAAAACACATCTTTTTTTACATGAAAAAAAGTATTATCAAGCTGGTAATAATTTTACAATCTTTAATATAGATAATATTAAGATTGGTATATTAATATGCTATGATTTGGGTTTTCCAGAAGCAGCTCGATATTTAACATTAAAAGGTGCCGATATTATTTTTGTACCCTCTGCCTGGAGAATTCAGGACTATGATATTTGGGATCTAAATACCCGACAGAGAGCATTAGAAAACAATATTTTTATAGTAGGAGTAAATAGAGTTGGGAAAGAGGCTGACCTTCATTTATTTGGAAATAGTAGAATTATTGATCCCAATGGCGAAATAATGATGGAAGCACCCAGAGATGAAGAAACAATTATTGTAAAAGAATTAGATTTATCTAAAATATCGAAATATAGGAACTATTATCAATATTTAAAGGCAAGGCGTAACGATTTATATGGGGACTTTAAGTAGTTGATTTGCTGTTTATAAAAAGTGCTATTATTAAGCATAAAATTTTCTTTTATTTTGTTTAAAATATTGGGATAAAAAAATATATTCAAACAAAAAACTCACCTCAATTTTCAGAGGTGAGTTTTTTAATTATTATCTTATTTTCCTATACATCTTTAGATAATAGTTTTCTATCATTTTTTCAGCTGAAAATTCTTCATAAGTACTCTCAATACTATTGTTCATCATATCTTCCCATTTTGCTTTGTTATCATAATAAGTAGGAACAACTTCATTGAGTAAGACTCTATAGAGAGAATCTCTGTCATGCTGATCCTGATTTTCTCCCACATAACCATCACCAAACTGCCAGCCGTTCATGCCGTGTTGACAGGCTTCCGGCCACCAGCCGTCCAGGATGCTCATATTAAGCACACCATTCATAGCGGATTTCATACCGGAAGTACCGCTGGCTTCTTTCGGTCTGCGTGGATTGTTCAGCCAGACATCTACTCCTCTGGTCATCATCTTGGCAATTTCCATGTTATAATCTTCTAAAAAGACCACACTATTGGGATATTTTTCAGCTAATTTAACTATTCTTTGCACTAGATCTTTACCTTTATCATCTAAGGGGTGGGCCTTACCCGAGAATATAATTTGAATCTTACTATCCTTTAAGTATGGTTCAATTACATTCATCTTACTGAAGATAAGATCGGCTCTCTTATAGGGAGCAGCCCTTCTGGCAAAACCAATTAATAGTTTATTAGCATCTAAATCCGACCCGGTTTTATCTTTAACATAATTAATCAGTTCAGATTTCAACTGTTGATGGACCGGTAGTAAGTCATTACCATCTTCAAAGGCACCGAACATTCGGGAATCTACCCAGGTTTTTCGATGAACACCGTTTGTAATAGCTTTAATGGGAGACCTGTTATCTACATGTTCCCACATTTTACGGGCAGTTACCCCATGTAACTGGGCAACTCCATTTGAGATCTTAGCCAATCTTAACCCGGCCACTGTATTACTGAAGGGGTCATTACCGATCTGTTTCATCTGCTCTTCAGTTAGTCCATTATAAGCCCCTACATCCTTTAAGATATGGTGTGCATGTTCTTCATTACCCTTTTTAACAGGAGTATGAGTTGTAAAGACAGTTTGATTTCTAACAGCTTCTAAAGCCTGGTCGAAATTAAGACCTTCTTCCATCTTTTCATTGATCATTTCTGTACCGGCGAAAACGGCATGACCTTCATTATAATGATAGACATCCACATCTAAGTCAAGAGCTCGGATTGCTCTAATTCCTCCAATACCAAGTGCAATTTCCTGGGCAATTCTTTCTTCCTCACCCCAGGCATAAAGCCTTTTTGTAATCCAGTCATATTTTCCGTTTTCTTCTAAGTTAGAATCCAAGAGATAAAGCGGATTCATGTAATCAGTTTCCATCTTCCATACTTTAAGTTTTATATCATTACCTTTTACCTGCACAGTAACAGTCACGCCTGTATCCTCTAGATGATTATATATATAATCGTTGGTAGGATATTTATCATAGGGTCGACCGTTTTCATCAATCAACTGTTTTGTGTAACCTTCCAGCCAGAGCATACCGATTCCGAAAATAGGGTAATCAAACTCATGTGCTGCTTTTAATATATCACCGGCTAAAATCCCTAATCCGCCTGCATATATTCTGAAGTTATTGTTTATGCCGTACTCCATGCAGAAGTATGCTACTTTTTTTCGTTTTTCTTTTGCTATCAAATTAAATCACTCTCCCAAAGTAATATTATACTTATATTTTATTTTATTTCTTATTATCTTTTCCAGATTCTTAAAAATCTATCCAGTAACCTGGAATCATTTTTGGCATCTGGTTCTGTAAAATAATCTGGAATATCAATTTTTTCTTTATCTTCTTTTTCTGTTTTTAATATATCCTGTATAAATTCTAGATATGATTTAGCAGTTTGTTCCCAGGTATATTTGTTCATAACTCTTTTTTTACCTTTTTGATGGTAATGTTGCCAGTTTTTTTCATCAGATAATACTTCTAGTAGACCGGCTGCAATATCTTCAGGTTCTTCGGGATCGACTAATACACCAAATTCACCTTCATTCATGATCTCAACCGGGCCGCCGTTTTCAGTTACAACTGCTGGCAGTCCGGATGCCATTGCTTCCACTGGAGCTAATCCGAAGGGCTCATAAAAGGAAGTTAAAGCAAAGACCGATTTTTTACTTGCAAAGTAAGCATAGGTTTCAGCTAACTGTTTTTGACTATTTAAGGAAAACATAGTAACTTTACCCGAACAGTTATTATTATAAATAATCTTCATGACCTGGTCAAGAATATTTTTTTCTTCCTTGTCGGCATTTGAATAATCTTTAAAGGGATTTTCGATTCCGCGTAAAGCTATAGCTAAGTTTGCCTTTTTCTGAAGCTGCTTGTTTTCAGCAAAAGCTTTGACCAAGCCTAAATGGTTTTTCTTTTGATCTAAACGGCTGGAAGAGATAACTAAAGGTAAATCTCTTCTTTCTTCATCGATATCTCTTTTAATATATTTTTCTAATTTTTCTTTCATCTTTTCCGTATATTCACTATTAAAGATATCCGTGTTAACTCCCGGGGGGATAACTTTAAATTTGTCATCATTTTCAGTGTCTACAGCATCTCTATATAGATCATGGGAGTACTGTTCAAATCTTTCTTGCGAGGTGCTGACCACAATGCCATCCGCATGGTTCATCGCGAGTCTTTCGGCAATGATTCTGCGATGAAAGTTGAATTTAGTATTATATTCGGTAAAATTAACCTTATTTACATCCAACTTATCCATCTTCTGTGCACCTAAAGAATGGCCGGTAAAAGTGAAGGGGATTCCTTTTTTATCTTTTAGTAAGACTCCACTGAGCCCGCCGTCACCATAATGAGTGGTCACAAAGTTCGGAAAGTTATCTTCATCTTCATAAAAATCTATAATACCTTCAACATAATCATTGATATAGGGCCAGAGCGCTTCTTTTCTTAAGAAGTCATCTCCCCCAAAAGGTATTCTCACAATTCTTACTTTATCACTTTCGGGATATCTATCTATAGGTTCTGAAAATTCAGGCCAGTCTGCATCTTTGATCTGTCTGGTAATAATATCTACATTAATTCCCAGTTCAGCTAAAGCCAGGCAAACTTCTTTTACATAGACTAACTGCCCGCCAAAGTCGGGATGTTCAGTCCAGTAACTATCTTTGGGATCAAAGTTACCTTGTGGATTTAAAAAAGCCACTCTTTCTATTTCAGATATATCCATACTATAATGCCTCCTGCTCTTTAATAAATTTTAAAAGATAATCTTTTTCTGGTACCTGTGAAAGGGCACCTACACCTCTGATCTTAAAAGCTGCAGTTGCATTACCTAATTTCACAGCTTCTCTAATACTCATACCGTCTAATATTCCAATCATAAAACCAGACCAAAAAGAGTCACCTGCACCAGTAACATCTACTACCTTTTTAGAATAAACTTTCAGTCTGAATTTTTCGATTCCATCCGATACTAAAACACCGTCTTCACCCATAGTTAATATAACAATGTTTGCTCCTACTTGCAAATATTTTTCTATATAATTTTCGGGTGTATCAGGCCCAAAAAGATACTCGGCATCATCTAAAGAAGGTTTAATAAAATCCGAGGCTGAGATTATGGACTTAACAAGTTGAGCCCCGTCATCTTCTTCCGGCCAGAGAATAGGTCGGTAACAGGGGTCAAAAGCCAGTAAAGTATCTTCATCTTTTTTTATCTTATCTAATACCTTTAAGGCAGTTTTGCGCGAAGGTTTTTGAGAGAGAATAAAGGTTGTTAAATATACTATTTTAGTTTTATTAACCAGTTCTTTTACTTTTTCATTGAATTCAATATATTTATCGGCATCACGGTAAGCAAGCCAGGCCGGTGTACCGCTCGTTTTGTTCACAAAAACAAGGGGAGTCCTTCTAATATTATCAATCTGGATTCCCTCATTACTAATATTTTCCCTTTTTAAGACACTCAATAAAAACTCACCAAAATCATCATCACCAATTCTGGTTAACATCCTGGTTTTTGCCCCCAACCGCTGAGAATTAACGGCCACATTGGCGGCTGACCCCCCGAAGTAACGTGAAAACTGTTCTGCTTCTGATAGTCTAACTTCCTCTTCTTCTGTAATTAAGTCTACCAATAGTTCGCCAAAGCTTATTATATCAATATCAGAATCCTCAAATGTATAATTAGAATCTAGTAATGACATTAATTTCACCTCTTTTACCTTCTTAATTGATTATTCTAGAAAAATATTTATTTACCTGCTTGAAGGTATTATATAGGATTTCTTGAATTATTATAAATTAGAAGGAGTGTTTATCTTTACTATAAGAGCCAAAATATGGGATGATCTAAATGAATTTAAAAGAAGAAAATAAAATCATTTTAATATATATAATAATTGGTGGTTTATGGATTTACTTTTCGGATGAGATAATTGCGTCCCTTTTTAATCAGGGAGAAGTACTAATGCGCATCCAAACTTATAAAGGGCTCGCTTATGTATTAATAACGGGTCTAATATTTTATGTGCTCCTGAAAAACTACTTTAAAAAACTGCGAAATACAAGAGAAGAATTAAAAAAGAAGAATGAAGAACTAAACAAATACACATCCCGGTTAGAAAAGGGTCAAAAAGAATTGCAGGAATCTTATGAAGATCTTTATGACCAGACTGAAGACTTAAAAATAATGATAGATTTTATTAATAATATAAGCAAAAAAACCTTTAAAAATACCAATAGATTTTTATCAACTTTGTTAAGAACTGCTTATGAATTAGTTCCGTTAAGCGATTATGGCAGTGTCTATAAAATCAAAAACGGTAAAATTAATTTTGTTGATGCGATCGGACATGATTTAGAGAAGTTAAAAGAACTTAAGATAGATAAAGAAGTATTTAAAACCTATGCAGCTGAACCACAGATTGTTGATGAACTTTTAATGAAAAATGATAATAAATTACCGAAAGAACAGTTTAACCACCTTATTGATGCTTCCCAAGACATCAAACAGTCCTTAACTTTTTATCTGGTGGTAGAAAAAGATATGGTTGCGGGTATTTCACTTGATATAGACCGCAAGTCAGAAGTAGAATTTTGTGATAATGGAGTAAAGACTTTAAAGGCATTTCGCAACTTAGCAGAGTCTTTTTATACCTTCCAGAGGTATAATAAATTGCAGGGAGACTTCCAACGTGATATAATCTTATCAATGATTAAGTTTTTAGAAATACACGACAAATATACCGGTGGCCATTCTGAGGAAGTTGCAGAATACTCTCAGGAGATAGCTGAGGAGATGGATTTAAATGAAAGTGAAATAAATGATGCCTATTGGACAGGCTTGGTTCATGATATAGGAAAGTTAATCGTTCCGAGTGTTATTTTAAATAAAAAAGATGACTTTAGAAAAGAGGATTATGAATATATTAAAAACCATCCCCGCTGGGCATATAAGTCACTATCTGAATCGCAGAGATTAAAAGATATTGCCGAATATGTGCTTTATCACCATGAAAGGTGGGATGGGAAAGGGTATCCCGAGGGTTTAGAAGAGAAAGAGATACCTCTTATCTCCCGGATAGTGGCAGTGGCCGATGTTTATTCAGCCATGACTTCCGACCGTTCTTATCGTGATGCTCTAACTAAAGAAGAAGCAATTAAAGAATTAAAAGATAATAAAGGTAAACAGTTTGATCCCGATATAGTAGATGTATTTTTAAAAATAATAAATAGTGATATTAGTAAAGCAATCTAATTAAAAATAATAGTTTTATGAGGGAGTTATAATAAATGGATATTATAGAACTGCAGGAAGATATATATCGACCTGAATTTATTTATCATGGTAATGACCTAGGAGTCAGCTACTCGCAAGAAGAGACCATGATTAAACTGTGGGCACCCACAGCTGACAATGTTGAGATTGAAATTTATAACTATTATAAAAATCAAGAACCTGTTGAAGTTTATGATATGTTTGAAGATATAAATGGCACCTGGACAGTCATACTTGAAGGAAATTATGCCGGCAAATACTACCTATTTGCCGTTGATTTTGGAGATAGAGTTGAAAAAACTGTCGATCCTTATGCGAAGGCTTTAGCGCCAAACAGTAAAATGGGGTTAATTGTAAATCTGAATAATACCAACCCGGCCAACTGGAAAGCTGATTCCAATAAAAAGTTAGCCAGTCCGGTTGATG
>DATGCJ010000071.1:0-7352 GCA_035312025.1 Halanaerobiales bacterium | reverse complement strand
CCTGTTAGCATAATATTCGCCGAAGTTTAATCTTAATTCCCAATTTTCAGGATAATCTTCTAAAGCAGTATTAAAAGTTTCTAAGGCTTTGTCATACTGTTCAGCCCCTGCATAAGCCTGGGCTAAATAAGTATATATGCTAGCGGAAGTGTTACTATTTTCACTGTTTACCATATTTTGAAAACTGTCTATAGCTACCTGATAATTGCCTTGATCTAAAGCATTATAGGCATATAAGACAGGGTCGTTAATAGTTACATTGGCTTCCGATTTTTTGTTTTCTAACCAGTTTTGATATGCCTCATTTTGTTTACTTGCTAATAATGATTCTTTTATATCAGATCTAACCTCTTCTAATTCGGGCTTTTCTTCACTATCTGCGTATCTTTCTTCATATGTTTCTTTAATTTCTTCTTCAGTTACTTCAATATTACTATAAGTAGTCTCTTTTACCTTAGTTATTCTTTCGGAATTTCTCAAACTATTTCTTATATCAGTTTTGAACTGTTCATAAGTATAGTCTTGACTCTCCAAATTATCTTTCAATTCTTCTTGGGTTAAATCATTTTGATTTAAAATTTCATCTATTCTTTCTTCTACTTCTCCATCACTGATTTCAACATTAATATCCTGTTTTTCAGCCTCTGATAATAAGATCTCTCGTTCTATCATAGATTTTAATACATTTAATCTAAATGGTATAACCTCACCCTGACTTAAGTTATTTGCCTGAGAAGCAGAATTTCTCAGTACTGATAAAAACTGCTGGGGTGTGATACCTTTATCATTAACTGTTGCTATATATTGGGAGGATCTATTACTTCCACTTGGGTTATTACGACTCATGTAAGATCCAAAACCCATTAATCCACCGGTAACTACAAAAGCAGCTACTACGATATAGACTATAATTTTACTATTATTCCTTAAATTATCAAACATTAATAAGTCACTCCTTAAGATGTATAAATATATTTTAAGCGCTAGTTGACATCTTTCATAATTTTATCTTATTGATTTTAAAAAGTCAACAATAAAACGCCTTAAATTCAATTAAGTTAAACGTTCCCAGACCTTTACTTTGAACTTTCCGATGGTTGTCTCCTGGCCGTGACCGGGATATACTTTTGTTTCATCAGGTAAGGTTAATAACTTGTTTTCAATAGAATTAATTAATTCTTCTTGCGAACAACCCGGGAAATCGGTTCTACCCACTCCCATACTAAAAATGGTATCTCCACTGATTAATATTTTCTTGTTACTATCATAAAGACTTATACTACCAGGAGAATGTCCGGGCGTATGTAAAACTTCAAAAGAATAATCTTCTATTTGGACTGTATCTCCTTCCCGTAAAATATGGTCAGCTTCTTTAAGTTCAACTAAATTTTTCTGTCCTAAATGAGTAGAAAGATTTTTTTCAGGATTAACTAAAGCGTCTTTGTCTTTTTCATGTATATATACTTCGGCATTTGTTTTTTCCTTTAATTCGTTATTAGCCGAAATATGATCAAAATGTCCATGTGTATTTATTATCTTTTCAACTTCAACATTGTTTTTTTCTACTAAAGCCATGATCTTATCAATTTCATCACCGGGATCAATAACTATAGCTTTCGAATTCTTTTTTCCAATTAAATAACAGTTGGTAAAATTAACACCAACTGTTTGTGAAATAATCATATGAAATCCTCCCATTAAAAGTTCTTTTTACTATCGATCAATAAAGTTACTGGTCCATCATTTACGAGATCTACGTCCATCATTGCCTGAAATTCACCTGTTTCAATATTAATCTCATAATCTTTAATTTTGCTTACAAATACATCATACAGCCTTTCAGCTTTATCGGGAGGAGCTGCATCGAAAAAGCTGGGTCTTCTACCTTTTCTACAGTCCCCATAAAGGGTGAACTGGGAAACCACCATAATTTCTTTTTCTAAATCGAGGGCAGATAAATTCATCTTCCCTTCCATATCTTCAAATATTCTAAGATTAACAATTTTATCAATCAAGTAGTCTATATCCTCCATACTATCATCATTACCAATCCCCAGAAAGATTAGCAATCCTTCCTCAATAGAACCGATTACTTCATCCTCTACCTTAACTTTACTTTCTTTTACTCTTTGTACAACAGCCCGCAACTGGATCACTCCTTATATATTAAGTGGGTTTAGCTCTCTGTACTGATAATACACCTGAAATATCTTTGATCTTATTCATTATATCTTTCATGTGTTCTATACTGCTAAGTTCGACAGATAATTTAATATAGGCTTTACCATATTTATCTGCCCTTGCATTAACAGATAATAACTTGATCTGTTCATTTTTTATTAACCTTGTAATATCATTTAAAAGGGCACTTTTATCTACTGCTTCAATATTTAAGTCTACTACATAAGATTCGGATCTCTGTTGGTCCCATTCTACATCAATTATTCTTTCCTCTTCATTTTCTATAAGTGATTTTAAGTTTGGACAACCTTTTCTATGAATTGATATACCTCGGCCACGTGTTATATAACCCACGATTTTATCCCCGGGTACTGGGTTACAACATTTAGCTGTTCTAACTTTTAAATTGTCTACACCTTTAACCTTGACTCCTTTATCGGAGCTTTTAGTAGAAGGAGCAGTTTGCAGTTCTTCTAGTGTAACTTCTTCTTCCTCTTCAATATCTAATTTATTTATTACCTGCTTGACGGAGATGTTATTATAACCTATTGACTCCATTAGGTTTTCTTTATTATTTTCACCTAACTCGGATGCGATTCTTTCTAGCTCTTTTTCCTTTTCTTTACTTGAAAGATCGATATGCTGGCGATCAAATTCCCTATTTAATAGTTCTCTTCCCCGCCTAATTATTTCATCTCTCTGCTGCTTTTTAAACCATCTTTTAATCTTACTGCGGGCGGTAGAAGTTTTAACATATTTAAGCCAGTCTCGACTGGGACCGGTGCTCTTTTTGGAAGTAATTATATTTACAATATCTCCGTTGTTTAATTCATATTCTAAAGGTACTATCTTGCCATTTACTTTGGCTCCCACACAGTTATGACCAACTTCAGTATGGATATGGTAGGCAAAATCTATAGGAGTTCCTCCTCGCGGTAATGACATCACATCACCTTTCGGAGTAAAGACAAATACCTCATCCTGGAATAAGTCAATCTTTAAGGCCTTCATAAACTCCTGTGGTTCCTGTAAGTCTTTTTGCCATTCCAGCAACTGTCTGAGCCAGGATAACTTCTCTTCATAGTCATCGTTATCGGTTTTACCTTCTTTATATCGCCAGTGGGCAGCAATACCATATTCGGCCGTTTTATGCATCTCATGAGTCCTGATTTGTACTTCCAGCGGGTCACCACTGGGGCCAATTACGGTAGTGTGTAAGGATTGATACATATTCGATTTAGGCATTGCTATATAATCTTTAAACCGGCCCGGCATTGGTTTCCATATCTCATGAACCACACCTAATACCTGATAACATTCTCTAACGCTATCTACAAGAACCCTAACAGCTGTTAGCTCATCTATTTCACTAAAATCTACCTCTTTACGCTGCATTTTTTGATAGATACTGTAAAGATGCTTGGAACGACCATATATCTCGGCATTTAAATCCTGCTCTTTTATCTTCTCACGTAGAGTGCTGATAGCATTTTGAATATTTCTATTTCGGGATGACCTATTTTCTTTTAGTTTCTTTTTCAATTCATCATATACATCAGGCTGAAGAAAATAAAAGCTTAAATCTTCTAATTCAGACTTCATTCTGGACATCCCTAAACGATGAGCTAAAGGGGCATAAATCTCAATTGTTTCTTCGGATTTAAAGATTTGTTTTTCCCGGCCTAAATGTTCAAGCGTCCTCATATTATGAAGCCTGTCAGCTAGTTTAATTAAAACAACTCTGATATCTTTGGCCATTGCCAGAAACATCTTCCTTAAACTTTCCGCCTGATGTTCTTCTTTAGACTTGAAATCTAATTTGGTTAATTTAGTTACCCCATCCACAAGAAGAGCAACCTCATTACCGAACATCTCTTCAATATCATCTCTAGTAAATTTAGTGTCCTCTACTACATCATGCAGTAGGGCAGCAGAAATAGAGATTATATCCAAACCAAGGTCAGCTAATATATATGCCACATTGATGGGGTGTTCTATATATGGTTCACCTGAAACTCTGTATTGACCTTCATGAGCTTCATTAGCAATTTCATATGCATTTTTTACAATATCAAGATCGGGGTCATCCATATCAGACCTTATCTTTTTTAATAAAACCTCTATTTCCATATTAATCCCTTCATTTCATAAAAAGTTTAGTCTAAAGTTAGTGCTGTAGGAGTGTGAATATATCATACCCTTCAATCTCTTTTCTTCCATTGAGATCTACTAATTCTAAAAGAAAAGCAATACTGACTATATTTCCACCTAATTCTTCAATCAAATCAACTGATGCTTTAGTTGTTCCACCTGTAGCTAAGAGGTCATCTACTAATAAGATGTTGTCTCCTTCTTCTATTGCATCACTATGTATCTCAAGTTCATTACTTCCGTACTCCAGATCATAACTGGCAGTCAATTTATCATATGGTAGTTTACCTGGTTTTCTTACCGGAATAAATCCTTTATCTAAAGCATAAGCAATAGGGGTACCAATAATAAAGCCCCGGGCTTCAATACCAACCACATAATCAATATCAACATCTTCATACTCTTTTGCCATTTCATCTATTGCAGCTGTGAATGCATCTTTGTCTTTGAGTAGTGGGGTAATATCTTTAAACAATATCCCTTCCTTAGGAAAATCGGGTATGTTTCTAATATAGTCATTAAAATTCATCGTTCTCCTCCTCCAGTTTTGTAAGCTTATTAATTAATTTAAACAGATTCTTATCCCTTAATAATCTTCTCAAATTTTGATACCTTTTCTTAATGTTAATAATATTATTATAATATACTGAATTTGATAAGTCCAATTCAGTATTATCTAAACCTATAACATTAATCTCTTCATCAATTCTTTTTAAAAATTTACTTTCTTCTAATATATCTAATACTTTGGCTGTTTTATTTAAATTTATGTTCAATTCTTTTTTTATTGCTAATTTAATTTCTTTTTTTGGAAATTTATCTTTGGAAAAATTGGAGCTAATTATTTCTTGTGATTTTTTTACTGTCTTTTTGGTTGGTAAATTTTGGTTAATTAGCCTTTCATTTAACTGTAAATCCTCATTATTGAATATTAAATGAATAATTTTTTCATCAAAGTTCTTAACTATTTTATAGAAATCAATAAGTGAAAATGGGATTGAATACAGGACTAAATGATTATCTTTATCCATTTTGCAGTTGATAACCTTATCAAATAGGATGAGATCTGCCCGCTCATTATTAAATTTTCTCCAATCATTTATTACAACCTCAAATCCCGCTCTTGTTAGTTCTTCCTTTAATTTTTTGATTTCTTTACTCCCATTAATAAAAACTGCAATCTTATCCCGATAATTTTTCAATCCTTCAAGATATTTAAGCTTTCGTTTAATACCCCTTTTATCATAGATCGTGTAATTATTTTTTTGAAAAGTAATAGGAAAATAGGTATGGTCTTCTCTAACATTAATATCTTCTACTCTGATTTCCACTTCATCTTTGCCCCGCCAGTTATTCAAATAAATTTTTGCTACTAAATCAATATTTTTATTTTTTATATCTTGATCTAACTCTCCCATATTAAAACAAATGCCTGAAATGCCATTTTCCAATTGAATTTTCAGGTGTTTATTTTCTTTACCTACGGTATAATGGTTTTTTAATCTAATATTACTTAGTAAAAATTTGGGACGAGGGTTCCCAACCCCATAGGGTTTTAAAAGATCAAGTTTTTGATGAAATTTTTCGTTAATCTTATTACTTTTAATAATTGAATCAAGCTTGATTCCAGGAATAAAATCCTCGGGGCTCAATTTTTCCTGTATATATTGATTTAATTTATCCTTAAATGCATCGATCCTATCTTCCTTAATCGATAATCCTGCCGCCATGGAATGGCCGCCGTAATTTTCTAGAAGGTCTCTGGTATACTTGAGGCCTTCAGTTATATCCAGCTTACTAATACTTCGGGCTGAACCGTGACCAATACCATCTTCCCCAATCGCAATTAAAATAACAGGTAGATAATATTTTTCAACCAATCTTGAGGCCACAATCCCGATTACTCCTCGATGCCAATCACGAGAATGTAGTACAATCGGTTTCTGCTGTTTTATATCTTCTTTATTAATCATAGCCAGAGCTTCTTTATAGATTTCTTCTTCTTTTTTTTGCCGATCGCGGTTGATAGCAATTAATTTTTCACTTATTTGCTCTGCTTCTTGCTTATTATTAGTAGTTAATAATTTAACACCTTTTTCCGGTTCTTCCATTCTCCCAATCGCATTTATGGGAGGAGCAACTATATAACCTATTTGACCGGGATTTATCTTCTTCCCTTTTAGTTTGAGCCTGGATAATAATTTTTCTAAACCTAATTTTTTGGTGTTTTTTAAGATTTCTAAACCTTCTTTAACCATTATCCTGTTATCATTTTTTAGTTCTACAATATCGGCCACAGTCCCTAATGCTGCTAAATCAAGATGGTTTTTAATAATATTTAGGTTCATTTCCCGTTCTACTGCCTGTAAAAACTTAAATACTACTCCGACTCCGGCCAGTACTTTAAAATAATCAGATTCTTCTCTCTGCGGGTCAATTACAGCAACGGCTGCGGGAATTTCATCGCCTAACTTATGGTGATCTGTGATTAAAACATCTACACCCTGCTTATTTAGATAATCAACTTCTTCAACAGCTGTTATGCCGCAGTCTACGGTTATTAATAGATCATATTTTGCAAAGTCAATATTATCTAAACTATCCATTCGTAAACCATAACCTTCTTTCAAACGGTTGGGAATATAGTAATCATAATTAGAAAAATTTATATCCTCAAAAAATCTAATGAATAGTGAAGTTGAGGTGATTCCATCTACGTCATAATCACCGTATATAATAATTCTTTCTTCATTATTTATAGCTCTTATTAATCTTTGCACCGCTTTTGTTAAGTCTGTTAAAAGATAGGGGTCCGCAAGTTTACTGTATTCAGCCTTAATAAATTTATCAACCTTATTTTCAGTATCCAGCCCTCTATTTAAAAGAACCTGATTAATTATCTTATCTTCATGCACTATATTTTCTTTTTGTTCTAAATACCAGATATTATTCAAAGTTATCACCTATCATTTTAAATACAAAACCCCCTATTTTATAAGGGGGTAGCATATACCTTAGAT
>DATGCJ010000070.1:0-4175 GCA_035312025.1 Halanaerobiales bacterium | reverse complement strand
TTTTAAGCCTTGCTCTAAAAACCACTGGTATGAATTTAACTGTGTGTGAATTAAATTGGGTAATTCCATTGCATCATCGATTTTAGCAAAGCTGTGTCTCTCTCTCACTGTTGACATCATTGCACCCCCAAGGAATACTTATATTTATAAATATAACATTTAAGTAAGTACACCACCTTACTTAAATGCTTGATAATTAAATTAGTATGTATAATAATTTAATGAAATATTATTAAATAATATAATAAAATAAGTCCATAAAAATCCATCAAATAAGGAAAAATAAGCTAAAATGTATGCATATTATATGCCATTATATGAAAAGTTATCGACAATAAGTAATGTTATCACAGAACCCATATCTTGTCAAGTAATTTTCGGTCAAATAAATATATATTTTAATACTGCAAAAAGTGCCCTAATAAAAGGGCACTTTTAGTAACATCTAAACTATCTTTCTTTTTGTTTGTCTTACTTAAGTACTACAGTAGCTCCAGCTTCTTCGAGAGCTTCTTTCATATTTTCTGCTTCTTCTTTGCTGAGTCCTTCTTTGACATTTTGAGGTGCGTCGTCAACAACAGCTTTAGCTTCTTTTAAGCCTAAACCGGTTAACTCTCTAACAGCTTTGATTACCTGAATTTTCTTGCCACCAATTTCTTCTAAGTAAACATCAAATTCAGTTTGCTCTTCTTCTTCTGCACCGCCAGCGGCTCCACCAGCTGCAGCAGCAACGGGAGCAGCAGCGCTTACACCAAACTTGTCTTCTAATTCTTCAACTAATTCAGCCAATTCTAATACAGACATATTTTCAATTGCTTCAATAATTTCTTCTTTATTCATCTTTGTTCCTCCTTAAAAAATTTTTATTCTTTTTGATCCTTAATTTGACTCAATACACTTACTAAGTTCCTCATATTTCCACTAAGTACATTTACAAAACCAGTGATGGGAGCCTTCATACTAGCAAATGCTTTTGCAAGTAATTCTTCTCTAGATGGAATCTTTGCTAATGATTCAACCTTTTCTTTACTGATCACTTCGCCATTTAAGTAACCGCCTTTAATTTCGAGCACTTCATGGTCTTCTGCAAAATCATCTAAGATCTTGGCAGGAGATACCACATCTTCAATCCCAAAAGCAATAGCGGTCGGTCCACTGAAAAATTCAGTGATTTCGGATAGATCAGAATTATTTGCTGCAATTTTAGCCAAAGTATTCTTTACAACTTTGTAATCAACTCCAGCTTCTCTTAACTTTGCTCTTAATTCTGTCATCTCTGCTACATCTAAACCAATATAATCAGTAACTACCATTGATTTAGCTTTCGAAAATTCCTTTTCTAATTCTTTTACAGCTGCTTCTTTATCAGGTCTTGCCATCTATATCACTTCACCTCCCTGTATTTGCCCATCTGTACGATAATTAAAATAGTCTAACAAATAAAAAAACCTGCCATAGATAGGCAGGAGATTTTTAAGGTAATGTCAATCCACATGTAGAGTATACATGTACATTGCTTTTACTTAGATAACCTCGGCGGGAAAAGTTTAAGTCATTGCTGACTCCCACTATCTATGGTTAGACTATATTTTATTATTACCAAGAATAAGCATAACACTTATTGATAAGTATGTCAATGAATTATCTACCAATTAATTTCAAGGCTGCATTCGGGTCAATCTTAACTCCAGGACCCATGGTGGAAGATACTGTAATAGATCTAAAGTATTTTCCTTTTGCAGCAGCAGGTCTTTCGATCATTAAAATATCCATGATCTTTTTGAAGTTGTCAACTAATTCGTCAACTTCAAAAGAAGCTTTTCCGATTGGTAGATGCATATTACCGTCACTGTCAACTCTATATTCTAACTTACCAGCTTTAAATTCTTCAATAGATTCAGCTAAATCGAATGTAACGGTGCCTGCTTTAGGGTTAGGCATTAAACCTTTGGGACCTAAAATTCTACCTAAAGGACCAACTACACTCATCATATCAGGTGTAGCAATAGCTAAATCGAAATCCAGCCAACCCTCTTCAATTCTTTCAGCTAAATCTTCCTGGCCAACTACATCTGCGCCGGCTTCTTCAGCTTCACGAGCCTTTTCACCTTTCGCAAATACAACAATTTTAACTTCTTGACCAGTTCCATGGGGAAGTACTAAAGTACCTCTAATGTTTTGATCAGCATGTTTAGGATTAACTCCTAATTTCGCTGAAAATTCCACGGATTCATCAAAATTTGCAGTGGCTGTGTTTTTTGCTAATTCAAGTGCATCCTGTGGTTCATAGAAATTATTTCTATCCACTTTTTCCAAAGCTTCCTCATATCTTCTGCTTTGCTTTGCCATAAAATCTCCTCCTTTGTGGTATTAACGGTTTTTACCTCCCACTGTTTTAACGCGAATTACTCTACTAAAATACCCATACTGCGGGCAGTACCTTCAATCATGCTCATAGCAGCTTCGATATCAGCTGCATTCAAGTCTTTCATCTTTTGTTCGGCAATTGCTCTCACATCGTCTTTACTTACAGTTGCAACTTTATCTACATTAGGTTCACCTGAAGCTGTTTCAATACCAGCAGCCTGCTTTAGTAAAATGGAAGCAGGTGGTGTTTTGGTAATAAAGTCAAAAGTCCTATCTGCATATACAGTAATTTCAACAGGAATAATTGTACCCTGCTTATCAGAAGTCTTTGCATTAAAAGCCTTACAGAAATCCATAATATTAACTCCATGTTGACCTAGTGCGGGTCCTACAGGAGGGGCTGGATTAGCTTGTCCGCCGGGAATCTGCAGTTTAATCTGTCCTATTACTTTTTTTGCCATGGCATTATTCCTCCTTTCTTATCTCCTAAATCTAATATTACTCTGGTTCAACTTGATCAAAATCAAGTTCAACAGGAGTTTCTCTACCAAACATTGATACCATAACTTTAACTTTCTGCTGTTGAGGATGGATTTCTTGTACGATACCGATAAATTCCTCAAAAGGACCATCGGTGACCATTACTTTATCTCCAACTTCAAAATCAATAGTAATTTCTTCTTCTTTCAATCCCATACCGGATAATATATGATCAATTTCATGTTTTTCTATAGGTAAAGGCTTTGTTCCACTACTTACAAAACCCATAACACCTGGGGTGTTTCTAACAACATACCAGGTTTCATCATTCATCTCCATGTGAATTATAATATAACCGGGAAAGATCTTTTTATCAACAACTTTTTTCTTGCCGCCTCTTTTTCTTACCTTTTCTTCCGTGGGAACAAGAATTTCTTTAATCTTATCTGTCATACCGGTAGTCTTTATTCTTTTTTCCAAATTGGCCTTTACTTTCTTTTCATGACCTGAATAGGTATGGACTACATACCAATTAGTATTATCTTCCATTTTTTCTTCCATAATTTAAGGACCCTGAATACAGGATCCTCACCTCCTTAATTACATTATAAAGGGAGTAATAATATTTGTTAGAACTACATCAATAACTCCTATAAAAGCAATTAATGCTGTGACTGTTATTAAAACTACGATAGTATAAGATTGTAGATCCTCTCGGTTAGGCCAGTTAACTTTTCTCAATTCAAGTCTAACTTTTTTTAAAAAGCCACCTACTTTTCCCAAAAAACCTAATTTGGCCACTTAAATCACGTCCTTATTATAGTTATTTAAAAATTAATAAGCTTGATTTCTATTTGGTCTCACGATGTAATGTGTGTTCTTTGCAGTGCTTACAGTATTTTTTAATTTCTAATCTACCACGCATACTCTGTTTATTTTTCGTGGTGGTATAGTTTCTATTCTTACATTCTGTACATTCTAATTTAATTTTTTCACGCATGGTGCCACCCCCTCAGTTGGCCAATATTGGTTCCTGTATTTATATATAAAATAGATTAATTTCTTGTGATTACAGCCTTAATTACTTTATCATATATATATGTAAAAGTCAACAAGTTTTAAAAAGCATGTGCATTGCGCACATGCTTTTTTTATACACTAGTTTTTTTAGTTAAGGGTTTAAAACCTACTCAATTATTTCAGTTACAACACCAGACGCTACAGTATGTCCGCCTTCACGAATCGCAAATCTTAAGCCTTCTTCCATCGCGATCGGGGTGATTAACTCTGCATTCATTTCAATGTTGTCACCAGGCATTACCATCTCT
>DATGCJ010000069.1:0-4352 GCA_035312025.1 Halanaerobiales bacterium | reverse complement strand
AAAAACAGATGAGCCTGAAGGTAGTAAAGTTGATATAAAAGTTAAAGATAAAAATGGAGATGTTATTTTTGAAGGAGAGCCTATAGTTGATAATAATGGTAATTGGAGTATAAATACGGAAACAGAAGGTCAGTGGACTGGCAGCAGTACAGAATTTGCAGAAGGAGATTATGAAATTGATGCAACTATTGAAGATGCCGGTGGCAATGAAGCTATTTCCACTGGTGAGCTGAGAGTTTATACTTCAACTCCCAAGATCAAGGCTGAACTAATCGGAACCCATAATAGCAGGAAACCAGGGGAAGAAACTTCATATACACTTACAATTAGTAACAACGGTAAAACTGAAGTTAAAGATATGAAAGTAACAACTCCTCTACCGGAAGGTTTTGAACTTGATAAAGAGGCAATAAAGATAAATGATTCTATTTTAGATAAAGATCAATTTGAATATAATGGTGAAAATTTAATAATAAAAAGAGACGAGTTAAAAGATGAAGCAACTTTAGTTATTGAATTCTCTGGCAAAATTGAATCTGATGGAGAAAATGTCTTGGCTGGCACAACTATTTCAACTAAATCAAAAGTAGATTACAAAGACATCTTAGATAATGTTTATCAGGAAGAAAGTAATAATGCTGATTTAGAAATATTAAAACTACACAGTATCAATATAAAACCTGATAGATATGCTGCCGGGAGTCCCAATGCACAAGCAGTATTTGCCCATAAAGTTAGTAATAAAGGTAATACCTTAGAAAAGATAAATTTAAGTTTACAGGGATTAGAAGATTATGAAGTTGCCTGGTATTATGATAGTAATGAGAATGGCACCTTTGATCAAGATGATGAACTTATAATATCTTCTCAAAGAAAGGATATTAAATTAAAAGCTCTCCCTCCTGAAGGAGATAGTAATATAATCTTAGTCGTAAATATAAAAGAAGATGCTGTACAAGGAGAAAAAGAATTTAAGATTAAAGCTGAATCAAGTATTGAAAACAATATATCAGATAATGTTAACAATAAACTGACTATTTTAGATAATGTACCTAAATTGAACCTTTATGATCCTCAGAACAGGGGAGCTGTTTATACCGGTAGTAATTATAATTTAGAATTGGAATATGGTAATACGGGAGAAGATGTTCTAAGCAATTCAAAATTAAAGATAAATCTATCTGAATATGTCAAAGAAGCCGAATTACTAAATACATCGGAAGATTATTCTTACGATTCGGCTAACAATACTATTATAGTTAATATAGATGATCTACAACCTTCTGAAGAAAGATCAATTAGCTTAAATATTACATTAAAGGATAATATTTCTCAGGGAACTGAAATAAATACTACTGTGGACTTCATTCAAAATGATAGAGATGTAATCAAAGATAGTCATAGTATTATTGCTGCTAATGAAGATCCAAGCATAATAGATCTGTCTGCAGACCCAGAAACTATTAGGGGAGATGGGCAATCTACTTCTTTACTTACAGCCTCAATTAAAGATATAATGGGAAATTTTGTAAAAGATAATACGGAAGTATTATTTGAGATTAATAATGAACTGTTAAGTAAAGATAATCTTATTAAAGAAGAAGGATTTACAACTGAAATTGAAGATGTTGGAGATACTGATTTATTAAGAGCAAAAGTGGATACTAAAAATGGATTAGCTAAAATTAATTTAAAGGCACCTGAAATATCTTCCAATGAAATCTTAGAGATTCCTGTTAACGTAATAGCAGAAAACGATGATACTGGCAGAGTAGAAGAGACAATTTATATAGTTTTTTCTCCAGGTGTCTTATTAGGAAGAGTTATAGATTCAGACACAGGATTGCCCGAAACTGGCAAAGAGGTTAGATTAATTCAAAATAATAATTTAATTCAAACAACTCAAACAGATGAAAATGGCCGCTATAGCTTTATAATAGAAGAAGACGGTGATTATGAGATTCATGTAATTGATAAATCAGATGAAAGTGAGAGAATTAAAACAAAGAAATATGCTGAGGCGGGTAATAATGAATTAACTCTGGGACCTAGGGCAATTGAAGGCAGATTGTACTATCAAGATACTAATGAACCGATAACTAATACCAAAGTTGAGTTATATTCTCCTGAAGGTAAATTGTATGGTACTACAAAAACAAATGATAATGGTCAATATTCATTTGAATTGGAAGAAAAAAATACTTCAACCTCTTCACAAAATATAAATTTACAGGATAATAATAACGGGAAATGGGCATTAAAATCATTAGATGAAAAAGTAAAAAGAGGGGTATCAGATCCTAAAGCAGGAGATATAATATTAGATGCAGACTTACCCGTATTAGCAGATAATAATTACGGCCAGGTTTTATCCCAAAAAGATAATGAAACATTAGAAAATGTAAAGGTAAGTTTAATTAATAGTAATACAGGAGAAAAGGTTAGTTTACCTGAAATAAATGGTACAAATCAGGATAATCCTTATTATACAAATGCTGGAGGAGAATATCTATTTGAGGATGTAAGTCCAGGCACTTACTATTTAATAGCTGAAAAAGAAGGTTTTTATGATTACCAATCAGAAGAGATTGAGTTAAGTACAGTATCAGATATTAATAATATAATTAAAATGGAACCAGTAAATGACAAAGACTTAGAAATAGAAAAAGCAGCAGATGTAAAATATGGATTACCAGAAGAAGAAATAGCTTATACAATAAGAATAACAAATAATAAGGGAAGAATAATAAACGAACTCAAGGTCACAGATAGATTACCTGAAGAGCTAATATATATAGAAAATACAGCCAATTTGAATGGGGTATATGAAGAAGGGGAAATCAGATGGGAATTAACAGATGTTCAGCCCGGCGTTACAGAATTAAAATATAAAGTAAAGGTTGCTAAAAATGCTGAGTTAGGTAAAAAAGTTGTTAATAATGTAGATGTTAATTTGAATGGAATAATTATAAATGACAGTCATCAACTTCAGATTAAGCCCCCGGAAATTTTAGTGACCAAAACATCTAATAAAAACCAAATTAAAATAGGAGATTTTATTACCTATCAAATAGAAGTTGAAAATAATACAGAATATGATATAGAAACATTTGCTCTTTATGATAAATTACCACCTGGATTTAAATATATAGAAAGCACTGCTTCTCAGATAAAAAGTAATAGCATAAAAACAAAAATTAAATCTCAGGGAGAGCGATTAATCAAATGGGATCAATTGAGTTTGAAAGCAAATGAAAAGCTAACAATTAGATACACTTTAGTGGTTGGAAGTGGAGTTATCATTGGAGAAGAATATATCAATAAAGCCTATGCTAAGATAGATGGTATATTGATTTCTAATATTGCGCAAAAAACTGTCCGAATTAAAACAGATTCTGTCTTTAATGCTTCAGCAATAATTGGGAAAGTCTTTTTCGATGATAATGGAAATGGAATACAGGATGATAGTGAGAAAGGCTTGTCTAAAGTAGATATAATTTCAACTACAGGTCAGATAATAACTACAGATCAATATGGAAGATATCACTTAAGAATTGCTTCAGCCAGAACAAATAATCTGGGAGATACTGTAGTTTTAAAGTTAGACAAAAAGTCATTACCAAAAAATGTTGAAATTATGAGTAATAATCCGGTAATATTAAAAATATCGAATGGTATGATAGAAAAGGTAAACTTTAGAGTAAAAAAATCTAAATAATAAAAAAGTATATTCTATTCACCATAAATGATATTTAACTGAGGGGGATATCCCCCTCAGTTTCATCATTCTTAAAATCAGATAAATATAACCAGGAAAAACATCAATATAATTAGATGGTTTTTAACTTTAAAAAGAAATGCTGAATTGTATAATTAAATGCACGTAAGGCAAATAAAAATGTGACACATACCGGTAACCTCCTTTATAATGTTGAGTAACACCACAAAACAAAACAAGGAGGCCCCGACATGTGTCAAAATAATTATAACACAGCTAGCAGCAAAGGAAAACACTTAACTTTAGATGATAGAAAGATAATTGCTCACTTATATAACTACCAGAATAAAAGCTATAAAGAAATTGGAGAAGAAGTAAACTTTCATAGAACTACCATAAGTCGAGAAATTGACAAAGGTAAAATTACTCTTAAACGCACACAAGACAGTTATAAAGAGGTATATGATTATGAGATAGCACAACAGGTACATGTTAATAATGCAACCGCTAAAGGACCCAATTTAAAGATTGACAAAAACCATGAAATAGCCCAATTTATTGAAAAGAAAGTTGAAGAAAGATATTCACCACAAGTGATAGCAGAGTTAATTAAAAAGGACGACCGTTTTGAGAT
>DATGCJ010000068.1:0-13221 GCA_035312025.1 Halanaerobiales bacterium | reverse complement strand
CCGGCAATCACTGGAATAATATCATTGTTAATTAATTTTAAAATATTTTCAGGATTAATATTTATGACATCGGAATTACAATAATTTTCATCGGTCAAAATACCGGCTTGTGCTCCGGTTAAAGCACGGGCCTGTCTTTCTTTTTTCTTAATATTTTGAACCATAACAACTGAAGATATGATCTCACCACAGGACATGATCAAATCTTTTTCTCGCTTTGCAAGCTCGGGAAAGGTATCTTCTGCCAGCTTGATTAAAGTATCAGTCGCATAGGCAGAACCCTTTCGGCCGATTGCAGATACAATGACAACCGGTTTTTTGTCCTTGTTAATTGTTTCCTCTATTCTATCAACTGCAGCAGCTCTTGCTTTTTCATTTTTTAAAGATGAACCACCGAACTTTAATACAACTATCGACATTATTCTCCTCCATCGATTATATTATTTTTTATGACATAATCCGCAATTTGAACAGCGTTTAAGGCTGCTCCTTTTCTAATATTATTACCGACAACCCACATTTCTAATGAGTTCGGGTTGTGTAAATCGGTTCTAAGCCTTCCTACCATAATACTATCATCATTTTCAGACATGATTGGAGTAGGATAAATATCATTGGCCGGATCGTCCATTAACTTAATGTTTTCGTCATTATCAAGTAGATATCTGATCTCTTCTAAATCAACCGGGATATCAAATTCTACATGGACATTTTCGCTGTGACCGTAAAAAACAGGAATTCTAACTGCGGTCGCAGTTACCTTGATTTCTTTATTAGCAAAGATCTTTTGTGTTTCACGATTTAATTTTAATTCTTCCTCAGTATATCCGTTGTCATTTACTTTGTCAATTAAAGGGATGGCGTTGAAGGCAATTTGATGTGAATAGACATCTGTATTAACCTCATTGCCGGCCAGATAATCTCTAGATTGTTCTCTCAGTTCAAAAACTGCTTTCCGACCGGTTCCCGAAACGGCCTGATAGGTACTAACTATTATCTTATTTATAACATGTTCTTTTCGAATCGGATTTAAAGCGACCACCATTTGGATGGTAGAACAGTTCGGATTTGCTATAATACCATTGTGTTCCTTGATAGCTTCAGGATTGATCTCCGGTACAACTAATGGTACATCATCGTTCATTCGAAAAGCGTTACTGTTATCTATCACCAAGGCCCCTTCGTAAACGGCCTGAGGTACAAATTTATTGGAATTAGAACTACCTATACTAAAAAGGGCGATATCAATATCATCAAATACTCCCTTTTCTATGGTTCGAACAGTATACTTTTCACCTTTAAAGGGGATCTCTTTTCCCTTAGAACGGGGAGAAGCTATTACTTTTAAATTGTCGATAGGTAGATCATATTCTTCTAAAACTTTCAGCATCTCAGTGCCGACCGCTCCGGTGGCTCCTACTACAGCTACATTATATTTTTTCATGAGGGTGCTCCTCCTTTATGATCATTATTATATATCCATAATTTTATCTAACCCATATACTAATCCATCTAACTCAGCTACCTTATTTACCGCCAATTTAATACCGGGCATAAAGGATTCCCTATTAATAGAATCATGTCTGATCTTTAAGGTCTGACCTTTTCCACCGAAAATCACTTCCTGATGGGCTACAAGGCCCTGTAATCTTACACTGTGGATGTGAATATCATCGAACTCGGCTCCTCGGGCACCTTCTAATTTTTCAATGAACTTCTTATCAACCTTTTCTTTTGGTTTTGATCGGTTAGCTGCTATCATTTCAGCGGTTGTAACAGCGGTGCCAGAAGGCGCATCCATTTTACCATCATGATGTAGTTCGACTATTTCAGCTTGATCAAAAAATTTAGCGGCCTTTTTGGAAAACTCCATCATCATCACGGCCCCTAAAGCAAAGTTAGGCGCTATAAATATGGAAGTATTAAACTGGTTAGACCACTCTTTAACCTGCTTTAAATCTTGTTGATCAAAGCCGGTCGTACCAACTACCATATTTGTTTCGGTTTGTAAGACCTTTTCAATATTTTTCATAACAACCTCGGGGTTGGTAAAATCAATTACGACTTCGGCCTCTTTATCATCTATTTCTTGCACGAGGTCATCCGTTATATATAGTTCTTTCTTACTTTCTATACCTAAAATATTAAAGATATCTTCTCCCTGATTGACTACGTCAACGGCACCGACCAGCTCATAATCATCTTCGTCAATCACCATCTTACAGATCGTTTTACCCATTCGGCCGACAGCACCACTGACAATAATTCTTTTCTTGCTCAACTTTTTCACCTCACCCTTGTAGTTCTGTTGCCTGTTCTTCAACCTTACCAAAGTAGTTTGTTCCCCAAACTCCCACGATAATTAAAATACCGCCAACAATTTGAAACCAATAAAACGGCTCATTTCTAATAAATACACCTGCTAAGATTGAAACAACGGTGGCAAAATTAGCAAAGACAGCTGATTGGGAAGCAGGTAATTTAGAAAGAGTGTAGTTAACAAAAAAGAAGGCCAAAACAGATGATAAGACTCCTAAATAAATTACGGGTACTAATACTCTGATATTACTTAAAGGTTCAAAATAATTTGATAAATTAGTTGAACTTGTGGAAAGCAGCATCGTGTTAAATACTAAGGCCCCCACTGTCATCATAAAGTAAGTAATAACTTCCGGTTTGAAATCAACCGAGAGCTTTCTAGATAATATATTATGAGCTCCCGCCATTAGAACGGCTCCCCCGATTAAGGCCATACCTAGAAAGTTGCCACTAACCTCAGTGGTCCCTTTCATGATCGTAATAAATATGACACCTATCACCGAGGAGGCGATAAATATAGATTGCTTGCGGCTGGGGGTTTCGTTTAAGAAAAAGATAGCCAAAATAGTTACTACTACAGGTATCAATGAAACTAAAAGTCCTGCCTCAGAAGATGTAGTATAGTTCATACCGATTGTTTCAAAGATAAAGTATAAGACCGGTTGTGCGATTGTTACCATTAACAGGTATTTTATTTTACTAAACTTAACATCGATCTTTAATATTCCCACCAGCCAGAGGATATTGACCAATAAACCGGCTGTTAAAAAACGGTATCCCATCAATTGAAAGGGAGAAATTACTTCTAAGGCTTCTTTTGTAAACATAAAAGAAAAACCAAAGATTGTACTAAATAATAGTCCGGAAATGTAGGGTAAAAATTTCTTCATTAAATATTCTCCTTTGTCTAATTATCACGAGGTGGCCAGGGACCATAGTACTGGTAATAGTCTACTTTAATACCTCCATTATATAACTTCCTGCGTTTGGAAGCCTCTTTTCCAAATATTTTTTCAAAATCTTCATAGGCTGTCAAGATATAAAAGGACCAGGTGTCTAAGGGAAGCAGCTTATCTCCCATTAGCTTATATAATTTCTCAACCTTCGACTTATTATCCAGTCTCAAGCCATAAGGTGGATTTGTAATTACATAACCATAATTTCGATTGGTCGAAAAGTCCTTAAAATCCTGCTGCTGGAAGTGGATGATATCAGATACACCCGCTTTTTTAGCATGGTATCTACTCATACTAACCAGGTCTTCCTTTTTATCATATCCTGCGATTAAACGCGGTTCAACATCTTTTTTAATCCTGGCTCTGGCCTCATCTTTAACTTCTTTTATATCCTTATCCTTAATAAAGTGCCAGTTTTCAAAGTCAAACTCCCTGTTAAGGCCGGGCGCTATGTTCTTAGCCTTTAAAGCTGCTTCGATCGGTATTGTACCCGAACCACAGAAGGGATCTATTAAAATTCGGTCGGGGTCCCACTTGCTTAAGTGGATCATACCGGCCGCAATGGTCTCCTGTAAAGGGGCCGAAGAACTAAGTTCTCGATAGCCTCTTTTATGTAAACCCTGACCACTTGTATCTAAAGTCAGGGTAGCAGTATCCTTATACATGGCCACTTCTATCTGGTAAGTAGGACCATCTTCAGAAAACCATTCTGTATTATATCTTTCCTTTAAGTTATCAACAATAGCCTTTTTTACTATTGATTGACAGGTTGGTACATGGTGCAGCTGCGACTTAACTGATTTACCTGAAACGGGGAAATGGGCTTTTTTTGTTAAAAACCAGTCCCAGGGTAGATCTCTTGTTTTTTCATATAATTGGTCGAAATCAGTGGCCTCAAACTCACCAACTTTAATTTGCACTCTTTCGGCCGATCTCAGCCAGAGGTTCGCTCTACAGATATCTTTCTCATTGCCTTTAAATTCTACTTTTCCATTTGATACTGCAAGGTCTTTGAAACCCAAATCTTGTACTTCTTCTTTTACTACACCTTCCATGCCGAAGGTGGTTGTCGCTGTTATATTATACTGTGTCATCTAATTCTTGCCATTCCTCTCTTAAGATACCGAAAAATACTTCATCATGGTATTCTCCATCATAAAATCTATTTTTTCTCTTCCTGCCTTCTTCGGTAAAACCTAATTTATCATATAGATTGAGAGCCCTTTCATTGTAGCTCCAGCAGGATAGTTCTATTCTATTTAACCTCAAATTCTTAAAGCCAAAGTCCATCATAAGCTGCATTGCTTCAGTACCGATACCTTTGGAGTTGTCATTGGTATCACCAATAACTAAAGCAACTTCAGCACAGCCGTTTTTCTCATCTACATTAATAAAATCAATCTGGCCTAAATAGTCACCGGTTTCACGGTCTGAAATAACAAAACCGGCCCAGCTATCGTCCATTGTTTTTTCTAAAAAATCTTTAACCTGACTTTTAGATTGGGGATAGAGAAAACGGTCCGATAAGAACTTTACAATATCGGGATCATTAATCCAGTCCATCATGTGGGCTAAGTCATCTTCCTGATATTCTCTTAACATTATCTTCTTTCCGTAGATACGTGCCATCCAATCACCTCATTTTTTATTCTTGAAATTTAATACCTTTTTCTTTCATTTCATCTATAATTTCCTGTAATTTGTCTGGTTCCTCTTCGATCGCCTGGGAACCAGATAAGATTATAGTTGTATCAAAACCATTTTTAACTGCATCTTGTGCAGTGAATTTAACACATACATCCAAAGCCAATCCGACAATATAGACCTCTTCAATACCTAAACCTTTTAAATATGAATCCAAACCGAGCTCAGTTCCATCGTTTTCCTGAAAGGCTGAATAACTATCTATTTTATAGTTATAACCTTTTCTTAAGATTAAATTATATCGATCGGTATTTATATCTGAATGGAATTCAGCTCCTTCAGTTCCCTGCACACAATGGTCAGGCCATAAAACAGGACCTAAACCTTCCGCCTTAAATTCTGTGAAAGGCTTCATATTATGATTGCTGGCAAAACTCCTATGGTTTTTAGGATGCCAGTCTTGAGTTCCTACTATTGTCTTATATCTACCGCTTTCCATCAATGAATTTATCTTAGAATTAATCTCATTAGCCTTAGGAACAGCCAGAGCACCACCGGGATAAAAATCATTCTGGACATCAACAACTAATAAGGCCTTATTCATTTTTTAAGCCCCCTTAATATTTAATTGAAAATGTATTAAAATTACCAGTTGGAGGTTCATCATTGATTTCAACATCGGTTACATTAGCAAAACTGGGTCCTCTTTTGAGGTACTTAACCATCTTTTGGACAGAATCTTGCTCTCCTTCTACAACAGCTTCTACCCTACCGTCAAAGAGATTCTTAATCCAGCCTTTAATACCATAAGCCTGTGCTTTTTGCCTTGCATTTGCGCGAAAACCAACTCCTTGCACACGGCCTGAAATGTATATATGCTTTCTAACTTTATCATCACTCATGTGTATCCCTCCATGAATGAACATTTTATCTTTACTATTTTTGTTAATTATAACAGATAAATAAGGCTAAAACAAGAAAGGTGAGGCTTTAGTCAATTTAATAATAATGTGAATTCTTTATTAAAAAATAAAAAAAGAATGGGGATTAGATCAAAAAACTAATCAAATCCATTCTTTAAAATACGTTTATAAGCATTTATATAAACAACTTCTTCTTCTCTTTTACCGATTGCCCAAATTAATATTTGTGATTCTTTTAGTTAACTCATATACTATTTAAATATTTCTTATTATAGAAGTACATTTTTAAACAACCAACCAGATCTTTATTATTAGTATTTCCCAGCGGTTTACCTAATTCTGGAGATTTATTGATCTTTTTTAAAGATTTTTTAAGATATGGCTGAATACTATTATCTATTTGTTCGATATCTTCTTTTACATCTGGGTGAAAAAGTAATTTAATTTTAATCCTCTTGCTTTTTCATTATCTCTTCTTCATCTATAGCGTCATCGATATTAAAATTTTGTTTTCTAGTTACAACCTTATCCTTTATATAGGTATCTTCTAACTTGTTTTCCAAATACTCAATTTTTTCTAATAACATTTCATATTCTTCAATATCCATTACAATACCTTCAATATCATTGCTTTTCATAATATAAATAGGGTTTTCTTTAATTTTATCCATAAATTTACTGAAATTTCTTACTTGCTCAGTAGAAGATACCATGTACTCTCTATCTAATTTAAGGATAGCCATAATATTCACCTCCGATATTTCGTATATTGTAATATGTTTTTTTCTTAATATTATAATACATACTATTTTACATATTTTAAAGTGTAATATTATGATTTTTACTTCTAAATAACTTTTTTTAATTTAATAAAATAAAAAAATGTCCTCAATATTTAACCTTCCAATTCATGACTGAAAGATCTAATATGAGAACATTAATTAAAACTATATTAAAAATTATAATTTTTGAGGTTGGTCATTCTCATCAATCCTATAAAATTCACTGTATTTGATATTTTTATCTTCACATAGTTCCTTGATATCTTCTATATCTTTTTTTTTAATCCGGCAGGCATAACCACAAGATTTACTTAATTTAGAAGGCACCGGTACCATTTTTACCTTTAAATCAGCCCTTTTACAGTAATTTTCAAATTTAAAAGCCATTGAAGATATTTTAAAAGTTATTAAATACCTTTCATTTTTATCCTCCATGATATTTATCACCTCGTCAATTACTTAATCACTGATTCTTTCATTATTTCTCCTACTTTATCTACAGCTGATTTAGCATCTAGTGCATAGGCATCAGCCCCTACATCTTCCCAGCTGAACTTTCTAAAAGCAGCTCCTCCTACCATTACTTTAATATCTCTTGTATCTTTATTATTTCTGATAGTTTGAATTAGATTACGGGCCTGGTTTAAATGTTCGTGTAAGGTTACCGAGATCATAATTAGGTCGGCCTGATAGTTTTTAATAGCATTTAAGACACTGCGGCTGGGAATATTAATGCCTAAATAGAAAGTGTTCCAACCTTTAATTTCTAATAGGTTATTGATCATCCTTAAACCAATTTGATGCTGTTCACCGCTTACACTTAATAATAAGATATTTTTATCTTCTTTAACAATATTTTCTCTTGTAATATTACCGGCCCTGTCTTTAAGTTTATCTAATATTGTATAGATATTATTTGACATAAAGTGTTCCTGGAAAACATCAATACGGTTTGTTTCCCAAAGTATACCTATATGAAATAAGACAGGTTGTAATATATTAAGGTATACATCTCCTAGTGACCAATCATCTTTTAAAGCATTAAAAATAATTTGTTCGGCTTCTTGATTATTACCAGATAATAAAGTATTGAAGTAATTTTGAGCTACTTCATTTAATTCTAACCTACCTTCTAAATCTTTCCTTACTTTACTTAAGTCAAAATTTTTATTATCCTCCCTACCCAATAAAAAATCTATAGAAACGTTAAAAAAATCAGCAATCTCTATTAATGTTTCATGGTTAGGAAACCTCTGCCCCTGTTCATAACTTGCAATTGTGGTTTGTGCTACACCTAATTTATCAGCTAAATCCTGCTGTCTCATGTTCGCTTCTTTTCTTAAACTTCTTAAATTTTCTGAAAATGGAGACATTGTGTTCCCTCCTCATTGTAAATATTATTTATTATATTATAACACATATAGTAATATATTTCTATCATTATTGTGAAATTGTAAAATAGACTACACTTTTTGTGATAAATTATATTTTTCCATTATCATAAAAAATGCTATAGAGATTTATTGTCTCCATAGCATTTAGAGTTTAATAATAAAAATATCTAAATTATTCATATCTTTCTTTTAAAAGTTCAGGTTGATAGGGAGCGCTCCGATTCGGACAATTTTCGCGCGGGCAGACCTGACAGTTTTCAAAATCCTTTTCTGTTGGATAGATCAGCCCGGAGACTGATTTTTTAGGCAGCATCAATGAACTATCCGTTAATTTTACACCTATTTCTTTTTCGGGGTTACCCAGCAATTTAAATAACTTTTTTTGTTCGCTGATAGACCAATCTATTAAAGATCCCGGATTCATTACTGAGGAAGAACCCGGTAAGTACTTTTCATTAATTTCTATCTTTATATAGTCGCGGGCCTGTTCTAAGACCGCCTCCTGCAGCATGGATAACCAGTAATCTTCTAGCATATCGCCATCCTGCCGGCTGGCCCATTCCTCTAATTCTCGGCCACAGGTTACAATATAAATTAAAACTTTGTAGATGTCTTCTAGATTAACCCGCATTATTTTACTCTCAAAGCGTTGATCTTCCACTTCTACATAATCTTCTCCCCTACTGTTAATAAATACTTCCCTGTACATCGCCTTTGGTTTACCTATTTCATTGGCTTTTTTGACATACTTTTTGACTGTATCGATATCATTGTAGTCTTTACTTAGTTTAATCTTTTCTAGAAATTTTTCGAATTCAATCTTAAAAGGTATATCTTTTTTTATTATAGTATCCATTATCATCATCCTTTTTAAAAACTCATGGAGTTAATGTATTCAGTTTGAAACTCTTCATTGACGGAAAGTTCAATATACTCTACTTTTTCTTTGATATTGACGGCTCTCTCTTTAGCTTGCTTGTTCAGTAAGTAGATTTTAGCTCCAGTACCCGCCCCATTACCGATTTGGATTATCTTATCTTCCAAACACTGCGGGATCATTTTTATAAAACAGGCATTGGCTGGATTAATGTAATTGCCAAAGCCGCCTGCTATAAAGACTCTATCAAGTTCATCTGCCTCTAATTCGGTTTTATTTAAAAGTATTTCAATACCAGCCGCAATTGCTCCTTTAGCCAGCTGTACTTCCCTAATATCCTTTTGTGTAAGATAGATAGTTATTTCCGAATGATCTTTTTCGGTTATCTTGATCGCTCTCTGGTCTTTATACTCATCTAAATATTCTTTTTGCCACTCTTTTAATTCTTCTTTCTCTTTTATTTTACCAGAAGATTCTATAAAACCGTGTTTAAAGAATTCAGCGATCATGTCAAGTAAACCTGAGCCACAGATGCCGATCGGATCATTGTCATTTATAGTGGAAAATTTAAACTTTTTTTCTTCGATTTTAAAGGTCGAAATCGCCCCGGAAATACCGGCGGTCCCAAATGTAATATTAGCACCTTCAAAGGCCGGTCCAGCCGCCGCAGAACAGGAATATATGCGTTCTCCCTTATTTAAAACTATCTCTCCATTGGTACCAATATCGATCATCAAATTATTTCCTTTTAACTGATCAATATTTATGGTTAACATATCGCCCGTTATATCAGCCCCGACATAACCCGAGATTGAAGGTAAAAACTGGATGATACCATGTTCATTGATCTCAATTCCTACTTCAGTTGGCTTTAAATCAAGTTCATCTGTAAAGATAGGAACATAGGGGGACTTGGCAATGGATAGGGCATCAATTCCCAATAAGAGGTGTAACATGATTGTATTACCCACGATACTCATCTTATATATATCATCGGAAGTAATACCATTATTGGAAGCTAAGGTTTTAATTCCTTCATTGATAGCCTTGAGTACAGGGGTCTGCATCACTTCAATACCGTCCTCATTATTGAAGGTGTAGTTTATACGGGAAATGACATCAGCCCCGAACTTCTTTTGCGGGTTATAAAAGGAGTTAATATCCACTTCTTTACCCGTATTTAGATCTAAAAGGTAGATCACTACAGTAGTAGTACCCACATCAACGGCTAGACCATAAAAATTTTCATTTATATTATCTTCACTGATATTAAGGATCTGGTCTCTCCATTTAAGAACGGTTAAGGCCTCTTTTTTATTCAAATTTGGTATCTTTTTTAAGTTCTTATAATTGATCTTATTTGTGGCTGTTTTTTCATAGATCTTTTTTAGATAGTCAGTTTGGTTTTTTAGGGTGGCTTTATCTAAACTTATCTTTTCTTTACTAAGGTCCAGATCAATATCCAGTTCAGTAATTACGCCTCCGGTCATTACAGTAATATCCTCTTTGGCTTCTAAGATAACCTCTAAGTCACTCTCAACCTCATACTGACAGCTTAACCTAAAACCTTTATCAATTTCTTTTTGATCTAAGTACTTGATTTCAGCTGAACTGGGTTCTTTGATATCCCCCTTTAATTGGACCTTGCATTTACCACAGATGCCTTCCCCACCACAGTAGGCATTGATATCATATCCGTTTTGTAAAAGTACTTTTAATAATTTATCGCCTTTTTCACATTCAATTGTTTCTTGTTCACCATTGCTTTTAACTTCAATCTGGTATGACATAGCTATCCCCCTATCTGGTTTCAGTCCATATTAAACATATATTATCAGTTCGTATTTATTATTTCCAGTTTAATCACATTCCGCCTGCTCATTAATTTTATGAAGTAGGTATAGACCGTAATATTAACCGCTTCCCCGATGATCTTGGGCAAAATAGTAACTTTAAAGGGTACCCCGAATAGCATGTCCAAAAACATGGGTACAAGTATAACAGAAGATATTACCTGACCGGTGGCAATTGCAACCAATAATGAGAAATATGAAATATTCTTGTTAAATACATAATACATGATAATCCCCGGAATAAAGCCCGTTAAAAATGAGGTCAGGGTAAAGTGGGGCATATATGCCCCTATGGGATTAATAAAGTAGCCTAAGAGATCTGAAATAGCCCCTATTATCCCCCCGGCCAATGGGCCCAACATAATTCCCCCAAAGATGATCGGTAGGGAACCAAATCCGATTCTAATCCCTTCTACACCACCGATGGCAAACCTTAAGGAAAGCAGTCTTGTCAGAATAATACTAAGTGCGATTAAGAAGGAAGAATATACCAATTTTTTGATTGAGAAATTTTTCATAAATTAAAAAGCTCCTTTCTCTTTGAAGTGAAATGGCAGAACCAATCACCAAAGAAAAAGAAGCTTCTTTGGTGACAGCGGACGCGATGACCATACCGTTCGCTTTAAAGGAAAGCTTTCGTCCCCAGGCAACGTCCCATCCCGGGGCACTATACGCACGGCATCTACTCTGCCACTCATTTATTTTTAATACTCTCTACTTTTTCCTATTTTAATATTTTTGTCTAGAACAATCCAGAAATTTTACCATTTTCATCAATGTCAATATCTTCAGCCGATGGTACTTTTGGTAAACCGGGCATCTTAAGAACTGGACCGGTTGATGGTACAATAAAGCCCGCTCCGGCTGATAGGGTAACCTTAGATACTGATACTCTAAAGTCCGTCGGCCTACCTTTTAGTTCCGGCTTATCTGAAATTGAGTTCTGTGTTTTTGCCATACAGATCGGTAGTTCTCCATAACCCTGCTTTTCAAAGGTCTCGATCTGACTGGCCGCATCATTACTGTAATCTACACCATCAGCTCCATAGACTTCAGTAGCAATTTTCTCTATCTTTTCTTTGATGGAAAGGTCTTTACTATAAAGGAATTCAAAGTTGCTTTCTTCATTTTCAAAAATATCAAGGATTTCTTCCGCTAATTCAAGGCCGCCTTCGCCGCCTTTCGCCCATACTTCAGATAGGGCGACTCTGACTCCCATCTCTTCACATTTCTTTCTCACTAATTCTAATTCTGCTTCTGTATCAGTTGGGAACCTATTGATTGCTACCACTAATGGTACATTAAACTTATTAATATTTTCAACATGTTTTTCTAAGTTCTCGATACCAGCTTCTAAAGCTTCAAGATTCTCTTCGGTTAGGTTATCTTTAGGCACTCCTCCGTGCATCTTAAGCGCCCTGATAGTAGCAACTAATACAGTGGCATCGGGGTGTAAGTCTGCATATCTTGATTTTATGTTAAAGAATTTCTCTGCCCCGAGATCTGCCCCAAAACCAGCTTCTGTCACTGCAATATCAGATAACTTCATAGCCATCTTAGTGGCCATCACACTGTTACAGCCGTGTGCAATGTTAGCAAAAGGTCCACCGTGAATAAAGGCCGGTGTATTTTCGAGAGTCTGAACTAAATTAGGCTTTAAAGCATCTTTAAGTAGGGCGGTCATTGCGCCTGCCACATTTAGATCATCACAGGTAATTGGTTCATCATCTTTACTATAACCAATTACAATATTCCCGATCTTATCTTTAAGTTCCATTAAGTCATTGGCCAGACATAAGATAGCCATTATTTCGGAAGCAACTGTTATGATAAAGCCATCTTCGCGCGGTTCACCATTACCGGTACCACCTAAGCCCAAGACAATATCTCTTAGGGCGCGATCATTCATGTCAACAACTCTCGGCCAGCTGACCTTTGTCTTATCAATATTTAGTTCATTGCCCTGCTTGATATGGTTATCGATAGCTGCTGAAAGCAGGTTATGAGCTATTCCTATCGCGTGGATATCACCGGTAAAATGGAGGTTTATATCTTCCATTGGAATTACCTGGGAATAGCCGCCACCGGCAGCTCCACCTTTAACACCCATGGTTGGTCCTAAAGATGGTTCCCGGATTGCTATCATGGCATCTTTACCTTTTTGATTTAAAGCCTGTCCTAAACCAACAGTGGTTGTAGTTTTTCCTTCACCGGCTGGTGTAGGAGTTATAGCGGTAACTAATACTAATTTGCTGTCTTCTTTGGACTGAAGTCTCTGGTAAGTATCAAGTTTGATCTTGGCCTTATAATCACCATAAAGTTCTAAGTCATCCTGTGTTAAACCGATTTTTTCTGCAATGTCAGTAATAGGCTGCATTTCAGCCGCCTGAGCAATTTCAATATCACTTCTCAAAACTATCACACTCCTTATAATTTTTATATCATTTATTCTTTGATATTTTCAATATATTGA
>DATGCJ010000067.1:0-3700 GCA_035312025.1 Halanaerobiales bacterium | reverse complement strand
CTTTTAGTTAATTCATATAAATTTATTATAAATGTTACCAGAAGATAATAAAAATCATCTATGCAATTCATTAATAACCTTCCTCTCCTTATTTTTCTATTTTTTTAAACATAAGTATATTTTTTTATTTAAAATATGTTCTAAATATATACTTCTATATAAAATAGGTTAATCCTTCATTTTTTTCTTTTATTTTGTAATAATGTAATATTTTAGTATTTTTTAGTAATAAATACGCAAATAAAATTTATTTTCTGCCTCTTGTTTCACTCCCATCTTATTCACTTAGTTCATCGTAAAACTCCACCCTATTAAGATGGAGTCAAAATGGTTATTCGATCAACACAAAGTTGTAAATATACTGTAATCTTTCAAAATACAATATCCTATTTTAATATATATTTTTCAAGATATTTTCGTATTTAATACTTCCCTTTCCTAAAATAATGTGCTAAAATATTTTTACATTATTATGGTATGGGAGGCTTTTTAATGCAGATTATCCATGACTTTAAGATGAGAATTAAAGATTACTGTAATAATAGTATGGATAATGATTATCCAGTTTTAACTGACTGTCCTGTCTGCCATGATGTTTTGATTAAAAACGGTTTCTACAAAAGATATGTGATTGTCTCTAATTTAAGCTATATAATTTTTATCAGAAGATACCGCTGCAAACATTGCGGACTTACCGTTTCAATCCTGCCCTCCTTTTTGCTGCCACACTTTCAGAGGAGTCTAAAGGATATCTTTAATATCATCTATCAATATCTTAAAAACCGGCGACTCCTTATCTACAGGAGAGCGGTCTTTTTTTATGTCAAAAGGTTTAACAAAAATTTAAACGCTCTCATCATCTATTTTAGAGAAACTGCGAATGGTCATCCTTGCTTTGATAACAAAAAAGCCATAAAACTTCTTGAAATGATCAAAGAATGCAAGGTCCCCACCTTCGCTAAGAGCTTCCACAATCACTTCAATAAATGTTTTATGGCACTTTAATTTTACCATAGAAGTGATTATTTGGGAAGTGTTTTTTAAAACACATTTTCTTTCACTAGATTAGGGCTTAATTTCTAAAGTATAATGTTATTATCAAAAATATACCCTTTTTAGCCTTTAACTTTAAGGCTAAACTTAAAAAGGAGGAACAAACTAATGACTGATAATGACAGAGAAAAGATAGCCCTGTTTCGTTTTGCCATCATATCTCCTATCCTTAACGGCCAGGTTCAAAACCAAAAGGAATATTTAGAAGAAATCACAGCCAAAACTCATAATGTCCCCTATTACGGTCCTAAAGAATATGTACCCAAGACCATCCAATGCTGGCTTCGTGATTACCGCCGGGGCGGATTTAATGCCCTTAAGCCTAAAAGACGCTCTGATTACGGCCGCAGCCGTAAGGTCTATCCCGAACTCAAGGAGAAACTGGTCAAGTTAAGAAAAGCAAAGCCCGATATTTCAGTTTCTCTTTTCTACGACCAACTGATTGCTCAAAAAGAAATCAAACCTTCTGATGTCTCCTACTCCACTATCTATCGCATATTCAAAAGAGAAGGTCTACTGACCAATACTCCTCGTAAAGAAGCACATCGGCTTCGCTTTGCCCATCCCGATGTCAATGCGATGTGGCAGGGCGATTTTATGGTCGGCCCTTATCTTAAGATCGGCAAAAAGAAGGTTAAAACCCATCTTTTTGCTTTTATCGATGACTGCTCCCGAATAATTCCCTACGCTATGTTTCTACCAACCGAAAGATTCTCCTCGATAAGCAAAGTGTTTTCGGAAGCTATCCTTAGAAGAGGTATCCCACAGCTGCTTTATGTTGATAATGGTAAAATTTATCGCTCAGGTATGCTTCAGTTTGCCTGTGGTTCCCTAGGTATTACCTTAGTTCACACTAAGCCCTATGATCCGGCCAGCAAGGGCAAGATTGAAAGGGTCTTCCTTACCGTCAGGAAGAGGTTTATTCCCCTTCTTACTGAAAAAGATCTTACTTCTTTTGAGAACCTAAACGAGTGTTTTTTTGACTGGCTGGAAAAAGATTACCACCGTAAAGTACATTCCGCCCTCGGTATTACTCCAATTGAGAAGTATATGTCTCAAATCGATAAGGTGAAAATGGTTGATAACCCAGAAACCCTCAAAACTATCTTTTTTAAAAGGGTTAAAAGAAAGGTAAAACATGATAGAACTATTTCCCTTAACAAGATGCTCTTTGAAGTTCCACCAACTTTAATCGGTAAAAGGATTGAAGTTCGTTTTAACCCTGAAACCTTTGACCAAGTTCTCTTCTATGAAGAAGGACAACTTATTGGTCAGGCTAAAAAGGTTATCTTTGCTGATAATGCCCGGATTAAAAGAAAGGGCAATATCTCTTTTAAAAATATCATAAAAGAAGGTGACAACTGATGTTTAAGGCCTTTTATTCGCTTTCAAAGCGTCCTTTTGTTAAAGAAATTGAGACCAAAGATCTTTTTATGTCCGATAATTTTAAGGAAGTTAAAGCTAGACTCGATTATTTAAAAAACACTCGCGGTATTGGGGTCGTCGTGGGAGAACCAGGTAGTGGTAAAACCACAGCTTTAAGGCTTTTTGCTGATTCCCTTAACCCAGCCCTTTTTAAAATCATCTATTTCCCACTATCTACAGGAACTGTTATGGACTTCTACAAAGGTTTAGCCTCCGGTCTTGGTGAAAAGCCTAAATCCAGGAAGGTTGATCTCTTCCAGCAGATCCAGCAGGCCGTAACAAGCTTCTATCAAGACCAGAAGATCACTCCGGTCTTTATCTTAGATGAGATGCAGCTGGCTGCTAATCGCTTTTTAAATGACCTCAGCATTTTATTTAATTTTTCTATGGATTCACAAAATCCCTTTCTATTAATTATGTCAGGACTGCCTTATTTTATGGATAAGCTTTCTTTAAATCAAAACCAGTCCCTTACCCAAAGAATCGTAATGAGATACTATCTTGAATCTTTAAGCAAGGAAGAAATCTCTGATTACATCAACCATCAGCTTAAGTTAGCCGGTTCTAATCATCCCATTTTTACACCTCAGGCCATCGAAGCTATCTCACTTCGTTCCCGTGGACTGCCTCGGCTGGTTAACAATCTAGCCTTAAATTCACTTCTGATGGGTTATCAGCTTAAGGCTGATAACATCAATGAAGAAATCGTCTTTAAGGCCTGTGAGGAGGCCGGCTTATGAGAGATCAAAAAGCAGTTCTCCGTTATTACCTTGATAATGGCTGGATGGTGGTCAACCAGGATATATTTATCAAGTTAATCCATGAAAACATCAGGGATTTTGATATATTGTTAAATGATGATTATCAAACCTCCAAATATTATTTTAATATATATGGTGAACTCTGTGTTATTGTTGCAGGCCAGGAATTTTCTTTAAGTAAATCCACTGGCTATGATATTGAGTTCTAATTCTCAGGGCGTCTCTAACTTTAGAGATGCCTCTTTGCTAATTTATTTTGAAAAATATCTTAGTTTTACCATTTTATTTTGATTAGTTTTCACTTTACAGGGTAATTTTTGTCCTATTTTAAAGTGATAAATTTGGGAATTTTAATCTGCTAATTTACAATATACATTAGTTGATCAATGATTTTTATAACTTAGCTATATAGGAATATGATATATATTCTAATAATAAAGTTAATTTCTATTTTACTATAA
>DATGCJ010000066.1:0-7073 GCA_035312025.1 Halanaerobiales bacterium | reverse complement strand
TGAAAAATCATTTATTGAACTTGATTACCTCGGTCGGAAGATAACAAGAACCAGGCGGGGTAATGGCGAATCTAACAAGAATAAGCAGAGAGAATATGAAGAAACATATGAAAATGAAGAAGAACCATTAAAAATGCAGCTTATTCACTTTGTGAACAGCATAGAAAATAAGACTCAGCCTTTGATTAGCGGCCACGACGGTCTAGAAGCTTTGAAATTAACTAAATTAATTCAAAGTAAGGTATATTAGAATTGATTTTGAAAGGAGATTTTTAGTATGATACCAATAGCCAATCCAATTATCACAGAAGAGGAAAAAGAACTAGTTAATGAAGTAATGGACAGCGGTATGTTGATAATGGGGGAATATGTAAAGGAGTTTGAAGAGAAGTTTGCTAATTACTCTGATACAGAATATGGTATTGCAACTTCCAGTGGTACAACTGCTTTAGATGTAGCCCTAAAATCATTAGAGATTGAAGAAGGAGATAAAATTATTACAACTCCCTTCACCTTTATTGCCAGCAGCAATTCAATTCTTTATTCAAAAGCTGATCCAATCTTTGCAGATGTAAAAGAAGATACTTTCAATATAGATCCCGACTCAATCAGAAAGCTGCTCAAAGAACATCCCGATACTAAAGCATTATTAATAGTCCACTTATTTGGACTTCCCTGTGATATGGATGAAATAATGGATATAGTAAACAAGCATAATCTTCTACTTATTGAGGATAGTGCTCAGGCCCATGGGGCTACCTTTCAAGGCAGAAAGGTTGGTTCTTTTGGTGAAGTAGCAGCCTTTAGTTTTTATCCGACCAAGAATATGACAACCAGTGAAGGCGGTATTGTTCTAACCGATGATGAAGAAATCATGGAACGAGCCCGCTTACTGGTTAATCATGGTTCACCACAGAAATACCATCATGATATTTTAGGATATAATTATCGGATGACTAATATTTCAGCTGCGATTGGCCTTATTCAGTTTAAAAAACTAGAGAAGTTCAATGAGCAGAGGCAGGCCAATGCTGAAATACTGACAGACGGTCTAAGTGACTTAGACTGGCTTAAAACACCCGTAATTCCCGAGGACCGAGCACATGTCTTTCATCAGTATACAATTAGGACTGATTATCGTAATGAATTACTAGAATATCTGAAAGATAATGAAATAGGTTATGGCATTCACTATCCGATGCCGGCTTATGAGCAAAGCCTATACCAAAAATTAGGATACAAGGATATAAGGTGTCCAGTTGCTGAGAAGCTATGTGATCAGGTCGTATCACTGCCTGTTCATCCCGCTTTGTCAGAAGAGGATATAGATTATATAATCGACAAATTAAGAAATTTTAGGTAATATTTACCAACATAGTAACAATAATTTAGTACATAAAGCTCCCTCTCATGAGGGGGTTTTCCTTTTTAATAATGTAAACCCAAATTTAGGAAGGAATTTCTTGATTAGTAGAGAACTATAAATGTGTATATTATCTAGATGTAATATTTTTGGATTTAACCAGCCTTTTAAAAACTTCTAACTCTCCCAAATGTTAAAAAAGTTTAAAAAGGCTGGTTAAATTAACACATACTTAAAGAGCTCCCACCTAATTAGGGAGCTCTTTCTGCTCAAATAAAAAAGGACTTTTAACTTAAAAATTGAATTAGTATAGATTAAGAGGGTATAAATTAACCAACTAAAGAGGTGTAATTTATAATGGATTTTATGCAGAGATATAAAAAGTGGTTAAAAGATGATTATTTTGATGAAGAAACCAAAAAAGAATTAGAAGCAATAAAAGATAACGAGAAAGAAATTGAAGACCGTTTTTATAAAGATCTCGAGTTTGGTACCGGGGGAATGAGAAGTAAAATTGGTGCAGGTACCAATCGGATTAATAAGTATACAATCAGGAGAGCCACTCAAGGTTTTGCCAACTATATAATAAATTACTATGAAGATGAAGGTAAAAATGCGGGGGCAGTTATTGCTTATGATCCACGCCATAAATCAGCTGAGTTTGCCCTGGAAACTGCTTTAGTTCTAGCTGCAAATAACATTAAAACATATCTATTTGATAGTTTACGTCCTACACCTGAACTTTCTTTTGCAGTTAGAGAGCTAAATGCCTGCGGGGGCATTGTGATCACCGCTAGTCATAATCCACCCGAGTATAATGGATATAAGGTGTATGGTCCAAACGGCTGTCAGTTAGTACCTGATTTAGCACGTAAAGTAATAGCCGAGATAAATGAGATAGATAACTATTCAATGGTGAAAACGATAAGTAAAGAAAAAGCAATAGATAAAGATCTATTAGAATATATCGGAGAAGATATTGATAGTAAATATATTGAAGCCATGATCGATACCCTGCCTAAAACCGAATTGGTGAAAGAAAAAGGGCAAGATTTAAATATTATTTATACTCCCCTGCACGGCAGTGCCTATAAATTAACGGAAAGACTGCTCAAGGAATTAGGATTTGATAATCTCTCAATTGTAGAAAAACAAGCAGTTTTTGATCCCGATTTCTCAACAGTTGAAAGTCCCAATCCGGAAGAATATTCTGCTTTTGAAATGGCCCTGGATATGGCTGAAAACCAAGATGCCGATTTAATTATGGGAACTGATCCCGATGGGGACCGGATGGGTGCTATTGTAAAAGATGAAAAGGATGAATACATCGGCTTAAATGGTAACCAGATTGGTATACTCATGGCAGATTTTCTTTTAAACAATACCGAGGTACCTGCCAATGGAGTAATTATTAAAACCATAGTCACTACTGAATTAATTAGAAAATTAGCAGCTGACCACGGAATAGAAGTAATGGATACCTTAACTGGATTTAAATACATTGGAGAACTGATGACAGCCTTTGAAGAAAAAGGAAATAAAGAATTTATCTTAGGTTTCGAAGAAAGCTACGGCTATTTAGTAGGAGACTATGCTAGAGATAAAGATGCCATCGTTGCTACCGGTTTAACAGCCATTTTAGCGCTATTTTATAAAGAGCAGGGTAAAACCCTTTACCAAAGATTACAGGAGATATATGAGCAGTATGGTTACTATAAAGAAGATTTGATAGCCATACGTAGAGAAGGTAAAGAGGGTCAGGAGAAGATTAATGGTACTATTAAAAATCTAAGAGAAAAAGGTGTAAAAGAAATAGCTGATAGAGCCGTCGTATTATGGCGAGATTATAAAGAAGGCAAGGAATTTGATTTAAAAGAAGATAAAACTAATGAAATTGACTTACCAGAATCAAATGTTTTACAGTACTTATTAGAAGATGAAAGCCTGATAACGGTCCGGCCTTCCGGTACTGAGCCAAAATTAAAAGTATATTTTGCTGTAAATGATAAAACAGCCCAGGCCGCTCAACAGAAGTTAGAGGAGATAAGGGGAAAATTCTCTAACAGGGTTGAAGAGATAATAGAAAATATCTAGTTGAAATAATAAAGAGGAGGGGTTGCCCCTCCTCTTTTTAAGATTATTCTATTGAATCTACGAATTCATTATATTTTTCTTGGTCAAGATAGACGAAGAATATTTTTTTGAGTTGATACTTTAAATTGATATTAACATCAATTTCTTCCATCTTGTCCATCAACTTTTCATCATCTTCGATGAAATAAACATTACGTTTTTTAAAGAATTCGTAATCATTCATCCAGTTTTCTTTAATATCCTCGGCCTCATAGGTTTTTAAGGTTTCAATTAGTGATTCTTTGTAATTGTCTAGTTCTATGTAGCCGTTTTTCTGGAGAAATTCGCCTAGTTCATAGGAAGTCATATTTTCAGTATTTTTTTCAGCTTCTACCCAGTAAGATAAATAAATAAATCCGCGCATCTCATTTCCATCGATATTAAACTGGATAGGTGTGGTAGAGTTCATAAGGTGTTGATCTTCATAGGGGATTTCTCCCACGTTTTTAATGATAATCCCGCCAATTATAATAATCAGTAGTGAAATGAGAAGTGTTCTCCAATTATTTTTAATAATAGTCCATACAAATCTGTCTCTCAATCTAATCCCCGCCTTTAAAAGAAAATTTTGATATTTCATTAATAAAATTCTTTTTAAGTATTTAAATTCCTTTATTTAATTTAAAAAGTGAGGTTTAATTTTATGATTAAATTATTTTATGGTAAACCTTTAAATGATAATAATGATAAGATATCACAAACGATAACTAAGTATATGAAAAACAATAAAAGTGAAAATATCTGCTATATTGCTCCCACCTACCAGATGATAAAAGATCTCCAGTCCGATATCTTTCAAAACAATGAAATAAGTACAGTTGGTCCCACTAACTTCCTATTATTTAAAGGTTTGATAAACGAAATATTAAAGGAGAGTACTCAGTTTCAGCCAATCATTAATGATGTGCAAAAAGAGTTGATCTTAAAACAGGTAGTCAACAACTTAATTGACAAGGGAGAAATAGATTATTTTAAAAACATAGCAAAATATCCCGGTTTTTATGAAGATCTCTTAAGTTTGATCAAAGAAATATCTTTAGAAAATGAAATTAAGGAAGATAACTTCTTAGAAAATATAGACAATCTAAAATTCCAGGAACTTTTTAAGATATATAATAAGTACTATAGTTATCTTAAGGCTAATGATTTTAACGATGAAAGACTACAGTATCAAAAAGCCCTTGCCAATATAGCAAACTCTAGCATGATAGATAAGATAGATTTATTTATAATCGACGGCTTTCAATATCTTAATCTCTATCAGAAGAAACTGATAAATGAAATTTCAGAATTAGGTAAAGATATCTGGTTAAATATTAATTATGAGAAAAACAGAAGTGGTATCTATAATAATATAGATAAAATAACTGCTGGTTTAAAAATAGATAAGAAGGTCAAAGGTGAGGCGAATTCAATTGAAAATGAAGTATTTGCTCACCTAAGAGACAACCTTTTTTCCATTGAATATAATAAGATACCCGTTGACCGGAGTTTAGAGATTGTATCGGCAGAAGATGAAGAGAGTGAAATCAGGTTTACAGCCCGTAAAATTAAGGAACTGATTTATGAAGAGGAGATATCTCCAGATGAAATCGGTCTGGTAGTAAAAAGTCAGGTTAAGTACTTTGACTTAATCGATGAAATTTTCAGTGAGTATAAGATACCTTACTATACTTCTAACTTAAAAACCTTTAAACAAAGCGGGCTCTGGATTTTAATTAATCAGCTTTTTACCCTGATTAGAAATAACTATGACCGAAGTTCTATTATAAAGATATTAAAGTCGAACTTTACCGAACTAGCACTGGGTAAAGATGAATTGGAAAAACTGCAGCTTAAAATATGGGATGATGGTATTATCAGGGGCAAAGATTTATCATATGTCCTCAATGAAAAAAGTAAGGACTATCCCAAGCCATTACAAGCAGCCGTCAAAAGGTTAATTAATTTCTATAAAAAGGTGAGAAGTTCAAATTATTTTAAAGATTACAGCCAAACCATACTGCAGTTATTAAAAGATCTTAATACAGTTGAAAAAATAATTAACTTAAACGACGATGATTTAATCGTAGATGAACTAAAGGCCTTCAAAGTTCTGGAAAGCAAGTTAAAAGAATATGAAGAGATAATAACCCATTCCTTGGATTTTGAAGAGTTTGTCTACTGGTTTAAAAAGATCTTTAAAGAACAGATGATAGCAAATGAGGACAAGGATAATTTAAGTAGGGTAAAGGTGCTTACCCCCTCTCAAGCCCGTAATAAGAGTTTTAAATACATCTTTATACCCGGGCTTTTAGAAGGGGAATTTCCAGCCGTAAATTATAATAAATGGCTGGTCAAAGATAAAGAACGTAAAATTTTAGAAAACATGGGTATTGATTTAAAAACAAAAAATGATCTTTTAATCACAGAAAGCTACCTTTTCTATAAATCAATCCTTAACTCTAAAAAGAAAATATTTTTAACCTATCCCACCCTGGGAGAGGGTGAAGGAGGCGCTATCATTTCTTCATTTGTAGAAGAGGTTAGAAACCTGTTTAAAGAAGATACTGTTCATAAAAAGATAGTTCATAATTATGACTTCATAATAGAAGATAAAGATGAGGCTTTTAGCTTGCAAGAATTAAAAGATTATTCTGTCAAGCGGCTGCCAGAAGCAAAGTTAAAAAAATTAATTCCAGCTTTTGAAGTTGAAAGCTTAAGAAATTCAAATCAATATACAAATGCAGACGGTTTAATTGATGCTCCGGATATTTTATCAGAACTTAATAGACACTTTCATCAAGATTACAGTTATAGTGCGAGTGCCCTGGAAAGTTATGTACAGTGTCCCTTCCGCTTCTTTATTGAAAAGGTGTTAAAGTTAGAAGAAATTAAAGAACCAGAAGACAGGTTAGATGCCTTACAAATTGGAGATCTATACCATCGGATACTTTTTAAATACTTCTCAAACAACTTTCCGGGTGATTGGAAACAAGATCTAGATAAGTACCTATCCGGCCTAGAAAGCTCGGCCGAAAAGGTCTTTGCGGAATATGAGGGTAAGCGATCTCTTTCAAAAGGGGTCTGGAGAGTATATAGGGAAGAGATATTAAATAACCTTAAACTCTTAATCGAACAGGAATACAATAATGACTTTCAGACTTTACCGTATAAATTAGAGTTTGGATTTGGAATTGCAAAGGATTACCAGGACAGTGAAGATAATATTGAAGATCCGGTTGAGATTGAACTTATCGATGAAAAGATGAAGCTAAAAGGTAAGATAGACCGAATTGACAGCCGTATCAATCAAGAAGACCTCATGGTCTATGATTATAAGCTGTCAGATAGAAGGGGAAAGACAAAGGACTTTTTTGACTACAATGAACTACAGCTCCCCCTTTATCTATTGGCCTTAGAAAAAATGATGCCCGACAAGAATTTAATGGGAGGGGCCTATTATTCAGTCCGTGATCTAAATAAAAAGGGGCTATGGAAAAAGGAGTTTGTAGATTATGCTCCCAAGACAAACCGTTCCAGTACTGTCATGGATCAAGATAACTGGTTAAGATATTTTGAAAACCTAAAGGCAGAA
>DATGCJ010000065.1:0-7311 GCA_035312025.1 Halanaerobiales bacterium | reverse complement strand
AGTCGGGTCTTTAATATAATTCTCACCATTGTTGAAACTAAGCGCAGTATTATTTTCTCTTTCTTTTAATTTTTGATATTCTAATGTATATCTTTGTCTGCTATCAGGTATTAGCTTTATAACAGCGCCCTTGGTATTTCTTTTCTCTTCTTCTGATACCTCATATAATTTTAACTTTAATTTTTTAAAAATTTTAGTACTATATTGATATCCTTTCTTTAAATACTCCCTTCTATTGCCTTTTATTTTATAATTAATAATCAGTTGATAACTATATTCCGGATTATTGAGGAAAAATATGGTTGGATTAAATGAAATCCTCCCATTTAGATAATCGATAGTATAATCCTTTCCTTTCCTCAGGACGGCTATTTCCAGCAGCTGATTATCCTTATCTAAAATATTTACATAGAGGCTCTCCGAATCATTTTTTAAATTACGGCTGCTTAAAAAAATAACAGAATAATTAGGATTTAAGACTTTATCGGTTTTAGATATTTCATCGGTTTTACTAATAAACGTATCTAATTTGTTTACTTTACCTTGATGAGAAAACTTAACTCCTTTATAGTGGTTATAATAATCAGTAAAAAGAGGAGTTCTTACCTGATAGTTATACCGGCCGTATAATAAGTTATACTTCTTATAATCCACCTTAAAGTATTCTTTTTGGTTACTTAAGTCCTGAACTAAATATGAATCATCCAAGTAGTTTCCTTGCTTAATTTTGGTATAGGTATTTATAGGTTCACTATCATACTTAACGGTGTAAAAGATCTTTTCTTTTAAATTATCTTTAATGAAAAATGAGAGATCAGGCTCTATCTTTTTGCTAATATCTAAATCTAGATAACCTGTAAAATAGGAAGCCTGTACTTCAATCAAAGGTGTAAATAATAGGGAAAAGACTAAGACCAATAAGACAAGATTAATACTGTGTTTTTGCAATAAATTCACTCCTAATCGATATAAAATATTTTTTGTACAGTAACACCTTTGATATATTGATTGGTAATACCTTCTTAATATTGTAAATTTTTAGCACTTAAAGGCAAAAAAAGAACGACAGCCTCAGCTGCCGTGTAGAAACTCATCGAATTTTGTCTGAAATTAATTAAAAAAGTTCTTTATTGCCGTTTGGGCACTTTTCATTGTCAGGTTAAATAAATTACTGTTTTTTTCAAAAATATCCTGTAGTGAGTCGACCACATAATCAATCTGTTCATAACTCACAGTCAGGGGCGGCTCCAGTCTAATTACATTAGGATTGTTTAAAGTATAGGCCGTAATCACCCTATAATCATTGTTAAGAGAACCTGCTACCATCGCCCCCATATATTCAGCTGAAAACTTGCTGACCAAGCCACCTGATAAACGGTCCAGAAGGCCGGGATCAGGCTGGTTAAATTCTATCCCAATCATCAGGCCTCTGCCCCTAACCTCTTTAACTAAATCATATTCAGCCTCGAATTTCTTTAGTTGTTCTAAAAAGTATTCCCCTTTTTCAGCGGCCTGTTCACTTAAATCATTGGTTAGAATATAATTAATAGAAGCTATTACAGCAGCGGAAGCGCGGGCATTACCTCCAAAGGTGGAAGTATGCAGTAAGGCTTTTTCCATACTGCCATAGGCTTGATTCCAAATCTTTGGTTTTGAGATATAGGCACCAACTGGTTCTATACCTCCTCCCAATGATTTAGCCAGGCACATGATATCGGGCACGACCCCCTCGTGATCGGCCGCAAAGAGCCGACCAGTTCTACCCAGACCGGTCTGGATTTCATCTAGGATCATTAATACTTCTTTTTCATTACATAAGTCTCTTACTTCTTTTAAATATCCGGCTGGAGGCACTATTACTCCTCCTTCACCCTGGATAGGCTCTAAAATTACAGCTGCAATATTACTGCTGCTGTTAAGCTTTTCTCTTAAAGCTTTTATATCTCCAAAGGGGACCTCTTCTGTGGCCGGCAGGAGGGGATTAAAGTGTTTTTGATACTTGTCACGTCCGGTGATCGAAAGTGAGCCATAACTTTTGCCGTGAAAGGAATCCTTGCAGTATATTATTTTTTCTTTCTCGGTGGCAGCTCTAGCTAATTTGATCGCCCCTTCAACAGCTTCTGTACCACTGTTGCCGAAAAAACTTATAGAAAGGTCGCCGGGTGTTACCTGGGCTAGATTATGGGCGGCCGCACTATAAATTCCACCTAAGGAAGCTTGCAGCAAATTGGGCTTTTCAGTTACCTTATTAACCGCCTCAATTATTTCATCTCTATTATGTCCTAAATTTAAGGAACCATAACCTCCTAAAAAATCTAGAAACTTTCTCCCCTCTTCATCATATACTTCTACATTATCGGCTTTTACATAGTTTTTATCAAAGTTAAGTAATTTCAACATCTTTACCATAGCTGGATTTATATGGTTCTTATAGTTTTCTCCTACTTCTTCGCGGCTTAGACTTAAAGCCTGATCTATGTTATATAATTCGCTCATTATTATGACCTCCTCTATCTAATATATTTATGTTTAAAACAGAAAATCCTGCTATTAATTAGACAAATTATTATAACATGAATTATAATAGGAATAAATAATAAAGGAGTTTTTTTAAAAATGACTGACCGAACTGTCAAGATAATCAGATGGATAGCCAGAATAGCTTCAGTGCTTGTTATTGTATTAGGTCTTCCCTTTTATTTTGGCTATGGGAATCCAATCCCCTTTATTGAACCCTCTTATACATTTATGGATAATCTATGGCTGACTATTTTACCCCTCATGTTTATTGGCCTGGGCATAGGCTGGATAAATGAGAAAATCGGCGGCTATCTTGTCACTGCGCCCATTTTCATCGGGTTACTCGTCAGTTTTATAATCCAAGGAGAGATGTTGACTTTGATGCTTTTCCCTTTGATTGTAGGAATGCTGTATTTAACAGTTTATTATAGAAAATAATTATGCATTAAGGAGTTTTTTAAGATGAGTGAAAGAAAGATAAAAACATTTCTTCTGGACGGTTATTTAGATGAACCTTCCGCCCTGGGGGTTCCCCCCTATATCTCCCCTCATATCAGGTACGTATATGGGGCTTTACTGTCGGCCGGTCTCCCGGAAGAATATATCGATTATAGAACCATAGATCAATTTAGAACGGACTGGGATAATAATATTGAAAAACTGGAATCCTACGATCTTTTTATCATTATCGCCGGAACAACTGTACCAGGCCATTACTTGGGCGGCCGTCCGATTTCTTTGGCCGAAATAAAAGAACTGGGCAGTAAAGTATATTATCCAACCAAAGTATTAGGCGGGCCCATCACCCTAATTAAAGATGAAATGGACGGTTATGATATCTTAACAAGAGAAACGGCTGCTTTAGATATCTACAGCCGTTTAGCAGAAATGGATTTAGATAAATTAAGAAATTCAGCTGCCCAATATATTTCGGAGTGGTCAGCTAAAGGAGCTAGCTTAAGCAAGTTACACCCTTCTTATCCCAATTTGGTTATCGAACTGGAAACATTTAGGGGCTGTCCCCGTGAAAACCACTGTGCCTTCTGTAGTGAAAGATTAAAAAAAGTTCATTATACAAGATCACCTCAACAAATTATTAAGGAAGTAAAAAAATTAGGAGAACTGGGTAACCATCATTTTCGTTTAGGCTGTCAGACCGATATCTTATCCTATGCGGCTGACGAAAATGGTAGATTAAATCCTGCTAAAATGGAAGAACTTTATGCCGGTATTAGAAAAGCCGATCCCCATCTTAAAGTTCTCCATTTGGATAATATTAATCCTGCTACTTTAATCCATCAGAAAGAGGCGGGTCATAAAATAATAGAAATAATTACAAAATATAATACGGCCGGTGACACAGCCGCCTTTGGTTTAGAATCGGCCGATCCGGTCGTCCTGGAGAAAAATAATATTGAGGCTGATCCGGATATCGCTTTTAAGGCTATTCAACTTCTAAACGAAATTGGAGGTAAACGGGTTAACGGTGTGCCCAAACTATTACCAGGCATCAACTTTTTACATGGTCTAATAGGCGAAAGAAAAGAAACTTTTGAATATAACTATAACTTTTTAAAAAAGGTTTATGAGGCAGGCTTAATGTTAAGAAGGATTAATATTAGACAGGTTGTACAAATTGATAACTACCCAACCGAAAAAGTAGATAAGGGTAAGTTTAAAGAATATAAAAAGCAGGTCAATGAAGAGATCAATAGGCCGATGTTAAAAAGGGTCTTCCCTGCCGATACTATTTTAAGAGATGTCAGAATCGAGAAAATAGAAGGCAAAATAAGTTACGGACGCCAGTTAGGAACCTATCCTATCCTGGTCGCTGTCCCGGGTCAATTAGAAATAAATAAATTTTATGATGTAAAGGTTATCGACCACGGCTACCGTTCAATTACAGCCTTTACCTGGCCGATTAAAATCAGTGATCTTTCAGCTGATCAGCTTTCTTATATCCCCGGTATAGGAAAAAAGAGGGCCTCTAAAATATTTTTAGAAGAACCCTCTTCTTTAAAAGATGTATTAAATTTAATTGAAGATAAAGAAACCCGCAGTCTTTTAAAAAAACTTTTTAATACTGAAGGTCAGGGTCAATAACATTGACCAAGTCTTCATCCTCTAAAAATAATCTCAAATTATTTTTAAAGATTTTAACCGCTTCCTGATTATAGTGGGGAAACAAACCAGAAGTATGGGGAGTTAAAATCACATTTTCGAGTTCATATAATGGTGAATCCTTGGGTAGTGGCTCCTCTTGGTAAACATCAAGGGCCGCTCCCGCTATGGTTTCATTCTGTAAGGCCTCGATTAACTCTTTTTCTTTTACGATCTCTCCGCGGGCTACATTTATGAAATAAGCGCTTTCCTGCATGGCTGCAAACTCTTCACTGCCAAAGTAACCGCGGGTCTGATCGGTTAAAGGCAAGGTAACTACTACATAATCTGCCTTGTCTAAGACTTCCTTTTTTTGTTCTGGGCCGTAAATATTATTTACATGGGGAATATTTACATCGGGATTTCTTTTTATCCCAATTACATTCATCTTAAAGACACTTGCTTTCCGGGCAACCTCTTTACCAACTGCACCCAGTCCAAAAATGGCCAGGGTTTTATCTTTAAGATAATCAACCTTTAATCTATCCCATTCTCTTTTTTTCTGTAGTTCAAGTAGTTCGGGTAACCGGCGCGAAAAAGAAATTAGATAACCTAAGACCTGTTCAGACATGCTGTCCCTATGGATACCCCGCACTGAAGTTAGCGTTATATCATTTTCCTTTAAATAATCGAAAAGGTCTTCTTTTAAAAATCTGTCTACACCGGCAGACCAACTCTGGATCCACTTTAAATTATTCCCCATTTCAATTAGGTCACTGTCGAACTTTCTCATCAGCATCGCTGCCAGAATATCGGTATCCTTAATTTCTTCCTGTAGTACATCAATATCTTCTGACTTTACTATTTCAATACCCTCAAAACTTTCTTTGAGTGATTTAAAATATTTATCTTTAATATCAAAGGTAAAAAGAATTTTCACATCTATCACTCCCCTAGGATACGTACCCTAATCCTTTTAGTCTATCCTTCTTGTCCTCTATATCATCTTTAAATAAGTTATCTCTTAGGTTCTTTTCTAAATCTATATCTGATTTGCTTATATACATTTCTTCAATATCTTCCACAAATTCTTCTTTGATTATATCGGTTAAGATCTTTCCATCCATCGAATCCAGTAAAGGTAAGTCTAATAGATAAAGTACTGTAGGGGCTATATCCATGATGTGGGCCCCTTTTACCTCATTGCCTTGATTAATATCCGGACCTTCTGCGAAGAAAATTCCATCCATTCTGTGATGTCCGGTCTGGTTTTGAGACTTACTGACATTCTTATTGGATAAAAACTGATAGGCACCTTTACCTAGTATTGACATGTCATCTGGGATAAATACAATATCGGGCGCATTTTCTGTCATCTTGCCGTGGTAGACTTCTTCCCCTTTATAGATCTCAGAAGTGACTTTCTTACCGGTAAAGGGATTCTCAAATTTCCTTAATTTTTCAATTATTTCATCTCTTATTTGATCTGCTTCCTCAGGTTCAATAACTCCTTCTGGATCACGTCCTTTAATATTTAAAAAGATATGACCTATTTCACTATGAGAATAAGCGAGAGATTTCTTCCAGTTCACATTATTGCTGGATATAAAAAGCCAGTCCAACATAGGATTACTGGCCAGATCAACGGCCGTTTCTACTATCCCTAATTTACGTAAGGGAGGATAAATATATTCGCCAATCGGCAGTAAAGCCTCTTTGGTAAAACCTGATTTAAAGAATAATTTTTTAAACTGAGTGATGAAATTCTTCTTTAAATTAATATATCCTTCATGCAAAAGCCAGGTATCAATATGAAAGTTATACTTTAACTCACCAAAACCATGGTCCGACATGATTAATAAGGAGTCTTCATCATCTAGAAATTCCTTTAATTCTCCGATCGCATTATCAATAGCTTTATATACCCTTTTAATATGGTAGGGAGGCTTATCCAGTTCATGCCATAGATAATGCTGGACCTGGTCTGTTTCCATAAAATGTACCATAAAAAAATGCCAGTCCTGTTCTTTCATCAACTGTTTAGTCAACTTCGTCTTCTGTTTTATATCCTCAACCATTTCATCGACCCAATCCTCTACGATATATCCGCGGGTCCATTCCTTGGGAGAGAACTTAAAGTCCGGTGCAATTTCCTTAACATGATCGATTAAGTCAGCAGGATAACTCTGAGTACTCGCGTTTTTAGTAGTCAAAAGTCCCGGAATCATAAAGTTTTCAACCTTTTCCGGAGGTGTGGTTACCGGAACACCGATTAAGCCCACTTTCTTTTCAAATTTATTGAGTATTCTCCATAAGGTGGGTTCTTTGATATCTAAAGCTGTTACAGGTTCAGCATCGTATACACCTTCACTTCTTTTAAACCAATTAAATGCCCCGTGCTTACCGGGATTTGTGCCAGTTTGAAAAGAAGACCAGGCTGCTCCTGTGATAGGAGGTATTGTACTTCTTAAAGGTCCGGAAGTACCATTTTCTCTGATCTTTTTAAAGTTAGGCAGTTCTCCTTCATCTATCCATTTATCAATTAAAGACATTTCTCCTCCGTCAATTCCAATCGTCAAAACACGGTCTGTCATAATATATCTCCTTTCTATGCAGTTCTGTATCTAAGGTGAATCGCTCTTATATAAATAACTATCATTAAAACTATACCTACAATAACTAGATTTATAT
>DATGCJ010000064.1:0-10444 GCA_035312025.1 Halanaerobiales bacterium | reverse complement strand
AAAAAAATGATCGTTACTAATGCGGCCGGAGGTTTGAATACCACCTTTAGACCCGGAGATTTAATGATTGTGACAGACCATCTTAATTTTATGGGTTCTAATCCGCTTATTGGTGAAAATGATGAGGAAATAGGACCGCGCTTTCCCGCTATGACGGATGCACATCCTGCTCATATGGTGGATATAGCAGAAAAGGCAGCTGACAGGGCTAATATTCATATTATGAAGGGTGTTTATTTAGCTATTACAGGACCAGTTTATGAAACTTATGCAATGAGTAAATTCCAAAGATTAATTGGAGCAGATGCGGTGGGAATGTCAACCGTACCTGAGCTAATTGCAGGTACCCATGCAGGATTAGAAAACTTAGCAATATCTTGTATTACAGATGTTGTAAAAGGAAAAGATGAAGAATCATTAACACATGAAGAAGTGATGGAAGTTGCCCAAAAAGTTAAACCAAAGTTTAAAGAACTTGTTAATAATGTGATTAAAGAACTTTAATGATTTAATTCCGGCAGTGAGGGCAGATACCATAAAATTCTAAGCGATGTGTATCAACTTCAAATTCAGTATTATTATCAACTATTTTATCAATTTCTTTTTCAAAAAGTTTTAGATCTAAATCATAAACATTACCACATTTTTTGCACCTAAAATGGTAATGATTTTCAGTATTACCATCATAATGACTTTGATCATTGGCATAGTTGATAACATTTATTTTGCCCTTTTCTGCTAGTAAATTTAAGTTCCGATAAACAGTTCCTAAACTAATATTAGGAATATCCTTTTTAACCTCTTCATAAATCCAATCAGCGGTTGGATGGGAATCTGTACTCTTTAATACTTCTAAGATAGTCTTACGTTGTTTTGTCATTCTTGTTTTAGCCATTTTCGATAACCTCTCTTACTTTAGTAATGCAAAGTCGTAAATATATATTATCAAATACTACATATTTAGTCAAGATATCAGGAAGGTGATGAATTGTGGAAAAAGAAAAGAGAATACTTACAGGAGATAGACCAACAGGTAAATTGCATTTAGGCCATTATGTGGGAAGTTTAGAAAATAGATTAAAGCTGCAAAAAGAATATGATACTTTTCTCATAATAGCTGATGTTCAGGCTCTCACTACTAACTTCGAAGAGCCTGAAAGATTGTCAGATGATGTACATCAGGTGGCAGAAGATTATCTATCAGTGGGAATAGATCCCGAAGAAACAACTATATTAGTCCAGTCTATGATACCAGAAATAGCGGAATTAACTGTTTTTTATTCAATGATTGTAACGGTTAACCAACTACAGAGAAATCCAACTATAAAAGAAGAATCGGCTCAATATGGATATGATGAGATGACTTATGGATTTTTAGGTTATCCGGTTAGTCAGGCAGCTGATATTACATTCTGTAAAGCTGACCTTGTCCCGGTAGGACAGGACCAACTTCCTCATATAGAACAGACCAGAAGAATCGTAAGGAAGTTTAACCAATTATATGAACCAGTATTTAAAGAGCCGGAGCCAAAAATTAGTAGAATACCAAGGTTGGTAGGCCTTGATGGTGAAAACAAAATGAGCAAATCATTAGATAATGCCATATATCTAAATGATGATGAAGATGAAGTATTGGAAAAAGTAATGTCTGCTAAGACCGACCCTGCTCGAATAAGGGCGACTGACCCCGGTCATCCCGAGGTGTGTACAGTTTTTCAGTACCATAAAGCCTTTAACGAAGAAGATGTACCTGAAATTGAAGAAAGGTGTAAGGCGGGAACTATTGGATGTGTAGCTTGCAAGAAACGTCTTGCTAAAGCAATAAATGAACTTTTAGAACCGATTAGAGAAAGAAGACAAAAGTATTTAGAAAAACCAGAATTAGTTGATGAAATAATAATGGCCGGTACCAAACATGCCAGAAGTATAGCCAAAGAGACCATGAAAGAAGTTAGAGAAGCTATGAAACTAGATTATTTTAAGGATAAGTAGTAGGTGATATTTTTTGAGTAAATTAAAATTAGGGATTCTTTTCGGAGGTAAATCAGAAGAACATGAAGTATCTTTGATGTCAGCCAGATCAGTCTATAATAATGCTGATCAAACCAAATATGAAATTTATCCAATTGCAGTTGATAAAAAGGGTAATTGGGTTAATAAGGCAGAATCGAGAAGTATAATAGAAAAGGACAGTATAGAAGAAGTACCTGTCCAAACAAATCCCATTAAAAAAGGTTTAAATAATTTTTTAAAGGTAGATTTGGATGTTATCTTTCCCCTGATCCATGGACCATATGGAGAAGATGGTAAGATACAGGGCTTTTTTGATCTATTAGATATCCCCTATGTAGGAGCTAATGTATTAGGTAGTGCGGTTGGTATGGACAAGGGGATAATGAAAAAATTATTTGATTACAATAACTTAAGGCAGACTGAATTTATGACTGTAAGAAAATATAACGATAAAAAATATGAAATTATCAATGATTTCATAGAAAAAACTGGTCTCCCCATCTTCATAAAACCGGCTAATTTAGGTTCCAGTATAGGGATCTCTAAAGTTTCTAGCCAACAAGATATTAAAGAAGCGGTAGAAATTGCCTTTCAATATGATAGTAAAATAATTATTGAAAAAGGCATAAAGGCCAGAGAAATAGAATGTTCGGTTTTAGGTAAAAATAAATTTAAAGCATCTTTACCGGGGGAAATAATACCTTCTCATGATTTTTATGATTATCAATCCAAGTATGAAGATGAAAAAACAAAATTGATTATCCCAGCTGATTTAGATGATAAAACAATTAAAGAAGTCCAGACAACTGCCATAAAAGCCTTTGAAATTATAGAAGGAGAGGGACTGGCCCGGGTAGATTTCTTTTTAAAAGATGAAAAAGTTTATATAAATGAAATTAATACAATTCCCGGTTTTACGAAATATAGCATGTATCCCAAACTATGGGAAGCAAGTGGCATATCATACCCCGATTTGATCGACGATTTAGTTAATATTGCCTTAGAGAAAAATTAAAAGGGGTTTAATTAATTATGGAGCAAAATTTGAATATAATCCATGTTGATATGGATGCTTTTTATGCTTCTGTAGAACAACTGGATAATCCCGAATTAGAGGGAAAAGCTGTTATTGTGGGAGGAGTTGGCTTAGATAACCGGGGCGTAGTATCAACAGCTTCCTATGAAGCCCGAAAGTTTGGCGTCCATTCAGCGATGCCCATTGCCCAAGCTAAGAAACTCTGTCCTCACGGTATCTACTTACCGGGGCGGGGAGATAGATATTCTGAACTATCCCAGCAAATATTTGAGATATTATTAAAATTCACCCCTGAGGTAGAAAAAATATCAATAGATGAAGCTTATTTAAATGTAAAAGGTTGTCATAGATTATATGGAAGTTCGGCCCAAATAGCTAAAAAAATTAAAGAAGCTGTAAAAAACAAAACCGGACTTGTCTGTTCGGTGGGAGTGGCTAGAAATAAATTTCTAGCAAAGATAGCTTCTGATTTAGATAAGCCGGATGGATTAGTTGTCATAAAAAATGATGAGATAGATGAGGTCTTAGATTCTTTATCTATTAAAAAGATACCAGGGGTGGGGGATAAGACGGCTGAGAAGTTAAATGAAATTGGGATATATAAGATAAAGCAGTTAAAGAAGTTAGAATTAAGTGAGTTAACTAAATTATTTGGTAAACATGGTAAACAGCTTTTTGAACTCATAAGAGGTCGAGATGATAGAAAAGTACACACTGAGGACAAAGCAAAATCAATAAGTAACGAAACTACCTTTCATGATGATATTGAAGAAATGGAATTATTATTAAAACATCTTTCTCAACTGTGTCAGAAAGTGACCCGGAGATTAAGAAAAAACAAATTAATTGGCAATACAGTATTTATTAAAGTTAAAGATAACAAATTCAATGTAAGAACTAGAAGGATTACTGTCCAGCGTTACATAGATAGTACTGATGACCTTTATTATTTAAGCAAACAGCTCTTAGAAAAAGTGAAGATAAAAAACCCCATAAGATTAATTGGAGTGGGGATAGCAGGCTTAAAAGAAAAAGAAAAAGAGCAGATGTCCTTATTTGCAAAAAGTGAAAATAAAGATGAATTTAATTTAGCGATTGACACCATTAAAGATAAGTTTGGGAACAGGAGTATAAGGAGAGCGAGAGACCTTTTAGAAAAAGATAATAAGTAAGAAAAAATCCGATGTGGGGGCAACCCCACATTTTTTTGTCTAAATATAGTACTTTAGTACTAATATTTTTTTATTATTTTAAAGGATTTTTTTTATATACATAGAAATAGTATACTAAGTGGTGATTAGTGGTAGATGGTGGTAAAATTGGGGTTAAGGTGATAAATATGTTAATCGGTGAATATCTACATAAAATGGATAGTAAAGGAAGAGTCATAATCCCCGCCAAATTTAGGGAAGAACTTGGCGATAATTTTGTTGCGACCAGAGGGCTAGATGACTGTCTATTTATCTTCCCCATGGATGAATGGAAAAATTTCAGTGAAAAAATAGCTTCAACCCCTGTAACTAATAAAAATGCAAGATTTTTCTCCCGTTTTTTCATTTCGGGAGCCACCGAATCTACTTTAGATAAACAGGGTAGAATAAATATTCCTTCCAACTTAAAAGAATATGCCGGATTAGATAAGGAAGTTGTTGTGATTGGTCTGACCAATAGAATTGAGTTATGGGCTAAGGAAAATTGGGATCAATTCTTGGAAACTGCTGAAGAGTCGACCGACGAGATAGCTTCTGCAATGGAAGATTTAGGCATCTAATGGAGGCCAATTATATGCACAATAATCATAAACCAGTTCTACTAGAAGAGACAATAGAATATCTGTCTATTAAAAAGGATGGAATTTATGTGGACGGAACGTTAGGTAGAGGTGGACACACAGCTGGTATTTTAGAGAACTTAGGAGAAAAAGGATTAGTCATAGCTTTAGATAGAGACAAAGATGCGATTGAGGCAGTTAAGGATAGTATAGAAAGCAGTAATTTGATATTGGAACACGCCAATTATATCAATATAGGTGATGTTTTAGATAAGCACGAGATAGATGAAGTTGATGGGATGATTTTTGATCTCGGTGTATCCTCCCCTCAGTTAGACAATTCTGACAGAGGTTTTAGTTATAAAAACAACGGCCCCCTTGATATGAGGATGAACCGGGATCAAAAATTAACTGCCGCAGATATTGTCAACAATTATCGAAAAGATAAACTTGAAGAGATAATTTATGATTATGGAGAAGAAAACTGGGCAGCAAGAATTGCTGAATTCATAGTAGCTTATAGAAAGAAAAAAGAGATTGAAACCACCTTTGAATTAGTTGATATTATTAAAGCAGCTATTCCTGCATCAGCCAGAAGGTCGGGAGGGCATCCTGCTCGCAGAACATTTCAAGCCCTGAGAATTGCTACAAATAATGAATTAAACCAGTTAGAGGATATGATTTCAAGTGCTACAAATAGGCTAAAAAAAGGAGGGAGGATCTGTATAATTAGCTTTCATTCACTTGAAGATAGAATAGTTAAACACAAGTTTAAAGATTTGGCAAGTGATTGTGTATGTCCTCCTGAACTTCCGGTTTGTGTTTGTGATAAAGAGCCTTTGGTCAAAATTATTACGAAAAGTCCTATTCGAGCAACTGAAGAAGAAGTTGAAGAAAATTATAGAGCAAGAAGTGCAAAACTAAGAGTAGCCGAGAAAATATGAAGAGGGTAGGTGATAGCCGTGTTTAAAAGAGATAATAAAAAAGGATATAATAACAATACAAATAATTATAATCATTATGAAAATGGTGAATATGCAGAACAAAATAATGAAGACAAAAAAAATATCTATATATATTTAATTTTGCTGACTATTTGTGCTATAATATTATTGGTTTATATAAGTTATACTTTAAGAATTAATAATTTAAGTTACCGTATTGATCAAATGCAAAATGAGATACAGGCTCTAGAAGAAAAAAATCATAAATTAGGGATAAAGTTGTCGAATGCAAGTTCACTTTCTCAGGTTGATCAGTTGGCCCGCAGTGAATTAAATATGGTTGAACCGGATTCTATGCAGACGCTTGTTCTAAAGACAGAAGAAGTAGAAGTAGCCAATACACCTGAAAGGAGTTATTTCCTTAGTGAAGTTACCGACTTTATCACTAATTTAGGTACTGCACGAGCATACTCACCTGAATAGGATGATCTAAATGGATGATAACAAGGTTGATAACGATAGAAAAAAAAGAATTAAAATTCTCTTTTTCATTTTTACTTTTATATTTTTATTATTAATTGCTAGATTAGCCTGGATACAAATTATTAATAATGAGGAATATTATAATAAGGCTTTAAAACAAAGGATGAAAGAATTAAAAGTTAATCCGGATAGAGGAAAGATTTATGATATTAACGGCAAGGAACTGGCTGTAAGTATTAAGAGCAAGACGGTAGTGGGTCTGCCTAAGCAGATTTCCCACCCCACTCAAACAGCCGGGCAACTTGCCGATATTTTGTCTATAGGGTATGAAACTTTATTAAATAGGTTAAAAAGAGATGCCTATGCTGTTTATTTGGAAAGAAAAATACCGGACCAAAAAGTGCAAGAGATTAAAGATTTAAAACTGGATGGAATTACCTTTATAGATGAAAGCAAAAGAATCTATCCTAAAGATAAGTTGGCCAGCCAGCTGGTAGGATTTGTAGGTGTTGATGGGAACGGATTGGAAGGAATTGAGTTAACCTACAATAAATATCTAACTGGTAATGCAGGTAGAATTTTAACAGAAAGAGATGCAGCTGGTAAGATGATCCCAGAAGGGATTATTGATTATATACCAGAAGAAAATGGTAGTAACCTGTATTTAACAATTAATGAAGCAATCCAGCATAGTTCTGAAAGAGAATTGGCCAAGGCGGCCGAGGAGTATAAGGCGGCCGGTGGTACAATTATTATCATGGAACCGGAAACAGGTAATATACTATCAATGGCCAATTATCCTACTTATGATCCCAACAATTTTTCCCAATATAAGCAAAAATACTGGAGAAACCGGGCAATTACCGATAATTATGAACCCGGTTCTACTTTTAAAATTATTACTACTGCTTCTGCAATAGAAGAAGGGGTAGTAAATAAAAATGATGTCTTTTTTGATTCCGGCAAGGTAAAAGTTGAAAGAGAATATATACAATGTTGGGAAGAAGAGGGGCATGGTAAAGAACTGTTTTCACAGGTAGTACAAAATTCTTGTAATCCCGGCTTTGTCCAGGTCGGTCTCAGAATGGGCAAAGATTCTTTTTATAAATACATAGATGCTTTTGGTTTCGGTCAAAAAACCGAAATAGAATTACCAGGTGAAGCGATTGGCTTAATTCCCGATTATGAACAGATCGGTGATATAGAACTGGCGACTATCTCCTTTGGACGCGGTATTTCTGTAACTCCCATTCAGCTAATAACCGCAGTCTCAGCTGTTGCAAATGACGGGGTATTAATGAAGCCTAATTTTATTGATAGAATTACCAACCAAAAGGGTAAAGTTGAAAAGAGACTTTCTCCCACCGAGGTCAGAAAGGTAGTTTCAAGTAGAACAGCCCATAAAACATTGAATCTCCTGGAAAATGTCGTAAGTAATGGAACCGGGGTTAATGCTTATATAGAAGGTTATAGAGTTGGTGGAAAAACTGGTACGGCCCAATATTATAATCAAGATAAATATGATTCTTCTTTCATTGGAATATTCCCCGTTAATGACCCCCAGTTTGTGGTTTTAGTCGTACTCTACGGGATAGAGGGAAATACTTATTATGCCAGTCAGACGGCTGCTCCGCTTTTTAAAAAGATCGCCAATGATCTAATTAGATACTATAAGTTGCCTTCCCAAGAAAAACAGAAGGAACCTCCCGTTAATGAAACGTTAAAATTAGCGGATTATTCAAGACAAAATTTATATAATGTGAAAAATACATTGAAAGAATTAGGTTTGGAATATAAAATAGTAGGTAATGGTAATGAAATAATAGACCAAATACCTAAAGCAGGTTCGGAAGTATATAAAAATTCAACAGTATTTCTCTTTACAGAAAAGAGTGATAGTATAGCAGCTAGTTACAGGATAATGACTCCCGATTTTAGAGGTATGGAGAAAAAAGAAGCTTTAAATCTAGCTGAAAAAATGGGTATTAAATTAAAGTTTCAGGGCCAGGCCGGTCAAGTAGTTGGCCAAAGTGTAGATCCTGGTCTAAGAATTGATGACGATAAAGAGGTTATACTTAAATTAAAAGGGTGAATTATAATGTATTTAGATAAGGTTATTGACAACCTGGATGTTGAATATATTAAAGGCAACAAAATGGTAGAAATTAATGAATTAAGATATGATTCCCGTAATATTGAGCCGGGTGATTTATTTATTTGTGTACAAGGGTTTAAAACCGACGGCCACAAATATATTGATGCTGCCCTTAAAAAAGAGGCCAATGCGGTAGTAATTGATAAAGATTTAGATAATTATGATGAAAATATAACTTATGTAAAAGTTCCTAATAGTAGAATAGCAATGCCCCAACTTGCTAAAAATTTCTTTGAAAATCCCTTACAAGAGATTGATTTGATAGGGGTAACCGGTACAAACGGCAAAACCACCACTACCTATTTAATCAAAGAAATATTAAACCATCAGGGGTATAAAACCGGTTTAATCGGTACGATTGAAGTTTTTGATGGCGAGAAAAGTATTGATGCTTCTCGTACTACACCGGAGTCAATAGATATTTATAGATATCTGGCTGAGATGCGGGATAAAGGTGTGAAGTATACAGTTATGGAAGTATCCTCACATGCTTTAGCCCTACATAGAGTTGATACTATGGACTTTACAGCCGGAGTCTTCACTAATCTTACCCAAGACCATTTGGATTACCATGAAACGATGGAAGAATATGCAGGCGAGAAAGCTAAATTATTTAAAAAGTTAAAAACTAATGGTAAGGCTGTAATTAATAATGATGATGATTTCTCTCAGTTCTTTAAGGACTCAACCACAAATGAAATTATTACTTATGGCATTAAAAACGTCTCCGATTTAAGGGCCGAAGATTTGGAACTTTCTTTAGAGGGAGTAAAATTCACTCTTAATAATTTAAGATATGAGCTTAACTTAACAGGTAAGTTCAATATTTATAATAGTCTGGCTGCCGTGGGAGCAGCAAAAAGTCTGGGTATTTCAGAAGAGTTGATCAAGGAATCACTAGAAAGTGTAAAGGGTATTCCCGGTCGGTTTGAAACCATAAATATTGGTCAAGATTTTACTGTTATTGTCGATTATGCCCATACTCCGGATAGTATGATAAATGTCCTGGAGGCAGTCAAACATTTTGAACATAAAGATATTATCGTAGTATTCGGCTGTGGGGGAGAAAGAGATAAAGGGAAAAGACCCATTATGGGCCAAATTGCTGTAGAGAAAGGTGATTATGTAGTTGTTACTACAGATAACCCCCGTTCAGAAGAGCCCGAAATCATTATTAAAGAAATTCTGAAAGGTATTAAATCCAGTCAATATGATACACCTTATACAGTTGAAGTGGAAAGGGAAGCTGCGATCTATGAGGCAATTAACAAAGCCCGAAAAGATGATGTGGTAGTGATTATCGGCAAGGGTCACGAAACATACCAGGTTTTTGCTGATAAAACAATTGATTTTAATGATAAAGTGGTTGCTAAAAAAGCATTAAAAGAGAAAATGAGTGAATTTAAAGATGTTTAAATATAAAGTGAAAGAAATAATTCGGGCTACTGAAGGCAAGTTGCTAAAAGGGAATAGAAAACAGATTCTTAAAGGAGTTTCTACAGATACAAGGAAATTAAATGATGAGGATATATTTATTGCCTTACAAGGTGAAAACTTTGATGCTCATAACTTTATTGATGATAATTTGGCTAAACAAGTAAAAGCTTTGGTGATACAGGAGAATATAGAGGTTGAATGTGAGAACATAATTAAAGTTGATGATACTACAAAAGCCCTACAGGCGATGGCTAAATTTCATAGGGCCAATTTTAAAGATGTTAAGGTAATTGGAATAACCGGTAGTTCCGGTAAAACTTCTACAAAAGATATATTATTTAATCTTTTAAATAAAAAATATAATGTAAAAAGAAATGAAGGGAATTTAAACAATCATATCGGGGTTCCCCTTACTTTATTCCGATTAAATGGTGATGAAGATTTTTTTATTGTCGAGATGGGAATGAGCGACAAAGGCGAAATAAGCCTTTTGGCCGATATATCTGACCCCCAAATTGGTTTGATAACTAATGTGGGGAGGGCTCATATCGAATTTTTTGATTCGGTGGAAGATATTGCCCGGGCCAAAGGAGAGTTAATTGAAA
>DATGCJ010000063.1:0-3771 GCA_035312025.1 Halanaerobiales bacterium | reverse complement strand
GGATAAGGGATAATATAAATTTATTAAAAAATCCACAAGAATTTAAAAGTTCTATAGATTCTTTATTAACTGAATATCAGGGTGAACTTCAGATTATTGATCCTGAAACTGACATGATTGTTTTAGATACTAAAGGTTCTGAGCAGAGAGAATTTGATTATAGTAATTTAAATATAAATTCGAACTTGGATTCAGATTATTTTACTTATCTTAATGAAGTAGAAACTGAACAGGGTAAATATATCTATTCTTTAATCTTTAATAGGACCTCAATGTTTCAATCGGTCCAAGGTACAGTAATGAGATATGTGGCTCTGGGCGTAATAATATCCATCCTTTTATTAGGTTTTTTGGTCTATTACTTTAGTAGAATTATTTCAAGACAGATTTTGATACCGTTAGAGGAGTTAAATGAAGCTACTAAAAATATTGCTGAAGGTAATTTAAATTATGAAATAGACTACTGTGGTGATAATGAATTAGGTAATTTTTGTCAGGCCTTTGAAACGATGCGCTTGAAGTTGAAAGAATCATTAGAAAAACAGTCTTTATATGAGAATAATAGAAAGGAGTTAATTGCCAGTATTTCCCATGACTTAAAAACTCCTATTACATCAATCCAGGGATATGTAGAAGGTCTTATTGATGGTATACCAAAAGATGAAGATTCTTATAACAAATACTTACAGATAATCAAAGATAAATCAATTAAGCTTAACCATCTAATTGATGATCTTTTCTATTTTTCGAAGTTAGAATTAGATAAATTAAATATTGATACTAGAAAGTACAGCAGTCGCGAAGCTTTTAATGAAATCTTGCATCCCCATGTATTAGAGTTTGAAGAAATCAATCAGAAACTAATCATAGAAAAACCAATCCCGGAAGTTAAAATCAAGGTTGATAAAAAAAGAATTAATCAGGTAGTAGATAATATAATAAAAAATGCGCGTGAATTTATGAAAGAAGATGGAAAAATAGAAATTAATTTTGATGTAGGCCAAAAGTATTTCAATGTATATATTACTGATAATGGGGTGGGGATAAAAGAAGAAGACCAAGAACAAATTTTTGAAAAGTTTTATCGCGGTGAAAAATCAAGGTCCCGCCAATTTGGAGGAACCGGGTTGGGACTGGCAATCTGTAGAGAAATAATAGAAGCCCATGATGGTAAAATAGGTGTAGAGAGCCTAAGAGGTGAAGGTTCCACTTTTTATTTCAAACTCCCCTTTGCATAGTTAATAAAATTTTAATAATTTCATAATTGTGATTTAAGATACCTCTAGTATTATAAATGTAAGATCAAATACTGGAGGTATTTTTTTATGGATAACATAATTTTAAAAATCGAAAATTTAGAGAAGAATTTTGGTAAACTGAAAGCGGTTAAAAATGTGAATTTGGAAGTTAAAAAAGGAGATGTATTTGGGTTTTTAGGACCCAATGGAGCCGGTAAATCAACTACAATTCGAATGGTATTAGGGCTTGTTAATCCGGATAAGGGCAGGATTATAATTGATGGATTAGAGATACAAAAGGATTATAAAGAAGCCTTAAAGAAAGTTGGAACCATGGTAGAGACGCCCAGTTTTTATGAATATCTAACTGGTTATGAAAATCTTAAACTTACTGCTAAATTATATCAGGGAATAAAACATGTAGATATTATAAAAATACTAAAAAAAGTGGGGCTAAAAGATAGAAAGGATAATAAGGTAAAGACCTATTCAGTCGGTATGAAACAGAGATTAGGGTTAGCGAGAGCCTTAATAAACAAACCTCAGTTAGTTATCTTAGATGAACCAACAAGTGGGCTGGATCCACAGGGTAAAAAGGAAATTAGAGAACTTATAAAAGGTCTAGCTGAAACTGAGGATGTGACATTTTTTATCTGTACACACCAGTTAAATGAAGTTGAACAGATTTGTAATCGGGTAGCTATCTTGCAAGAAGGGAAAATTATCGCTAATAGACATATTAACAAAAAAGAAAATGAAAAATGGATAGAGATTTATACCAAACAAAAAAATGAAGCAAAAATGATCTTAAAACAGGATGAAAAAATAAAGAATATGAAAATAAGTAAAAATGGATTACTAATTTATACAAAAGAAACCCAGATAGAAAAAATAAATTCCTTATTAAATCAAAGAGGTATAAAAGTTAAGTATATTATACCTGAAATGGAATCATTAGAAGAATATTATTTAAAAGAGACAGGAGGTAAGTTTGATGTTATTTAGTTTGATAAAAAATGAGTATTATAAACTTTTTAGGAAAAAGAAAATATACATATTTGCAATGATAATAGCTGCAATGGCTTTTATTCCGGTAATCATCAATACGATAGAAGAGGCCGGTATCAATTTTACTGTAAATACTTTACCACTTGAGAATTTATCCTGGAGTACTGAAATGATAATACCGATCTTTATTGCAGTTTTAGTGGCTGATTTAATTACCAATGAATATCAGGAAGGTACTTTTAAATTATCATTAGTAAGCAGTGTGACCAGAATGGAACTTTTAGCTGCAAAAATAATTACATTAGTATCCGTAATTACTTTATTGGTGTTATTTACGATGATGGTTTCTTATCTAAGTGGTGCTATCTTTTTGGATTGGGGCATACCTTTTCAGTTTAATAATGTGACTTTAACTGAAACCCAGGGTATCTTATATACATTTGGTCTATATTTTTTAGCAGTGGTGCCGCTTTCAGCCTTCGGGATATTAATAATGTTTTTAGGCTTTAAGCTTGAATCAGGTGGTTCAGTCGTAGGATTAACAATTGGCATCTTTTTTATCATGAATATCATCAGGCAGTTATCGAAATTGATGAGACCCTTAGTCCTAAGTAATTATTTTAACACTGGTTACTTACTAAGTTCAGATGGTATGTCTGATAAATTGATAATACTAATAATTGTATCTTTGGTTTACGGTTTAGCATTTTTTGGTCTGAGTGTAAGTGATTTAATTAAAAAGGATATAGTAAAATAATAAAAGGAGGAACTTTTGATGAAACTTATTGGTAAGATTTTAGTGGGATTTGCTTTAATAATAGTATTAATTTTAGCCGGGGGAGCCCTTTATATTGATATCCCTGTTTTTGATAATGTGAATGAATTTGATAACTATTTAGCAAGTTATAGTCAAGTAAAATACAATGTAGCGGAGGAATTTGAAACACTTAATGCTTTTAATAAAGATAGCTTGATCAATAAAGAAGTTAATAAACTTAAAGTAAACGGAGAAGAGGTAATCGTTTCCTATTTTAGATACAAAGATCCCTTTACGGCCAGGAGCAGTATCAATAATTATAAAGAAATGAACACAGGCAATTTTCAAGTTAAGACCATGGAAATTAATATTCCCTTTTACGGCAAGTATTGGATTCAAACCAGTCAAGGTATAACCAGTATTAGTTGGACCAGAAATAAGAGAGTAATTTTGATTAGAAGTAATTCGAGAGAAATTGCTAAGATAGTAGAAGCAGATATTAAATCATACTTCAAGTAAAAAATTATAAGAAAGAGCAAGTAAAAAATTATAAGAAAGAGGGAGATCAATGTTAAGTTTAAAAGAGGTCACCAAAGTATATGAAAATAATAATAAAAAGGCTGTTAATAATCTAAATCTAGAGGTTAATAAAGGAGAAATATTTGGATTTTTAGGGCCAAATGGGGCCGGAAAAACTACTACTATTAGAATGATTACCGGTATATTAGATATTACCGAAGGTGAAATATTGGTGAATGGGTTTAATAT
>DATGCJ010000062.1:0-50559 GCA_035312025.1 Halanaerobiales bacterium | reverse complement strand
CCGATAACTCCCCCACCTATAATTACAATATTTGCTTTATTTTTCATCGACATCACCTGCTAATTCGCCCATTTTTATACCTTTAAGGGGAGGCCTATTGTTGGGCATCTTTATATCTTCCATCGTTTTATCTGTCAGCCGACAGATCTCGCGGGCGGCCAGTTCCAGGCAGATATCACCGCGGCAGGGTCCCATACCCAAACGCAGGGCCCTTTTAATTTCATCTAAAGTTGTGTAACCTTCCTTGATCAAATCTCTAAGTTCTTTTAAGGTAATATCTTCACAGCGGCAAATAATAGTATCATCATTCATCTAAATCACCAACTTCTATATTTCTTACTTCCATTAAATACTCTTCCGGTACTTTGACTGTGATGACAGCCGTTTTATCATTCTTTTTAGGATCCCTGACCTTAACTACTTCTGCTTCACAGACTTCCCTACCACCCCGGTCTAAGCCTTTTACATGCTCACCCTTCTCCGGTAGTGGTAAAAATTCATACGGTAAACTAACTGTCTTTTTATTATAGTCGACCACAAAAATTGCCAGACCGGGACAGCTTGCTATACAGTTTCCACAGCCCGTACATTTCTCTGTGATTAATTCCGGTTTATCATTTATATCTTCAAACTCTTTAATTGCCCCAAAGGGACAGCTGTAAAAGCAGGGGTCACAGGGGATCTCTTTGAAACATTCAATAACTGCTACTGGACCTTCTTTGAGTCTCTCTTCGTCTGGTTTTATATTATCTATATCCTCGGATGTGGGAATACCTGTTTTTTCCAGCATCTTCTTTTCCCCTCGCTTTTTTAAGCCCTTTTCGAATGACTTTTCCAACCGGGCCGTTTCTTAATTTTTTTAGTTCTTCTTTTAGTCGATTGAGCTCTTCAAATAAATCGGGATCTGTGTAACCAATTTCAGAAACCGCTTTTAGACCGGCTAATTCACCTTCTAACATGGCAGCCGTAGCTTCTTCTATTCCGGCTGCATCACCGGCTACAAAGATCTGTTCATTGGTTGTCTTAAGATTCTCATCTCTCAGCGGCACATCGCCCCCCAATTCGGGGATATAGGCCATCTCACATTCGGCCTGTATCAATAGATCGGTCAGCGGGCGTAATCCCACCGCCAAACAGACCGTATCGGCTTCGATTATCTGTTCAGATCCTTCGACCATGTTCCAGTTCTCATCTAACTTGACCATTTCAACTGCTTCCACCGATTTTTCCCCGATGGCCCTTTTTATGGAATGGCTTGTATAGATAGGAACTTTCGCTCTCCTTATTTTGGAAGCATGCACTAAATAACCGCCGATTTTAGGAGCGGCTTCTATTACTGCTACCACTTTAACTCCAGCCTGCAGTAGTTGATAACTTACAATCAAACCGATATTACCGGCCCCTACCATTACAACTTTTTCGCCCGGCAGTATTCCGTAGAGATTCATCAGGGTCTGAACAGCACCTGCCCCATATACACCAGGCAGGTCATTGTTTTCAAAGGCTAACATCTTTTCCGAAGCTCCGGTTGCAATAATTACTTTTTTCGGTTTAATCTTTTGAAACTGTTCCTGATAAGAAACAGTAATTACTTTATCTTCATAATATCCCTGGGCGGTTGCCTCTGTTAAAACTTTAATCTTATCATTACTTTCAATCTTTTCAGTTAATTCATCTGCAATGGCAATACCTCTAATACCGGCCTGTTCTTCTTTGGAACCGAAAAAACGGTGGGTCTGTTTTATCAGCTGTCCGCCCAGTTCGTGGTATTTTTCTACAATAATGACTGAGGCACCCTTTTGAGCTGCTTTTAAAGCAGCTGTCATACCGGCGGGTCCCCCTCCAATTACTAAAACATCAGTATTAATCACTTACATCACCTTTTCCGACCTCTTGTTCAACTACCATACCTTCTTCAACTTTTGTTATACATGTTTTTACATTGGGTGTCCCGTCTACTACCATATGACAGGAAGAACAGTTCCCAATTGCGCAGAATAAGCCGCGCGGTCTTTCATATTTACTGCTTGTTTTAAGCACTCTAATGCCAGCTGCATAAAGAGCGGCTGCAATAGTTTCTCCTTCATATGCTTTAATTTCTTTTCCATTATAAGTAAATGTTATCTCTTCTTTTCTATCAAAATCTAAGATTGGATGCTCCTTAATTCGCATTTGACTCCCCCTCGCTTATCTATTCATTAATTAAGGGCTTCATAGCTCTTTCAAATTCATCTACTACCTCTGGTAATGGATCTGGACCAAAGTAACTTATTACATAAATGACCAGGGCCGATAGGAAAAAGCCCGGTATTATTTCATAAAGTCCTGTATAGGCAAAAAAGTTCTTCCAAATTATCACTACCACACCACCTGTAATAATTCCGCCTAATACCCCGTCCCGGGAGGTCTTCTTCCAGAACAGGCTAAATAAGATGGCCGGACCGAAAGATGCTCCTAAACCAGCCCAGGCATAGGCAACTATATCAAGAATTGTTCCCCCTGATAGGGCAAAAAATAGGGCTAATACGGTGATAAATAGTACAGCCAGTCTACTCACCCAGAGCAGCTCTTTCTGGCTGGCGCCCGGCCTGAAAAGTGATTTATAAAAGTCTTCGGCCAGGGCACTGGATGAAACTAATAGCTGTGAATCTATCGTACTCATAATAGCAGCCAGGACCGCAGCTAAAAACACACCTGCTACCCAGGGATTAAATAGTTTCTGTAAAAGTACTAAAAAGACGGTTTCTGTATTTTCTAAAGCCTCGGGTGCGGCAATAATACCTAAAATTCCGACAAAGACAGCGCCAATTAAACTGACAACAACCCAGGTTACTCCCACAAACTGGGATATTGGAATCTGCTTCGCTGATTTAATCCCCATAAACCTAACCAAAATATGGGGCATACCAAAGTATCCCAAACCCCATCCCAATAAAGAGATGAGAGAGATAAAGCTCATATTTTCTGAGGTTGTTATCCACTGCGCTTCTGATCCAAACTCATATGAGACAATCTTACCGGCATGTAATAAGTCCGGGTTAATACTGGCAATCTGGCCCCAAACTTCTGTTAATCCACCCCTAATTGATATTAATGCAATCGGAACGATTAATAAGGCAATAACCATTAAAGATCCCTGTACAAAGTCAGTCCAACTAACCGCTAAAAATCCACCTAGAAAAGTATAAAGACCAATAATTATGACTGCCAGGACTACAGCCAGCTGATAGTTCACACCTAATATATTCTCAAAAAGCAGACCACCGGCCACTAATCCTGAAGATACATAAATAGTAAAAAATATTAATATAGCTAGAGCAGTTACTATTCTTAAAGCTCTACTGTTATCTTTAAACCTGTTTTCAAAATAATCGGCAATTGTTATAGAGTCTACTATCTCCGTATACCTTCTCAATCTCTGAGCTGTAAACTGCCAATTAAGGTAGGTTCCTATTGCCAGACCGATCCCAATCCACATTCCATTAAAACCACCCGCATAAATCGCACCGGGAAAACCCATTAAAAGCCAGCCGCTCATATCACTGGCCTGTGCACTCAAGGCAGTAACAAAGGGATTTAAGGTCCGGCCGCCCAAAAAGTAATCAGATATGTTTTCATTCTGGCGGTAGTAATAATAACCGATCAAAAGCATACCGCCAATATAAATAGAAAAAGTAACTAATACAGGATCCATTAACTGTCACCCCCTCTTCTTTTAAGCAAACGCAAGAGTGACAGTAAAACAATCAATAAATTCGGTGCCAATAGCCAAAACCAAGTAAAATTAGGTAAACTATATTCCATTCTCCCTACTCACTACTCCTTTCTTCTCATGAATTTTTATAATTATACCATATATAGGTATTTATGCAAGCAAATATCCCTCCTCTTTCCGTATACAAGTTTGAATATTTTTACAGCTCCCATCAATATAACTTCGTTAATTTTTCTCTAATTCCTTCGATTTTATTGATAAAATTACTTAATTTTTTTAAATTGACCGATTTAAATTCAGTACTAATCCAATTATTTTAAATATCATAGCTCTCAATTATTTAAATAAAAGGAAATAGGACTTATTTATAGAAATATAATAATAATGAATATAAGGCAGAGGTGATATTATTGATAACTACTGTAACTTTAAATCCCTCCATTGATAGGGAATATTTCATCGATGAACATAAACCAATGAAAGATCAATATATTTATGATAATGAAAATTTAAAAGTCTATCCCGGAGGAAAAGGATTAATAGCAGCTATTAATTTAAAAAACTTGGGTTATTCGGATGTACAGAATATAGGTTTTATAGGTGGTAAACAGGGCCTTTTCTTCGAAAAGATGGTACAGGATTTCCAGGTTACCACAAACTATGTGTACACCTCGCAAGAAATGAGAAACAACATAAAGATAATTGCACAAAATCCACCCAGTAATACCCTGTATAACGACTATACTTATTCAGTAAGTGAAAGAAGTGTAAAAGAATTAAAAAAGCGCTTTAAAAGGAGTATCCGAGAAAGTGACTTAGTAATGATCGCGGGTTCAATCCCATCCGGAGTAAGTTTTGATATCTATAATGAATTAGTAGAAATCTGTAATGAACTTGATAAAGATGTCTATCTTAAAGCCAGTGGGGAAGCCCTAAATCGGGCTCTAAAAGCAGAACCAAAATTTGTTGTTCCCTACTTTAAACATACCCATAAAATATTGGACGTCAAGGTAGAAGAACTTGATGACTATATAAAGATGGGTAGAAAGCTGCAGAAAGAAGGGGCTCAATATGTAATAATGCCCTTCCACACTAATAGATTACTTTTTGATAATGATGATACCATCTATATGCTTTCACCCCGTGAATACTGTATTAGAAACTTACTGGGGGCTGGTGATGCCTATAATGCGGCTTTCTTTGATTTTATCTATCAAAACGGCTTTGATTTCATAGAAGCGAACCGTTATGCTGCAGCAGCTGCCTTAGATATTGCTGAACATAAAACAGTATTTCTTCACAATAGAGAAGAAATAGAAAAAAATGTTGACAATATTATCATAGAGGAAATGGAGGTCTAAAGATGGCTATTGTAAAAAATTATATGATGAGGTCCTTAAATTCAGTCTCATATGAAGATACCGTTGAAGATGCGATAGTTTATATGCATAAAACCGAAATGCCTATCTTACCGGTCGTAGATGAAGAAAACCACTTTATAGGCACGATTTATAGTAAGAATATCCTAAAAAATATTATCCCCGAACAGTATGGTTTTATCAATAGTCAGCGAATCTTATATGATAGAAATCAGGCCGCCGAAAACTTAAGTGATATAAAGTATAGAAAAGTCGAAGAGTATATGGTTACTAAGACAGATACGGTCCTGGAAAGAGATAACATGGATAAGATTGCTGATATCATGTTAAACAATAAGGAATCTTATCTATTTGTTACAAATGATGAAGGATACTTAAGGGGCTATATCTCCCGGGGAGACTTATTATATTATCTATTATGTACTGAGGGAGAATGTGATTATTAAAAGATTCGCTTAATCTAATTTTGTGTGTAAAGAAGGTATAATTATGGATACAGAGATGTTATCTCAAATTTATAAATATGAAGAGTGGTTTATAGAACATCAGGTTAGTGATAAAGAACTTTATCTAATCGCCTTTTTTGTTCTAGCCGCTCTTCTTATTGTTATTTTTGCCAAACGGTATAATATTCCGATTGTAGTCGGTTATGTCTTTTTAGGTATCCTGCTTAGTATCGAGGTAATAAATGCAATTCCATTTTTAAAATTGGAATATAAAGTCTGGTATGCCTATATTATAAACAGTTTTGAGTATGTAACAACCCTAGCCCTTGGCTTTATCGCCTTTACAATTGGTAGTGAATTATCACTTAAACTCTTCAAGAAGTTAGGTAAGAGTATCACCTATATAGTATTGATTCAGGGTTTAGGGGCCTTTTTTATGGTATTTATAGGTATACTTTTAATCGGCTACGACCTATATATTGCCCTGCTTTTAGGGGCGATTGCTTCCGCTACCGCTCCCGCTGCTACAGTTATGGTAATAAGAGAATATAATGCAGAAGGTCCAGTCACCTCAATGATTATGGCTGTAGTAGGATTAGATGACGCTCTGGCCTTAATTTTATTTAGTATAGTTAGTCCCATAGCATATAATCAGTACAGTGGGGGAGCAAGTCTAAGCATAAACCACATGATACTCGTCCCTCTCGTAGAAGTGGTAGGCTCTATTATAGCGGGGATTTTGATCGGATATATCTCGGTAAAATTACAGGAAAAATATGAAGATAAAACTAAAAAAGTCCTTACCCTGATCGCAACCTTAGTAAGTGGGCTGGCCGCGGCTACTCTTTTGAATTTATCGCCTCTCATTACCAATATGGCCATCGGTTTTGCTTACAGAAACTTTGCCAGCAAGAACTTAAATATAGCCGACTATGTAGAAACACTTACAATACCTTTATATGCGATGTTCTTTATTTTGGCAGGTACTGAAATCAGGTTCTCGGGTATTGATATACCTTTTATCATATTAGCTTTGGTCTATACTGCTACGAGAGTAGTGGGAAAAATAGGGGGAGCTTCTTTAGGCGGTATTCTTTCCAATGCTTCTGAAAACATAAAAAAATATGTAGGGCTGGGCCTCCTACCGCAGAGTGGGGTAGCAATTGCTTTAGCCTACACCGTCCAGCAGGAATTTACCCAGGCCAACATTGGTCAGTTGATCTTTAATATTCTATTGTTCACAGCTGCCCTGACAGAAATATTCGGCTCATTTGCCACCAAATATGCCCTAGTTAAATCAGATGAAATAAATAAATCAGAAAGTGCTTGATCAGTCAGCTGCCTACATTAAATCTCTGCGTTATAGAAGCCATGATAAAGTAAGTAACCCCAATTAGGAGAATAATTGTTGCTCCCGAAGGAATATTTAACATATAGGAAAGCCAGAGTCCGGTCATTGTAAAAATTACTCCAAAACCAATTGCTAAATATATTATCTTTTTAAAATCATAGGTGAAAAGTTTGGCCATGGCCGGCGGAGCAGTTAATAAGGCGATTATTAAGATTATACCGGTTACCCTAATTAAGACAATAACTGTAAGGGCAATTAAAATAAAAAGAAAGTACTCATAAAATTCTGTATTAATCCCTCTCACATAAGAAAATTCCTCGTCAAAAAGATAAGATTTCCACTGGTTAAATAAGGCCGTGATGGCGGCCACCACTACGATGACCAGAATCAACATTATATTTATATCCATATCGGTCACAGTCAAAATATCTCCAAATAAATAAGAAGACATATCGGGTGGATAACCCTGCATAAAGGAAATAAACATTATCCCTAAAGACATGCCCATTGCCCACATGATACCAATTAAGGTATCAGAATGAACTTCGGTCCTTTTTCTGATCCTGACAATAATTACTGAGGATAAAAGGGCAAAAAATAAGGCCCCAAAGATGGGCTCAATATTAAGATAATAACCCAAGCCAACCCCACCAAATGAAGTATGTGCTATCCCTCCACTCATCATCACGAGATTTTTTTCAATTATAATGGTACCAATAATCCCACAAACCACACTGGCCATCAAAGCTGAGTAAACCGCGTTTTGTAGGAAATTATACTGCAAAATTGCTTCAATCATTATGATCATCCCCTTCATGGTCTGCTAATACCCGATGGGGAACTCCGTGGGCAATAAGTTCAACCGGACAACCATAAACTTGATCTAGATCTTCTTTAGTAATATTCTTATCACCATGGTAATGTAGATTCCTGTTTAAACAGGCTACACTATCAAAGTGAGATGAAATAGCTGAAATGTCGTGCGTAACTACAATAATAGTAATCTCTTTATTAATCTCTCTTAAAATACTATATATATTTGATCTCGCCTCTGCATCAAGACTGGCCGTAGGCTCATCTAAAAGCAAGATCTCTGGTTCAGCTGCCAGAGCCCGACCGATTAAAACCCTCTGTAGTTGTCCCCCGGATAATCTTCCGATCTGGCGGTCTTTAATATTATAGATATCTAAATCATGCATTATCTCTTCCGCTATTTTTTTATCTTCTTCACTATAATTAAAGAAAAGCCCTTTTTGGTCGGTGATCCGGCCCATCAGGATCACATCCTGAACATTTATAGGAAAGTTTTTATCAAAGTCCGAAATCTGGGGGACATAACCGACCAGTTTGCGTCCTTTTTTAATATCATGTCCTTTAATTTTAACCTCACCGCTATCAGGTTCAATCAAACCCAATATTATTTTGAGCAGGGTTGTCTTGCCTCCTCCGTTGGGACCAATTATAGCTAAAAACTGCCCCTTATAGACAGTTAACTGCACATTTTCTAATACATTAACCTGATTATATGATAAATACAAATCTTTTACTTCTATTATCTTTTCATCTTCCATACTTATTCAACTCCACTAATCTTTTTAGCCATTTCAATTAGGTTGGTTAAATAGTCTTCTGCCAAGGGATCTAGTTTAATAAGCTCTGCATCTATCTCTTCCGCTATTGCCTCTGTTTGACGGCTGTCAATCTCTGCCTGATAAAATATTTTATTAATCCCATTTTCCTTGGCGAAATCTATAATCTCCTGTAAGTGTTTGGCAGTTGCCTCTTTGCCACCCTCTTCGATTGAAACCATTTTAAGTTCGTATTCTTCCGCAAAATATCCAAAGGAGGGATGGTAAACCAGCATATAATTATTATCTTTTTCCTTAATGATATCCCTTATCTTTTGATCTGTGGCTCTTATTTTTTCAATATATTCTTCCGCATTGTCTCGATAAAATTCTTCATTGTCAGAATCCAGTTTAATTAGTTCATCTCTTATTATTTTAACCATATAGATAACCCTTTTTGGTGATAACCAGATATGGGGATCGCGACTTCCATTGGGAAAAGTACGGTTTTTATACTTTTCACCCACCAAATTCGCTAATTTAATAATCTTTATATCAGCATTAAACTGATTTACTTTCGGTAAGATATTTTGTACATCGGCGGGAACTCCCATTGAAAAATATATCTTGGCTTCGGAAAATTTTGTTAGTTCAGAAGGACGGGGGGCATAATTACCGGGACTGTAACCGGGTGGTATCATCACGGTAACTTCACTTTTGTCTTCAGCTACTGCCTTTACAAACTGTTTTTGAGGCACAATTGTAACAGCTGTATCAACAGCCTGTCCAACCAGAGAAAAGCTAAATAATATTATTAAAATTAAAAATGCTATATATTGTTTGTTTTTCATATTAAATTCACCCCAAGACTATTATTCTTTATTACTATAATACTGTTGTTTATCCTTATACATCTTTTGATCTGCTTTATCTATTAGATCATCGAGACTTAAACCATCGTCTTTTACCTTTTGAGCAAAGCCGTGGCTTAAACTAATTTTGTATGGTTTTTCCATATTTTTATTCCGTTTGTTAACTTCCTCTTCAATCCTATCCCAAACCTCTTGCACTTCTGAAATCACATTATTAGAAAAGATGATTAAAAATTCATCTCCCCCAATTCTAGCAACCACATCTGAACTTCTTACATTCTGGTCCAAAATTTCGGCCACTTCTTTTAAAAGATGGTCTCCTTCTAAATGGCCGTAATTATCATTTATCTTTTTTAAACCATTGACATCAATAAAACAAACCGTTAAAGGGAAATCTTCTCTTTTTAACCTTTCAATTTGTTTTTCTAAATATTTTATTCCCATCCGGCGGTTCATAATATTGGTTAAACGATCGGTCACCGCCAACTTTCTTAACTTTTCTTCATGTTTTTTCTTTAAGGTTATGTCAGTTATTACAATTACTATACCTAATAACTTTTCTTCATTTATTCTAATCGGAGAAACAGTTAAATCAATGGGAACTTCCTTTTCTTTTGTTTTCATAAGGAGGTCTTCTTTTTTTATTAAACCTCCAGTATTACATACCCGCTCAATTATGTTCTCTAATATATCATTTTCATTTTGGTCTAGAAACTTAATATCCTGTGCTTGTAGATAATCACCTTTTATATTATCTTTTATACCCAATATAGCTTGGGCTGCTTCATTTATGAATTGAATTCTTTTTTCCTCATTTAAAGCAATGACTCCCTCACCAATACTTTTAAGGGTGGCAAAATACCTTTCTTTCTGCCATTTTAATTCTTTATTTGTTTTGGTAAGTTCTCTCTGCACTTCCATAAGTTCGTTATTGATTTGGCTAATCTGGTTATATATATCAGAGCTGTCACCGCTTAGTACCACCTCATTATCAGACTTAATCTGATTTTTTAACAGCCTTCTAATCTTATTTATATATTGGTTATTCACCTTCATGAAGTGGTCATACTGGTTTATTATTTCCTCTTTGAACTGGGAAGCTAAAATGAGTATTGAATCATTTTCTGCTTTAATACCGGAAAAATTATATAAAATACTATCTTCTTTAGTTTGTAAGTGGATCTCATAGCCAAACTCTGCCTTATCAGCCTGGATTTTATGCACAAAGTCCAGCAGTTTAGAACGCTCATTCTTATTGACAAAAGAAGTTAAGATCCTATCTTCTTTTAAAAAAGAAAAAGAAGTGTCGTTATATAAGATCCTTTTTATCTTCAATTCGGGGGAGGTAAGTACAACAAAACCCATCAGTTCACCACTCCCGTTAAAATATTAGCTTTCTTTACAGCATCTTGAGCATCTTTACTGTATTCATCTACATCAAATTCATTAACCAATTCCGGATTTCTATTAAAAGCACAGCCCCCGATCATAATCTTTAAATTATTTAATTCGCGTTCATCTCTAATCATAGTAATTAACTTATCAAGTTCTTTGAGGTGGAGAGGGAGAGTAACCGAGACCCCGAGAAGCTTTGTTTTATTGCTCTTTAAGGTTTGAATGATACCGGTATTGGGAGTATTTGCTCCTAAGTGTATTGTATCATACCCGTCAACCTCTAATAGGTCTGCGATCATCCTTATCCCGATTTCATGTAGTTCATTTCCGACAGCAGTGGTTACAACACTGCCTTTTTTACCTCCAATAGATAAAAAGTGGGGGTACAACTGGGACATTATTAGCTGTGTTACACTGCTAATATAATGTTCCTTTGCAACTGAGACTTTGTTAGCATGCCAAAGTCTCCCCACTTCTTTTTGAACTGGTTGAAATATATTTAAATAAATATCAGCAATACCCATCTCATCTAGAGCTTCATCAGTTATTAGCTTACTAGCTTGTTCCTTTTTATGTTCTAAAAGTAAGTCTAAGTATCTTTTCGCATACTCCTGATGGGGATTGTCTTTCTTTATAAAAGATGCAATCTCTTCTTTATTATTTAATGCTTCCTGCATAGATTCTCTTATTATATTATTTAGATAATTACTAACCTTTTCATCGAATTCATGCTCTATTTGTTTTATTATACATTTATATGTAGTTTTAAATACTTCTTCCCCTAAGTCGATGTTGTTAAATAAGCTGTTTAACCAGAGTGAGAAATCTTCAAAGAGTCCCTTGTTATTAAAATAAGCGGCTTCTGATAGGTAGTTAATGATATATTCTATATCCCTAATGCTTTTTTCTTCTTTATCGCTGCCTTTAATATCCTTAAGCTTATCACCATAAACACATTTCATGGTTGAGTCCACTAATAGATTAGTTTTCTTTTCCAAATCACGGCTCACATCTTTATATTGCATTGACTACTCCTCTCCTCAAATAAATGGTTTCGTATATTTATAATATTTAACAAATAGCCGTAATTACCTCTTTTTAAAGAATATTTTTATCTGCTAACTCCTGGTCTAGATAACCCATAAATTCCTCTGCTTTCTCTTTTGGGGCGTTAGTAAAGAGACTGACCAGGATAAATGTTACAACAGTTATGATAAAGGTCCAAACACCGGGGTGAACACCCAGGGGGTTAAGACCGGCAAACTGTAAATAAAGAGCTGCAACAGCACCTATAATTATACTTGCCAGAGAACCGGCTGCCGTAGCATTTTTCCAAAAGAAAGCCCCAAAGATGGTGGGTACTACTACCATAAGACCAACTGAGGAAGCTACTGATAAAGTGGCAATTAGATCCAGCTGTTGAGCTGCAAAAATGATACCAATCACTGCGATGACAAAGATTACTGCTTTACCGATTCTAAGCTGCTTCTTATCCGAATATTCGTCACGCGACTGCATTAAATCCCTTACAATCAAGGATGATAAAGTCAGCATGATAGAGTCAACCGTTGAAATTGCAGCAGCGGTAATACCGATCATTGCTATTAAACCCAATAACATCGGTACATGTTCGGAACCAAGCAGGGTAGGTGTGGCCAGGTCAGCCTGTTCTAAACCAGGTAGTAATAGTTTGGCACTAAATCCCCATAAAACAGATACTAAAGTATAAACGAGACCAAAGATGAGGAACCCTTTAATCATAGTCTTCATTGCCTTTAAAGAATTGGGTATAAATAATCTCTGGCTCACCTGGGGATTGGAAATAGAGAAGAAAAACCAGGGTAATGTCAGACCCAAAAAGGTCTGGAATTTGAAAAATCCCGGTCCGGGTACTGAAAGAAAGTTAGCATACTCTGTTTCCAGCTGGTTGAAAAATGATAAAAATCCACCCAATTGAGTATATACCACATAAAAAAGGATTAAAACACTAACTAATATCATTATCAAAGACTGTAAGGAGTCGGTCCAGGTAACCGAACGCATACCTGCAATGATGGCCCATGATATTGCTAAAACTGCCGCTATCATGACACCTGCTAAAAACGGAATACTGCCCCCTGATAAACCTTCTAGGAGATAACCGATACCCATTAATTGCACAGAAAGGTAAGGAATCAAAAATACACAGGCTGCTCCGGCTGAAATAATTGCAATCCATTTATTTTGAAACCTATCTCCCAACATTTCATAGGGAGTTACATATCCATATTTTTTGCCTACTAACCAGAATCTCGGACCAAAAAACGCAACTAAGGAAAGACCGGCTAAATAGATTAACTCAAAGCCTAAAGCTCCCACACCACCTGAATAAGTAAATCCAGCCAGCCCAATCATCATGAAGGCACTGTAAGTGGTGGCACTATATGATAAGGCAGATACTATTCCACTGGTTGATCTATTATCTAAAAAATACTCAATTACCCCTTGTTTCATACCCTGGCGTGCTTTGTATGCTATATAAAAACCTATTAATACATATATTATTACTGCTAAATATACATAAAATGTATTCATTAATTAATCACTCCAATAAGTCGTTATTTTGATTGTAGAAAAGATAGCTAAAACTGCAAAAATAGTCCAGTAAAGAAAAGAAGCTTCAATCTGATTGACATCTCGAAGTAATACAAAGGGAACAAAATATGCTGATAGAAGTAAAACTATCAACCAGATAATCCAAAAAAGCCTCTTTTTATTCAATTCCTCCTTATTCACATTACCACTCCTTTCCAGTAAATTATAATTTACAGCAGCTGATTAGTCAAGTGTATATACACCCTTTTCAAAAAAATTATAGATCCTCTTCTAATAAAAAACCTTTTTCTTTCAATTCTTTGACAATTTCATCTAAAACATCTTCGTTCATTGCTTCGATGGTATGAAGATGAACACCGTCTGTTAAAGAAGATAAAAGGGAAGCCTCAAATTTTTCGGTGTTATTTAAAAAGTTCTCGACATCCTGAGAAGTCTGCAGCATGAGCATGCCTGCAATTTCTCCATATATGGGGTGTTCAACCTTGACATCTTTAATTTTAGCTCCATGTTTGACAATGATCATCAGTTCTTCTTTTACATTACCCATGTCATGTTTACAGGCAATTGTTTTACTGTATGTTTTAACTCCCATATTATTTTTCAAGATATAGCCCTGAGAGGTAGCTAATATATCATACCCTTGGGCCCTTAAAAGTGCAATATCTTGAACTATTACCTGTCTTGTCACACCAAAAAAATCAGCCAGATTTGCACCTGTCACCGGTTCATTTTCATCTATTAATTTATTAATTAACTTTTCTCTTCTTTCTTTCGCATCCATTTTTTATCACCTTTATAATAAAAGAGGGGGTAGCCCCCCTCTTTTTTAATATTTATTTAAAGTTATCGATTATCTTTTTAGCATCTTGGGGATCAAAGTCTTTTTCAACGAGGGGTTGATCATCATCCAAGAGTAATCTGTCTCTAAAGATCTTTTGTTCGTTTTTATAGATAATACCTATTGGTATATTATCTCCCCATTCTCTTGCCTTTTTAAAGGCCTGGTCGATATCTTCCGGGTCATAGTTATTATCTAATTTATATACCCTTTTGGAATACCATTGATAGGTGTTTATCTTATTAAATGAAACACAGGGTTGTAAGATATCAATTAAAGCATACCCTCTGTGATTCATAGCCGCTTGGATCATTTCTTTAAGATGATCTTGGTCTCCCACAAAACTTCTCGCTACAAAACTGGCTCCCATCCCTACGGCAAACTTTACAGGCTTAAAGGGCTTAGCGGTCGTACCTTCAACCTGAATCCCGGTTTGCATGTATTCTTCGGTAGTGGGTGAGGCCTGTCCTTTGGTAAGTCCATAAACCTGATTATTGTGGACTAAATGTGTTACATCAGGATTTCTTCTGATATTGTGAAGTATGTGGTTACCACCTTCACCATAGGAACAGCCGTCCCCTGATTCGACAATTATTTTCAGCTTATGGTTGCCGACTCGTGCACCGGTTGCCGGTGGGAAAGAACGGCCGTGTAATCCATTAAAACCATTTAAGTTGATATAATGAGGCATTTTTGCCGCCTGACCGATGCCTGTAAACATAGCTACCTGGTCGACATCTAATTCCATTTCTTCTAAAGCAGCTGATAAAGCCTTGCGGAGTGGAAAGTTCCCACAGCCGGGACACCAGGCTGTTTCGGAAGAAATACCAAACTCTTTATTATTAGCCATTATCGATCACCTCATCTAAGAATCTATTATATATTTCTTTACCGGTAAAGGGTCTCCCGTCATATTTTAAAATACTCTGTTTAACATCAAGTAATGTTTCTGAAGCTATTAAAGTACCAAATTGGGCAGTTGAATTCAGTTCAACCGTTATCAAATCAACACCATCACAGGCCAGGTCTTCTAACTGTTCCTTGGGTAAAGGCCATACATCATTAAAGCTTAAAAGACCAACTTTTATACCATCTTCTTTGAGAAGTTGGAAAGCTTCTCTGGTCGGCCCATAGCTTGACCCCCAGGTTAAGAGAAGATAATCAATATCTTCATCTCCGAAATATTTTGGTTCCTGTAAGTCCTCCTGGATTAATTTATCTAACTTACGGGCCCTTTTATCTACCATTTTGGTCCTTGTTTCACCATCTTCAACAATATGACCTTCTTCATCATGTTCGTCACTGTCTACTAAGACCGTTTCTCCTTTTAACTGGCCGGGATACGCCCGCGGTGAGATACCATCTTCGGTGAATTTGTACCTCTTATAGTCTTTTGCAGCCGGATCATCTTCTGAAATTAAATATCTATTTATTGTTAAAGAATCGAAGTGAAATTCCTCGATATTTTTACTTGAATCAGCATTGAACTGATCACTCAATATTATTACCGGAATTTGATATTTATCTGCTATATTTAAAGCCCTAAATCCGTTATAGAATAGGTCTTTTTGATCACGGGGGGCAATTACCATTAAGGGAAACTCATCCTGAGCTGAATTAATAGCAAAAAGTAAGTCTCCCTGACCGGTTCGGGTCGGTAGTCCAGTAGCCGGACCGGGTCTCTGTACATCTGCCACCACTACAGGGGTTTCAGTAATTCCCGCTAAACCAATCGCTTCATTCATTAGGGCGAGTCCACCGCCGGAAGTTCCGCTCATTGATCTAATGCCGCTATAGGAACCCCCTAAAGCCATATTCAAGGCAGCCAGCTCATCTTCGGCTTGTTCAACAACTATATCGAAATTTTCCTGCTGTCCGGCTAAAAAGTTCATAATTCCGGTAGAAGGTGACATCGGATAAGCTGAGTAAAACCTTAATCCACCTGTTAACGCACCATAACCTAAAGCAGAATTGCCATCTATAAATACCTCTTCGCTTTTATCGCTTACATTTTCTTTTAATTTTTCATAAACGGGGTCAACCGCCTTATAACCTCTTTCTAACAGTTTGATATTATCTTCTACTAGATCTTCATCAAAATATTCTTTTACTACCTGCTTAGCCTTGTCTAAATCTAAATCCATTATCTTTAAAGCGGCACCTACAAATACTGTATTAATACCCTTTGGATTGATATCATTGGCAATTACAGAAGCAGGTACCAGGATTGTACGGCCGTCGATCACTTCCTCGTCTCCTTCAATTAAGATGATACCGTCATCTTTTAACTGCTCTCTATGAATATCCACAGATTCTTTATTAAGGGCAATTAATAGATCTAAGTCATTATCAGGGCCGTAAAGTTTTTCATCGCTAATTCTAAGCTGCATGAAGTTATGCCCACCCCGTATTCTGGACATGAAGTCCTTTGAGGAAAAGATATTAAATCCTTCTCTGAATAATATCTTGCCTAAAATATTATCCACCGTTTTTAATCCCTGACCGGCTTCTCCCCCAATCAAAATATTAAAGTCCATCTCTTTTAACCCTCCTCAATTCTACTTGAATTGTAATATTATTAGACAGAAGAAGCAACTGTTTTTTTGCTTACAGTTGCTTCTTAATTGATATTATATTAATAGTCTTCTAAATGGTACCATTCTGCATCTTCAAGCCATGTATTAGGCCTATTGACTAATTCTATAATACTTCTAACAATATTCTCATGTTTTTTCTCTTCTTTGGCCAATCTTTCCAAAACTGATTTAGCTTTTTCACCTTCAACTTCTTCTGCTTTTTCTGCATAAAAGTCTTTGCTTTTTTCTTCCATATTAAGTGCTTTCTTGTAGACATCAACCTGATCTTTTGGCATTACATTGTCCGGCATATCAGCCTTGATCTCTTCAAAAACTTTATTGACCTTTGGTATAATATCAAATTCTAAGTCTCCCACATCTTCTTTATCTCTTAACTGTTTTACAATCCTTTCGTGTTTAGCTTCTTCTGAAGCCAACTCTAAAAAGACATTTTTTATTCTTTCACTCGCACTTTTCTCAGCTAATTCTTCATAATATTCACGGTTTTCCTGCTCAAAATTAATCGCAAATTGATAAATATCCATTCTATCAGCTCCTTTTAAAAGTTTTTTGCTTCTAACTCCTTTAGCCTTTCATACAGCTTAATTTCCTTATCTTCCAAAACGATATCACTGTGTTTCTGAGATCTCTGGCCGGTTTTTATTAGCGAAACATCAACTTCTAAATCAATTTTGTTGAACAATGCTTTAACCTTTTCTTTATCTGATAGTAATGTTTCATAGCTTATTAAAATACTGTCTTCGATGTTCTCATAGGCAGCAATTAGAGCATTATTATTAGCGAACCAGTCAGGTTCAAAACTTGAAATGCCCCTTCTGAGCATACTAGCCTTTACATCAGCCGGATTTCTAAAGATAAAGACTGCCTTAAGATTGTCTGCCACATGTCTGTAGAAAAATATTGCGGGTACTCTTACCAGTTTTAAACCAGAGAGACCCTCGTTTTCATTTAACTTTTCTATTACCTGATTCATCTTAATGGTATTTTTAATTGTCATTGCTTTTTCTATAAGTTTCTTTGATAAATCTTTACTGATCTCTAGTTCATAGTAGCCGGACACATTATATTCATCACCTTCATAATCAGAAGGAAAATGTACTCCAGCACTTTCAACAAGCTGGCAAGTAATTGATGTCCCACTCCTGGGATGTCCACTTACCATTACTGAATTTTGTAGGACTTTTGCTTTAATATTTTCTGCCAAATCGATTACCTCCTTTACCAGGCCTGTTCCCCCAGTAAGGGTACAAACCTTACATGACCTAAACTTTGTTTTTCCATTTTTCCATTTTGGTTTTTTCTAACTTTATATAAATTCTGCAGGGCACGGCTTCCCACCGGAATTACCAGATAACCACCTGTCTTAAGCTGGTTCTTATAACTATTCGGTATGGAAGGTGCTCCCGCGCTTACAACTATACCATCAAAAACTTTATCACCAGAGGGCCAACCTAAACTTCCATCTCCAACTTCAATTGTGATATTTTCATAGCCTAGTTCATCTAATTTTTTCTTTGCTTTATCGGCCAGACTTTGGATTCTTTCGACTGTATAAACATGTTTGGCTACTTCTGCCAAAATTGCTGCTTCATAGCCAGAACCAGTCCCGATTTCCAGTACTATACTGTCTCTATTAAGTTCTAAAGCTTCGACCATTTCTGCTACTATATAGGGTTGACTTATGGTTTGATCTTCTCCAATCGGAAGGGGACCATCATGGTAAGAATATTCTTTGACATGGTCAGGTACGAACTTTTCACGCGGTACCGACCGGAATGCATCTAATACCAGCTTATCTTCAATTCCTCTTCTAATAAGCTGTTTTTTTACCATCGCCTCTCTATCTTTTGAAAAATCATCATTATTAACCATATTAATCAACCTGAAAAGGCTCAGGTTTTACCCCCTTTATGTTGTAGTGAAATAAAATGTAGTCGATAATTCTTGCCACAGCCTTACCATCACCATAAGGGTTAGTTGCTTCAGCCATTTTTAGATACGCTTGCTTATTATTCAATAGTAAATCTGCTTCTTCAAATATTTTTACTCTATCTACCCCTACTTTTTTTACCGTACCGGCCTGAATTGCTTCCTGCCTTTCCGTCGTATCACGTAAAACTAAAACAGGTTTGCCCAGCCCGGGTGCCTCTTCCTGGATGCCGCCCGAATCAGTCATAATTAAGTATGATTTATTCATCAAATTTGCAAATTCCAGATATCCTAGAGGTTCAATTAGATGAACCTTTTTGTTATCCTCTAGATGTTTATAGGCTGTTTTTCTAACTTTCGGATTTAAATGAACAGGAAAGACTACTTCAGCATCCCGGTTACTTTTAATAATATCATTAACTGCCTGGAAAATTCCAGTCAGTCCTTCTCCTAAATTTTCTCTCCGGTGGGCGGTCAAAAGTATTACCTTATTATTATCAAAATCTATATCTTTTAATTGTTCATTATCAAATTTATAATTTTCTTTTACAATCTCTTGGATAGCATCAATAACTGTATTACCGGTCACAAATATCTTGTTTTCATCTACATTTTCTTTTAAAAGATTATCCTTATTATTTATGGTGGGAGCAAAATTCAAATCAGTTAACACACCAGTTAAATGTCTATTCATTTCCTCGGGATAAGGCGAATATTTATTGCCAGTCCTTAGGCCTGCTTCCACATGGCCGATATCAATCTGTTTATAGAAGGAAGATAAGGCCCCGATAAAGGTAGTCGTTGTATCTCCGTGTACTAATACTAGGTCAGGCTCTTCCTCATTAAGGACAGTTTCTAGATTTTTTAAGACATTAACCGTAATATCTACTAAGGTCTGCTGGTTAGACATTATATCTAAATCATAATCAGTTTTAATTTCAAATAAATCTAAAACTTGATCGAGCATCTCTCTATGTTGAGCTGTTACTGTAACTATGCAGTTGATATTATCTTCTTTTTTTAGTTTTTTAACCAGAGGTGCCATCTTAATTGCTTCTGGTCTGGTGCCAAAAACCGTCATAACCTTTAACTGTTCCATTATATTATATCATCCTTTATCATATTATGTTATTATATACATTTCCCTATTTATATTGTAAATCCTGCTAATCGAATCCTTTAATTTAAATTGTGTATAGTGTTTACTATTTATTATTATATTTGATACTTTATAATAATTAATATAAAGTACTTAACAAAAGGGGGTTTAAAGATGTCAGCAAAAAAATGTAAAGCCTGTGGAGCAACTTACCATAAAGATGGAAGATTCTATAAATGTGAAGAATGTGGTGATATTTACTGTCATGACTGTGCCCAATACCATACAAAAGAAGAAAAAGCTATCACAGAAAGCGCCAAAAAAGGAGATAAAGACGGTTATGTAAGAGCTGTCTGCCCTTCTTGTGAAGCAGAAATGTATAGATATTAAAAGTTTTAAAAGGCCGCCCCTAAAAAGGGCGGCCTTTTTTATCTTATTACTCATTTATATAACTTATTTAGCATGCAGAATAAATCATAAATTATTAAATTCTCTTTTCTTTTAACCATACTATTAAATCATCAATAACTTCTTCATCTTTTTTATCATGTTCTACATTTCTGATTGCTTTATTCACTTCATCAATTTTAAATTGACAGTCACTGAGGTTATCTGCAATATTTTCAATCAGATCAGCATTCATGGCATCTGAATATATTTTTGCCTCTTCAATTGTACCTTTTTTGAGGCTTAAACCTAACTGGATATCGCCCCAGTCAAACCGGTTCTCATAAGTAATATCAAAATCAGGAGCCTGACCGTAACGCCATTCCCAGGAAGAGTATTTTTCCTGCAGTTTAGCTATTTCTTCATTTTGATGTGGTGATATAGTCTGTGGCTCAGGCTCTACCTGATATAATTCTTTGAAGTATTTTTCTAATTCGCTCTTCATTTGTTCGACTGTAACATCTGGATTTAACTCCTGTAAGTTAACCACTCTTGATTTCACAGATTCTATCCCCTTGGATTGGATCTTTTCCTGGGAAACCTGTAAGTATTCAACCATATTCTTAAAATCAGTATCAACTAAAATTGTCCCGTGGTGATAAGATGAATTAGTTGAATAATAGAAGGCATTACCGGAAAACTTCCGGCCGGATGCTACCAAATCATTCCTACCCGAAAATTCTGCCTCAATATTACTATCCCGGACAGCTTTCAATATTACTTCAAGTTGGGTATGAATATCATAAAGGTTTTTATCCATAACAAAGGTAAAATTTAAATTGCCTAAATCATGGTAGACTGCCCCTCCCCCGGAAAGCCGGCGGGCTAATTTACCATCATTATCTTCTAATAAGCGGCAGTTACATTCTTTCCAGGCATTCTGATTCCTGCCAATTACAACGGTGTTATCATTCTGCCATAGGTATAATATCACTTCATTTTTTTTAGTATTATTTAACAAATATTCTTCTAAAGCTAGATTATACCAGGGATTAAACGAATCGGAATGTACTATCCTCGCATGTTCGATCTTTTCTCTGAATTTATCTATTAAGTCTGACATAATGTAATGCTCCTCCTATCGAATCAAGGGCTGCTTCATGAATTACTTCCGAGGTTGTGGGATGGGCATGTATGGTTTCTATAATATCCTCGATTGTCATATTTTTATTGACGGCAAGGGTTAGTTCATGTATTAAATCGGTAGCATGTACACCGATTATTGAACTACCTAAAATTTCCCCACTGTCTTTTTTAGAAATTATTTTAATAAAACCATTTCTCTTATTCATGGTCTTAACCTTACCGTTGGCCCTAAATGGAAACTTGCCTATATTATAATCAATACCTGCCTCTTTCACTTCTTCTTCTGTTAAACCGACAGTCGCAATTTCGGGCTTTGTAAATATTGCAGCTGGAACTGCATCATAATCCATCTTTTTCTCTTCACCCATAATATTTTCTACTGCAACTACCCCCTGATGGGAAGCAACATGGGCTAAAAGGATCTTACCGGTAACATCTCCCACTGCATAGATGTTATCAACACTAGTCTTTAAATGCTCATCAACTTTAATCGCATTATTTTCTTTTTCAACACCTATTTTATCTAAATCTAAGCCGCCAAAACTAGGTTCACGCCCGGTTGCAACCAGTACTTTGTCAACTTCTATAGTTTGGTTTTCTTCGTCTTTTAAGTATTTAACCTGATAGCCGCTGTCTGTTTTAGCCACTTCTTTGACCTGGGCTCCGGTTGTGATATCTATTTTAGCTCTTTTGGCAACTTTACCAAGTTCGGAAGTAACTTCCTGATCAACTCCCGGTAAGATATCATCTAAATATTCGACAACCTTTATATCTACCCCAAAGTTAGCATAGATAAAGGCAAATTCCATTCCGATTACTCCCCCACCAATTACCGCTAAAGATTCAGGTAGTTCTTCTAAATCTAAGATATCTCGACTGGTTAAAATACCTTCCATATCTATACCTTTGATAGGGGCTTTTTTAACCTTTGATCCGGTAGCTAAAATTATATAATCTGTCTCAATAATCTCTCTACCATCTTCTGTTTTAACCGAAACTGTATTTTGATCGAGTAAGCTTGCTACGCCTTTATACACCTTTACATTGTGTTTATCTAGCAGAAATTCTACTCCTCCTACCAATTGTTTAACGATTGTGTCCTTATTTCTGATTACCCTTTTCATATTTAAATTAACATCATTTACTTCAATACCAAATCGCCTGGCTTCCTGCATTTCAGAATACTTTTCCGCAGAATATACTAAGGCCTTAGTCGGTATACAGCCCCAATTCAGACAGGTACCACCGATATTTTCTTTTTCTATTAAAGTTACATCTGCGCCTAATTGGGCTGCTTTTATGGCTGCCACATAACCGCCGGTTCCAGCTCCTATTATTGTGATTTTTTTCTCCGTCATTATATAATTTTGCCCCCTTAAAAAATTAATATTTTTTTCTATTTTATCTTATTTAATTAAAAAAGTAAAAATTATTCGATAGAATCCACATGGTCTCTGTTCCACTGATAATCCTCTACTAAATCCATAAAAATATTTATTATCTCATCGATAGTACTATATATCTCATCATGTTTTAAAGTCCTGTCTTCTTTTTTGGTCTCAATTTTAAACTCTTTTTTTATCACACCCGGTTTATCCGATAAAACATAGATCCGGTCTGAAATTAGGGCTGCTTCTTCCGGGTCATGGGTTATGATAAACATATCGATATTTCTTTCTATATGGAGTCTTAAAAGCAAGTTTCTTAAATTAACTTCTGTCTGGGTATCGACTGATTTTAAAGGCTCATCCATTATTAAAAAATCAGGTTTTATGGAAATTGCTTTTAAAATCTCGATTCTTTGTTTCATACCCCCGGAAAGTTCAGCCGGATAGTTATCTAGGGTTTGTTCTAGATTGGTTAACTTTAATAGGCTATTCCTTATACTGGCCGCTTTCTTCTTCGGCAGGTAGTTCTGCTGTACGAAATGGAAGTTATCTTTGATATTCCGCCAGGGCAAAAGCCGGGGTTCCTGAAACACATAACCGGTTCTTAGTTCGTCTGCCCTCATTACCTGACCCTGATCCTGTTTTAACAGGCCGGCCGCAATTTTAAATAGGGTGGTTTTACCGCTTCCTGAGGGGCCTAATAGGGTAACTATCTCCCCTTTATTGACATGGAGGGTCACATCTTTTAAAACCTTTAGTTCAGCAAAATTTTTATAAATATCTTTGAATTCTAGAATTTTCTCCATTTTATTTCCACCTTGTAGCTTTCTTTTGAACCGGCTTTATTATCAGATATTCAACAGCTAACATTAATAGGATTAAAATTATGCCCCAGGCAAAAAGTTTATCAGTATTTAAATTACTATTTGCCATGCTTAAGGCAAAACCAACTCCACTATTAGAACCTAAAAACTCGGCAAAGATAGTTGATTTCCAGGCAAAGGCCATCCCGATACTTAAAGCTGAAAATATGTAAGGGATAAGGGAAGGTACATAGATGTCAAAAAATATCTCTTGCCGGTCTGCCTTATAAACTTCGGCCATTTCTATTAAGTTTTGATCTATATCCTGTAACCCTTCGAAGATATTAACAAAGATGATGGGAAGAGTTACTATAAAAATTAAAAAAATAGGTGTAAGATTATCCGCTATCCCAAACCAGATAACTGCTAACGCTAGCCAGATAACAGGTGGAGTGGTTTGTATAACAGTAATAATCGGTCTTGTTATCGTATATAAGGTATTAGATTTATTTAAGATTAAAGCTATCATAAAACCAATTATTAAAGCTGCTCCATACCCAATTATTGTTCTCCGAATCGTAATAAATAAGTTATTAAATAAATTCCCGCTTTGATAGATATCTATAAAAGCATTAAATGTCTGCAGGGGAGAAGGTAATATTAAGGGGTTCATCTGTCTGGAATAATAAATCCAGATTAAAAGCACCACCAAAAATCCGGTGGTGCTCAATAATATTTTTTTAAATTTATTAATAATAAAACGCTTCATCTGGTAAATTACCACCTATCATTTCAGGATACATCTCCAGTATGTGGTTAAAATAAGTATTGACTAAATCTCTGCTTTCACTATCAGGATATAGACTGAGATCAACTCTACTCCAGGCCTTTTTCATCACAGGTTCCGGTACATTAAAGTAATTAGAAGCGTCTTTAATAGCTTCTTCCGGATTATTGTTATAATACTTGACACCCTCAATATACTTACCTGCAATTATATCGGTTAATCCAGGATATTCCTGAACGAATTGATTGGAGACAAATAATCCTACAAAGGGAATCCTTTCATCACCATTGTGTAACTTACCCCATTCTTTTTGGATATCCAGGGAAAGTTGTGCCTTATCGCTTTTAGTTAAACTTACTGAGACAAGCGGCTCGGGCAGAATAATTGAGTCTACCTGGCCGGACATAAAGTACTTAGCCCCATTCGGTAGAGGTCTATAGACTAAATTAACATCATTTTGGGGATCAAGTCCGTTTTCTTTTAATAAGTACCTGGCTAAAAAGTCCAGCGGTCCACCTTTTAAAGGTAGACTTAGGGTCTTACCTTTTAAATCAGACCAGCTTTCAGCTTTAAAACCATTTGTTAAAAGGTAATCGATAGCCCAGGTATTAACGTTGACCATCTTGACATCGATACCCTTGTTATATATCTTTGCACCGACATTAACCCCGGTCACCATAAAGTCAATTTCGTTTTTTGAAATTAAGGAAATTGCTCTCTGATGGTCAGGGGAAACTTTAACATCAAATTTTAAGAAGTTATCCAGTTCACCTGTCTTCTGCAGTCTAAGTAAAGGCAGAGCTGCCGGTACAGGTGGGGTCTGAATTACGACTTCTTTAGGGGCGGCATTAACCACTCCCCCAAATAATAAGGTTAAAATTAAGACAAGTGACAACATGACAACAGTTATATTTCCTTTTGCTAATTTCATTATCTCTCACTCCTTGTGTAAGATAATTTATTTTAAAAAATTTAATTCTCCAGTTGTTCATTAAACTCCCTTGCCTTTTTATTGTATTCTTCTACATCTTCATTATATTTTTCGGTTTCATTTAAGACATCAACTATTTCTAATACTTTTAAAACTCCAAATACTGTTAGAGCAGTTCCCCGGGTTCCCTCATCATCAGAGGCAAGAGCGGTTATTAGAGAACCGACTTCCCCCACCATAAAGAGGGTACCTTTCGGCCACCAGCTGTCAACCATATAATGGCCGGCTGAAGGTATCACAGCTGAGGTAAATGCTACACTTGTTTTATCCTTAAAATCTAAAAGTGACTTACGCCTTTTATCAGGTTCCAAGTAATTCAATCTCCAGTAGAGATCCGTTCCTTTTAAATCATTATTCTCTTCCAGATAATCAACTACGCGTTTGTCATTAAAATCTCGGGCGGTCGGATTTGCCCCCTGGTCAATTAAGTAGTTAATAATGGCCGGGTTATCATAATTTACTACGGCCGCCATCAAAATAGTCTGACCCTTGAATTTATCTCTATCTTTTACATTAGCACCACGACTAACCAAAAGAGATAAGATCTGTAGATCTCTTTTCCGTTCCACAGCTAAAAAGAGGGGTGTCTTACCGGCTACATTTTCCTGTTGTAAGGAAGCTCCCCTATTTAACAACAGAGTGATAATATTATAGCTGTTATATCTTACAGCATAAGTCAGAGCATTATTGCCCTTATTATCGGTCGCATTAATACGGGCTCCCTCATCAATTAAGTAGTTCATGACAGATTGGTTATTATTATAACGGGCTGCATACATTAAAGCCGTCATTCCATTTTCATCCTGGGCATTGATATTACTATCTTCTATGTTTAATATCTTAAGGGTCTTTACATTTTTTGCTTCCTTGGCAGCCATCATCAATGGGGTAAAGTCATCATAATCACTAATTTTAACTTTAGCTCCAAAGAGAATAAACCTTCTTACTAAACCATAATCTCCCTTATCAATAACATAGTAGAGGGGAGTACGCCCCTGTTTATCTCTAATATTGACATTGGCCCCTGATAGTAAGAGGGCATCGATGATTTCAACGTTAAGGTCATCTTGTATTGCAAGCATAAGAGGAGTTTCGCCTCTATTATTTGCTTTATTTGCATTAGCTCCATAATTTAGTAATAATCTAACCATTTTTTCATTTCTATACTTTACTGCCAATATTAAAGGGGTAGTACCCTCTGTATCATCTATATTAACCCTTGAGTTCATCTTAAGTAATATTCTCGTTACATCAATATTATCATTATATCTGACAGCATACATCAAGGCATTCCAGCCTTCATTATCTCTTGCATTAACGTAAGCGTTATTATTATATAAGGTAACAACCGCCTTATAATTACTGTTATATCTGGCAGCTGTCATCATTGGTGTAATTCCTTCTTTATTCTGTTGGTTAACTTCAGCGCCATTATCGATCGCCTGCTGAATTTCAGCCGGGGTCCCTTCCTTACAAATTGTATAAAAATCTTGCGCCCCTACTGTCAAAGAAAAACTAAACAGCAGTAAAAATAGAAACGTTATAATTAAAGTTATACCAGGTCTTCTTCTCATTTATTTCACCCCGTTTATTTTTATCCTTTTAACAGCCCCTGAATAATCAAATCAGAAGCCTCTTCTTCATCTAAACCCCTGGCCATCAAGGTCTGCAGTTGGTCACTGTCTACACTACCGATAGCTGCTTCATGGGTAACCTTGGCTTCCGGATGTTTAACTTCTACAATGGGGATAGCGCGCGCCACCGCATTATTTTTAATTATTTCTGTACAGTCTACATGGCCTTTAGCTTCCGGAGCACTGGCAGTCAGTTCATTATATACTTCTGCCTGTGCCTCATCTACCATCGCTATTTTAGAATCTAAAAGACCTCGGGCATTGTACCCATTCAAATGGGCCGCTTCCCTAATTTTAACCTTATCATCTTCATAACCGCTGATTCTAGTTAACATTTCGACTTTCGTATTAGCGGCCAGTTCTGATTCATAGTCAAAATCGATCTTCCCTACCCTACCTTTTCTTAAGGTAAATAGGGTAAATAATTCACTGCCTTCATCCATTATAATATCGGCCTTGGCAATTACTTCAACCCCACCGGTATCTCCATGAAAGTGGTTTTCTTCATATTCGTACTTCGAATTTTCTGCTAAATGGATATCTGCTTCCATCACATGTTTCACCTTAGTAGCATTGGGAAAAACACAGTCTGACATTACCTTGATTTCGGCATCTTTTTCTATCTCCACATCCATAATTATCTTTTGTAATCCTTCCCGGGGAAGGACTCCAAAACACATATGGACGGGATTTTTTATCTTATATCCTTCTTTTACTCTCAACTTTACATCTACAGTGTTATCATCTATTTTTTCAGCCTCCATTATGAGACCTTCTACTTCGTGTTTGCCTAAGACCTTATCCTGTTCTAATACCATGTGAGCGGTATCGCTGTCTGAAAATACGTCTTCTCCGCCCGCCTCTTTATAGGCATCTACCATCATTTCATAATCATTCACGGAAATACACCTCCTGATGCTCTTCGGGGTTCTCATCTTCACAGGGCATACATTCATATTTAAAGTAATCGCTTACTTCCTGTGGATCACCTACATTAAATACTTCTCCCCCACAGATTAAAGCAGCCTTATCAGCTACTTCCAGCATCTCATCGGAGTGTGTAATTAATAAAACACCGATATTTTCGTCTTTAAAGTCCTTGATTACATCACCTATGTTATTTAATGCTACCACATCAACTCCGGAATCTGGTTCATCTAAGATAACTAAATCGGGCTTCATTAAAAGTATGGAAGCTAACTCTATTCTCTTTCTTTCGCCCCCACTTAAAGTATCATCAACGTTACGATCCAGATATTTTTTCGGGACAATTGCTACTTCATTTAAAGCCCAGTTTAGATCTTCTTCACTGATCTCGCGGCCTCTAGAACGGGCCCCAATCGATAGAAACTCTCTAACGGAAACCCCTTCAAAACGGGCCGGTTCCTGCCAGGCTAAAGTAATACCTTTGCGAGCCCTTTCAGTTACAGAAAGTTCACTAATTTCTTCACCTTTAAAGTTGATCTCACCTGATTTTTGTGTATATCCTTTTAGACCCATAATAGTATATGCAAGTGAAGACTTTCCACATCCATTTGGTCCAATTACTGCAAATACTTCCCCTCGTTCCAAACTTAAATTTATATTTCTTAAGATTCTTTCTTTATCAAGGGTTAAGTTCAGCTCTTTTATATTTAATAATTCCTGCATTGTCATGTTACCTCCTTTATATGCTAAATTTAATTATATTACAAAGTGAATAAAAGTGCAATGAATTCAAAAAAGCCGGTTTTACCCGGCTTAATGAATTTCTGCGTATTTTATAAAATTATCTCTCAAAGGGATTATTTTTAAACATGTTTAAAAGGCTGTCCAATCTATAGACTTCCCCTTTTTTTAGTTCCTTTTTCTGCATCTTTTCTTTAATCATTTCCACTAAGGGATTATTATCTTCTTCATGCATAATAGCTTTATTTTTATACATCTTATAGTCGGCCTCTTCAATTACTTTATTAAAGGAATCTGCAAAGTTGATATCCTTTGTAGCACGCCCTAAAGAAATTGAAATCGGTCTCTTTTCCTTATATGTTTTTTGGACTTTCCGATTTATCCTGGCCAGGATCTCATCCGCCTCCTGGCAGCTGGTTTTAGGCAGAATAATCATAAATTCATCTCCACCCCAGCGGCCCAGTATATCTTCCTCTCTTACACAGTCTTTCAGTAATTCAGCTGCTTTTTTTAAAAATTTATCCCCTTCCTCATGTCCGAAAATATCATTGATCAGTTTTAGACCGTTTAAATCTCCGATTATTACACTGATCGGGAGCTGTCTTTTTGTATCTAATCTATTAATTTCCTCATTAAGATAATGCCGGTTGTATAAGCCGGTTAGGCTGTCGTGGAAACCCAAGTACCTTATTTCTTGGTCCATTTCTAACCGTTGTAAAGCGGAAAGGGCGTGAGCGATGAGAAGTTCCACTAATTCTAAATCTTCTCTCGTAAACTCATTTACCTTGGTCGAAACCGCCTGAAATATGCCTCGTTCCCCGATCGGAATAGTTAAGGCAGAGTGGTATTTGGAACTGGTGGGATTAGCAAACTCTTCCTTCTGGATATCCGGTGATAACAGGGCCTGTTTGTTTTTGTAGACCTGGGTCGCTATGGAGTCAACATCTAAAGGACTGGAGATTGATTCACCCGGGATAATATTACTGGATGTGGCCTTGACAACCATCTTATTACCTTCCACTATATCTAGGGTGCAGAGATCAAAATCCAATATATTTTCCGCAGCTTTTACGGTTAAATCATATACTTCCTTTTTAGTTCTTACATTCTCCATCTTTAAAGCGGTCTGGTGTAAGTCCCTTATCTTACGGCGGCTTTCTCTTAAAGCAGAAGATATTTTCTCTTCTTCTTTATCGATCTGATTAATAATGATATGTTTACCTACCAATTCATCGTTCTCAAATATGGGATATAATTTGAGTTCGCACTCATATCTCTTATCCTTTTTATCAAAAAACATTATTTTACCTTTATACTTCTCACCCGAATTAAACTTTTCTAATATATGGTTAAACCCAGTTTCTGAACCTTCTATTTCAAAAACAGAATTAAATGGTTCCCCTTCTATCTCCTTCTCATCTAAATCAAACTGATCAATAAAAGAGTCATTATATCTAACAACTTCATTTTCTTTTCCCAATAAGAGCATGGGTACTTCTAATTTATCGAATAAATTTTCATAGCTAAGATAGTTTGGCATATCAAGTGAATCACTATATTTAGTTTTTAACTTATTAAATAGATATACTAAAAAAATTACTAATAAGATATTTAATAGGATATTGTTCATCTTTAAGCATTCCTTTCTGCTCGGCTACTCCACTATTTCTAATAATAATTCTGCAATGTCCGGATCAAACTGTATACCCTGGTTAATCTTAATCTCCTTTTTAGCTTCTTCTTTACTTAAAGAACTACGGTAAGCCCGTTCGGAACGCATGGCATCCCAGGCATCGGCTGCTGCTATTATTCTTGATATTAAAGGGATCTCTTCTCCCTGCAAACCGGCAGGATAACCGCTCCCGTCCCAGCTTTCATGGTGGTGTAAAACATACTGGGCAATATCTTTAAGAAAATCAGAATCTTTTAAAGCATTGTAACATAAAGTTGGATGTTCTTTTATGACAGCATATTCTTCTTTGGTTAACAAACCTTCTTTATTTAAGATACGGGCTGGAATGATTAACTTACCCATATCATGCAGCATACCCGTCCAGTAAGTATTATTTTTCTCTTCCTTACTTAGTCCTACTTTTTCTGCAATTTCTAAACTGAGTTGGGCAACATTTTCCGAATGATTATTGGTATAAAGATCATACTGGTTTAAAAAGTTCAGTAAAGAACCTACTAACTCCTTATTAAACTGGCTGTTTAACCTATTATATCTTTCTAACTTAAAAAAGGTATTGGCCAGATTTTTAAAAGATGTTATTAAACGTTTATCATCCCTGGAAAACTCTTTTTTGCTTCCGCGTGCAATATCTATACAGATCCCGCCAAAAATATTATTACCTTCCTGGAGGGTAACGGGTATAGACTGTTTGATTGGTAAAGAAGCATCCTTTATCTTTTGAATTATATAATCACTCATATACTCTTTGTTTTTATCGAGGATATTATCAACTATCTCAACCTCTTTATTATTATGCCTAAACGGTTCTCCTTCAATTTCAATCTGGTTTAACTTCTTTAAATTATGGCCGACTGTTTCAATGTATTCTATACAGTCATTTTCATTAAAGATATAGACACTCCCGTAATCTGCCACATCAACTATTTCTAAAGCCGTATATAACAGTTCAGCTAGAAAGTTGTTCAAGTTGTTTCCATTTGACATATGAAGAGAACTCATTAGGTCTATTAATTTCTCAATATTGTTTAAGAGCCTCTCATTTTCAATATTTTTATCGATTAAATCTAAATAAGTGCTTTCCAATTGGTCCCTACTTTGTTTTAATTGATTATAGCTTTCAGACAGCTTCTCTTCTTGCAGTTTTAATAAGTTTTCGGTCCGCTTCTTTTGAGTGATATCGACCAAGGAACAGACACTTTTATCAGTTCCGGGTATCATTTTAACTTTAACATTAACCTCTTTTTTTCTATTATCACTATCTATAAAGTTAAAATCATAATCGGAAACAACCTCTTTACCCTTTCTTCTTTCATTATGCCGTTTAATCATATCCTCTTTATCCCGGGGGGCAATAAAATCAAAAAAACATTTTTGATTCTTTAATTCAGTCTTGGGACTATTGGCAAGTTTTTCAAATTTTTTATTTAATTCAACTATGTTACCCTCATCATTTAAAATCACAATTGCAGAAGCTGAATTTTGAATTAAAGATCGATACTTTAATTTTAATATCTCGTCTTCCCAATTATATTTTAGATTATAGGTGAGGATCTCTAAAATCTTTTGACAGTCTTCTTTTTCCTCACAAAGCAGCGTATTCTCAGATGCAATCCCCATAATACCAATCAGCTCAAAATCGGCATCCCTGATCGGAACTAAAACGGCCGAATTTTGATTATAACTTCTCAATAATTCTACCAATCTGGGATAATTATTTTCCTGACTTATGTTGGAAATGTATATTGGTTTACCCTGGGCTAACTGTTTTTTGGTCTGGGTAAACTCCTCTATATCTGTATTTTTGAGATAGTCATGAATTTCATCTGACATATTCCAACCTATTACCATGTCAGTTGTATTATAGTTTTCATAGTAGTTAAGTAAAAAAGCACGCTCAACATCTAAGTGCTCACATATTCTCTTTAGTATTTTCTTATATTCATTATTCTCTAATAAGTTAAATAGTTCATAGATAATTTCAATATTCTTTGTCATCTTCACACCTCATCATGAAAACCTTTTTAAAAATTTTTATTAAATATCAACTTTAATTATAATATATTAAGGGCAGTAATTACAACTACTAATATATTATAATTAAAATCAAAAATATATTAAGAACTACAAAAACTCCCTTTTTTATAAAAAAGGGAGTAAAAAATTTAGCTAATCATTCATTAAAAGACCTGTAAATTTATTTTTTAATCTTTTAATGTTCTACTTCAAAGCCTGGAATTGTAAACTTGCTTTCTACCCAAGAGAAAATTTGGGTGAAAAATACAACAATTACCAGATAAAACAAGGCAACTATTAAGTACACCTTGAAAAATTCATAATTCCGGCTGGCAAAAAACTTGGCTTGAGTCATCAATTCGTGAGTACCGATCATATAGGCCAAAGAAGTATACTTTAATAAATAGATAAATTCATTGGTCCAAGATGGAACAACTCTCCTTAAAGCCTGGGGTAAAATAACATTAAAAATACCCTGCCATTTTGTCATACCGAGGGATTCTGCAACCCTTAACTGGTTAGACTCAATGGACATAATAGATCCCCTTATATACTCTGCTGTATAGGCAGAACAGTTCATAGTAAATCCAATATATGCAACTAAAAAGCCTGATAATTTAATCCCGTATGGCGGTAAGCCGAAGTATAGGATAAACAACTGGGCTAATAAGGGAGTACCACGAATTAATTCTATAAAAACATTAATTGGCCACCTTACATACTTAGGTCCATATGTTTTACCTAGAGATAAAAATATAGCTATTATCGTACCGGTTATAATTGATATTACAGTTAATAAGAGGGTTAACTGCACACCCTCAAATAGATGAGGCCAGGCTCCTACAAATACTTCATACATACTCACTACTCATCACCCTCACCATATAACTCAGTCAACTTAAATAGAAATTCTCTTGTCCTTTCAACTTCTGGATTATTAAATAATTGTTTTGGTGGACCCTGTTCAACAATATTACCGTGTTCCATAAAAATTATCTCATCTGATACGGTCCGGGCAAAGCCCATCTCGTGAGTAACAACCAACATAGTCATACCTTCCTGAGCCAAGTCCTTCATAACATTTAAAACTTCTCCAATCAGCTCAGGATCTAAAGCAGATGTAGGTTCATCAAATAAAATTAACTTAGGCTGCATAGCAAGTGCACGAGCGATGCCAACCCTCTGCTTTTGACCCCCAGAAAGCTCAGCCGGATATTGATCAGCATTTTCTTCTAAACCAACTCTACGTAACTCTTCCATGGCAAGTTCAGTCGCATCTTTTTTATTCATTTTCTTAACCTTAATTAATCCTACCCTGACATTACCAAGAGCAGTTAAATGATTAAATAGACCAAAATCCTGAAATACAAAACCTATTTCCTGTCTCATCCTATTTATATTCTCAGGGGTTATCAACTCCCCATCCAGATAAATTTTGCCTTGATCAGGTGGAACAAGCCTATTAACATTATTTAAAAGAGTACTTTTACCGGTTCCACTGGGACCAATAATAACCTTGTTTTCTCCTTGTTTTAATTCCAGTGAAACACCTTTTAGTACTTCATTGTTGCCGAAACTTTTATGAAGATCTTCGATTTTAAGTATAGTTCTTTTTTCTTCACTCATCTTACCCTCTCCTCTATTCCTATACCTGGAATCTTGAGTCTGTTTTCAAAATGACCCAAGGTGGTATTAATTGTTAAGGTCATCACTAAATAGATTGCCGCAACAGTTAAATATATCGGAAGTGGCGCATATTCAGTAGCTATTATATATCCACCCTGTCTAAGTAATTCAATAACTCCTAGGGCATATGCTAAAGATGTATCTTTTAGCACAATTGCAGATTCATTTGCCATCGGAGGAAGTGCAATTCTGATTGATTGAGGTAAGATAATACTTTTAAAGCTCTGAATCTTTGTCATCCCAAGCGAAAGCGCCGCCTTCATTTGAGAACCACTGATAGACTGAATGGCCCCTCTAAAGATTTGAGACTGATAGGCTGAACTTCTGATACCTATCCCTAAAACAGCGGCAGTAAAAGCGGGAAATTTTATCCCTATTCTAGGAAAACCATAAAATATTAAAAATAAGATTACGAGAAGTGGTATACTTCTGACTACCCTTTCATAAACTCCAATCAGTTTACGAAGCCACTTGGGGCCGTAGATTTGACCAAATGCGATAGGAATAGCTAGTACAAGTCCTATTAATAAACTAAGTAATGTCAATTGTATTGTAACAAGAGCCCCTTCCAAAAGATTTGGAAGGGAACTCATGATAAGCTCTAAGTTTCCGATAAGTCATACATCCTCTCTATAATATTTTAGTCAAATATTATTGGAAATATTTTGCTACTAATTCATCCATCTTACCAGATTCTCTTACTCTTCTTAACCCTTCATTGAGAGTTTCAAGTAATTCGGTATTGCCTTCATTAACTGCTAAGCCATAATTTTCACCTGTTACAATAACTCCTACTATCTTAACAGGTCTCATTTCAGCATACCTTTCCGCAACGGGTTCATCTAATACAACTGCATCAACATTACCGTTTACGAGGTCACTTACACATAGTACAAAGGTATCATATCTTTGAACATCTCCGGTTAAAATACCTTGATCTTTTAGATTTTCGGTTACCCAGAGGTCACCGGTTGTACCTGTTTGAACACTTATATCATGATCACCATATAGAACACTTATATTCATCTCTGAATCTTCTTGAACAATTATACTTTGATTTGCAGAATAATAAGATTCAGTAAAATCTAAAGCCTTTTCTCTTTCTTCTGTAATTGTCATACCGGCGGCAATTACATCAATATTACCAGTTTTTACAGCTGAAGGTAATGAATCAAAAGCTATATCTCTAAACTCTACTTCAAAGTCCATCTCTTCAGCAATTGCCTTCATTAAATCAATGTCAAAACCAACAATTTCTCCATCTTCTACATACTCGAAAGGTGGAAATCCGGCACTAGTCCCTACAGTATAAGTCTGAGCCAAACCAACAGCACTTAATGAAAATATTAGAGTTAAGGTTAAAACAGTTAATAAGAGTTTTTTCAATTTAATCTCTCCTCCTTTTATTTCTTCTCTTTTTTATAATATTAAATTGAACTCTTGTAAATATATATTCAATATTGTATACAAGAAATCCTGCTAATTATTAAAATTTTCAGACTCGTGTGAAACTTATTACAAGGCTTCCACCTGAAAATTAAAACCTTTTGGCTGTAAATATTCGAATATCCCGGGCGTAAATTTATTTTCTAACCATTCATTTTCATATTCTTTTTTGATGATTACCGGTATACGGTCATGTATATTTATAAGTTCCTGTGGGGCGTCTTTGGTCAAAATACAGAAGGCCATCTGCTGTTTACCGTTAATATTAAAGAAATCATAGATACCGGCTAATGATATTATTTCATCTTCCTGAATATTAATAAAGTGCTTTATCTTTTTATCTGCTACTTTTTCCCATTCATAAAAACCACTGGCCGGAATTATACATCTCCTCCTATGAAAAGATTCTTTAAATAGATTTTTTTTGTGAACAGTTTCGCTGCGGGCATTAATCACCAAGTTATTCGAATAAGAGGGTCTAAAACCCCAATTCATCAAACCCACACTTTTTTGTTTGTTTTCATTAAACACGACCGGTGCTTCATTAGAAGGAAATATTTCTCCCTGATGTTCTTTTATTTCGACCGGGATATCTGTTATTCCATATCTATTTTCTAATTCATCTAAGGCAATATTTAAAAAATATCTGCCGCACATAATTATCCTCCTAAATAAGCCTTTTTGATCATCTCGTCACACTTTAAATTCTCACAGGTGTCAGACTTAACAATATTACCAACCTCTAAAAGATAACCACGATCTGCGTAGTTTAAAGCCTTACGCGCATTCTGTTCTACCAACAAAACAGTTATACCCTGTTCATTTAACCTTTCTATTACATCAAAAACCTTATTAACTAAAATAGGCATTAGTCCCATCGAAACTTCATCGATTAATATCAATTCGGGAGAAAGCATCAAAGCCCTGGCAATAGCCAGCATCTGTTGTTCGCCTCCACTCATCGTTTCGGCTAACTGATTTTTCCGGTCGGCCAGACGTGGGAAAAGATCAAAGACATAATCAAAGTTAGAAGCCAGCTGACTATCATCTTTTAAGCGGTAAGCACCTACTCTTAAATTTTCCATGACCGTTAAATCGGGGAAAATTCTTCGCCCTTCTGGCACATAAGAAATTCCTAAATCAGTTCTTTCCCAGGGGTTTATCTTGGTCAAATCTTTATCTTTATAAATAATCTGACCGCTTTTAGGTTTGATCAACCCCATTATCGTATTCATTATTGTAGTCTTGCCCGCTCCATTTGCCCCGATTATGGTTACAAATTCACCTGCTTCGACCTTTAATGAAACATCATATAGGGCTTGAGATTCACCGTAAAATACATTAATATTTTTAACCTCAAGCATTTAACTCATCCTTTCCCAGATAGGCTTCTATAACGTCGTGGTTATTTTGGATCTCTTTTGGCTTACCCTCAGCTATCTTTTCTCCCTGGTTTAAAACTACAATCTTATCACAGATACTCATGATAGCTTCCATATCATGTTCAATAATTATTATGGTCATCCCTTCTTTTCTAAGGTCTTCTACCAGGTCTAACATTTTCTCGGAAACATCTTTACCCAAACCGGCCAGGGGTTCATCTAACATTAGAACTTCCGGCTCTAAAGCTAAAGCTCGGGCAATGCCTAACCTTCTTTTGTAACCGAGGCTCAAATCAGCCGCCTCATTTTTTCTAAACTCTTTCATTCCCACCATTTCTAATATATCATGGGCCTTTTTAATATTTACCGCATTGATACTCAGCTTAAATGGTTTTAAAAAGCCCTGGTAATTTTTTTCTCCCAAGCCGACCAGGACATTTTGGGATACGGTTAGATCTAAAAAGGGACGGGCAATCTGGAAGGTCCGAGCGATCCCTATATCTGCTATTTTATAGGGAGGCAGGTTAATTATATCTGATTCCTTAAAGAAAATATTACCTCCATTTGCCTTATAGACGCCTGAAAGGGTATTAAATAAGGTGGTTTTACCGGCCCCGTTCGGTCCAATCAAACCGGTTATTTCATTTTTCTTAACATCAAATGAAACATCATGGAGGGCAATCAATCCACCGAAGTGCTTTTCTACATTTTTAATCTTTAAAATATTTTCCATCTTAAGCACCCCTCCTTCGACCTAAGGATGCCTTTAATAGTTTTAATTTATTCCAGACAAAGCTATCATCACCAAGCAGTCCGGAGGGCTGAAACCTGATCATCAAGATCAAAATACCGGCATAGACTAATAACCTGTAATCAGATATGAAGCGGAACACTTCCGGAATTAAACCCAGGATGACTGCTCCAATTATCGGACCCCTAATTGTATTGTTCCCCCCTAAAATTACCATCGATAAAATAGTAACCGAGGTTAAAAATCCGAAATCAGAGGCCATAATAAAGGTCATGTAATGGGCATATACGACCCCGGTTAAACCGGCAATTGAGGTCCCAATCACAAAAGCCATTATCTTGAACTTTTTAGTGTCAATTCCCAATGAATCAGCCGCCATCTCATTATTTCTAATTGCACCTAAGGCCATACCCAGCCAGGATTTTTCGATCCACTTAGAAAAAATGACTACCAGGATAATTAAAATTATGACTATTGTAAGATAACCCTGGTAAGATAAAGGTTCGCCAAACCAGTTAGGGGGAGGGACAGATAAGCCCATGGCCGCCCCGAAGAACTCCACATTTTGAAAGACAGCTGCCACTATGAAGTTCAAGGCTATCGTGACAATAGCTAAAAAGTCTTCTTTTATTCTTATACTTATTAATCCCAAGAAAAAACCTATAAATCCAGTTATAATAGCGGCAAAAGGCATTGCTAACCAGAAATATATTCCGAACTTACCGGTCAAAACCGCCCCCGTATAAGCTCCGATTCCAAAAAAGGCCCCCTGCCCGATATTGGGCTGGCCGGCATAACCAGTTATTATATTTAAACTTAAGGCTAACAGGACAAATATTCCGACATTGATCATAACTACGATTGCATACATACTATATACTCTCCTCCCCTATATCCTGGATTTCTGTGTGAATAAGCCCTTGGGACTTATCAACAAGATAATAACTAATGCGACAAAGGCTATAGCATTACGGGGTATGAAAAATCCAATATAGGCTCCGACCATTGTTTCAATAAATCCGATCAGTAAGGCCGCTATGACAGTACCAAAGGGGTTGCCTAAACCACCCAGTACTATGATAGCCAGCATCTTATAAGAAACAACACTACCCATAGTAGGGTAGATTGAATTATATAAAATACCGATCAAGATCCCGGCCGAGGCGGCAAAACTGTAACCCAAAAAGAAATTAAGCGAGATCACCTTATTGGTATTAATCCCCATTGTTTTGGCTATATCTAGATCCTGGGAAGTAGCTCGCCAGGCCAAACCTATTTTGGTCATTTTTAATAAATACCAGAGTAAAAACATTAAAATCAAGGCCACAATAAAGATCAGTACCCAGACATTATTAATATGTAAATTGGCATAATCTAAATTACTGAAGGGTAGTTTAACCGTAAACTGCTTGATAGTCGGACCTGCAATCAGCCTAATCACATTCTCAATAAAGATAAAGATACCGATACTGGCAATTAAAGGGATATAGGCGGGCTGACTTAAAAGCGGTCTATATACATATTTTTGTATTAAAATACCTAAGAGACCGGTTGTAGCCATTGCTGCCGCAAATGAAATGATAATATTACCTGTTAGCGAGTAGAATAATAAGCCCAGATAGGCTCCTAAGACATAAGCTCCCGCATTGGCAATATCCAATATTCCTAAAATACCGTATATTAAAGTCGCCCCCATGGAAGTAAGAGCATAAACACTACCTATTGCAATACTGTTTAACAACTGCTGTAAAAACATCTCTATACTCTCCTTTTAATTAAGTATAGTAGGAAGGCTGCAAGAGCCTTCCTACCTTGAATATCTTATGCTCTTATATCAATTTTTTGTAAAAACTACGGAGCAATTATGTCCATGTCAGTAATCTGGTCATAGTAATGGAATTCGCCGTCTTTTACGACCTGGACCTGAACCGGTTTAATCGCTTCTCCCACTTCAGTGTATCTATATAATAAACCGGTGTTGGTCATATAGTCTTCTACTTCATACATGGCATCTTTAATTGCTTCAGAATCGGGACCAACCTGTCTCATTACGTGAGCTAACAGCATGAAAGCATCATAAGTAGAGGCTCCCACCATGTCAGGTGCAAAACCATATTTTTCAGTGTAACGGTTAATATAGTCAATAACCTGTTCTTCTTCACTGTCACGGTTAAGGTTAGTTGTAATAATTAATCCTTCCGCCGCTTCACCGGCTACCTGTAAGAACTGGGTAGTTGAATCCATACCTTCAGTACCAAGGATCTGTGCTTCAATCCCTACATCAACAGACTGTCTCATGATTGCTGCACCTTCACCTGCATAGGCTACCACATAAATTAAATCGGGATTTAAACCTTTGATCTTGGTCAGGACGGGGTTGAATTCCCTTTCACCAATAGCAAAGGAGTCAACATAAACTACCTCGGCACCTTTTTCTTTAACATATTCTTGGAAATTATCATTTAAGGTACTTCCGAAATCATTATCTACATAAAGGATAGCAATCTTTTGAGCTCCTAGGTCATCAACTGCCATATAGCCGCCAACTCTACCTTGTACGGGTCCTGGGAAAGATTGTTGGAAGATATAGTCGCCTGTTTTGGGGATATCAGGGTGAATAGCATAGGCAGATATCATAGGAACTTTCGCATTTTGATAGATTGTAGCAGCGGGACGGGTAGTTCCACTATAAGAACCACTTACTACTGCTACCACATTGTCTCTGGTGGTAAGTTTCTGGGCAATACTTACAGACTGTTTGGAATCAAGGTGGTCATCATACTCTACTAACTGGACTTCTCTACCGTCAATACCGCCCTCTTCATTGATCACTTCAACAGCTAATTTGGCTGAATTTAAAGCACTTTCACCATCAGCTGCAGCTGGTCCGGTCACAGGGGCAAAAAATCCTAGCTTAACAACATCCTGGGCCATCACCAGACTACTCATAGCAAATAGGAGTATCACTAATAAAAATAAACTAATAAAACTTCTCTTCATACTCATATCCTCCTTAGTTTAATATTTAATATGTTTTTTATAATTATACCACGTTTTTGTCATAAAATAAATATATCACAGGGGAAAATGACAGGCTACTTCCCTATTATTTCCTTTGTTCTCAAGGATTGGTACAACCTCCTTACATTTAGCTTGACTATATTTACAGCGGGGGTGAAACGGACAGCCGGGCGGTGGATCAATCGGGCTGGGGACTTCTCCTTCTAAGGTTTTTATCTTTATCTTTTTCTTTTCTTTCGAAAAAGAAGGCACTGATTCAATTAGTGCTTCTGAATAAGGATGGCTGGGATCATTAAATACTTCTTTTGTTTTCCCAATCTCAATTATCCGACCCAGATACATTACCCCCACATAGTCGCTAATATAGCGAACCACATTTAAGTTATGTGAGATCCAGAGGTAAGTTAAATCAAATTCTTCTTTTAATTCTTTCATCAAATTGATAATAGCTGCACTTATCGAGAGGTCTAGACCGGAGGTGGGTTCATCACAAACAATAAATTCCGGGTTTAACATTAAAGCCCGGGCTACTCCAATTCGCCTGGCCTGACCGCCCGAAAATTCATGGGGAAATTTAAGTAAAGCCTCTTCATTTAAACCGACCAAATCAACCATCTTTTTGATCCTGGCTTCTTCCCTCTCTTTGTCGATCACACCGGGATGAATCCGAAAAGGTTCAGCCAGTATTTCACCCACCAGTTTTCGGGGGTTTAAAGAAGAACGAAAGTCCTGGGCGATAAAGGCCGCATTTTCCCTATAATCATTATATTCCTCTTCACTCATTTCATCTAAGGCTTTACCTTTAAAGTAAATCTGGCCTGCTTCTTTTTCGATCAAATTCAATATTAAACGGGCCACAGTGGTCTTACCGCAGCCTGATTCACCTACCAGGGCCATCGTATTACCTTTTTCAATATTGAAAGATACCTTGCTTACAGCCTGGATTACCTGAGGGCCCACCCCAAAAACTTTATGTAAAACACCTGATTTTTTATAGAAATATTTTTTTAAGTCTCTTACTTCAATGATGTTCATTGATATCGACCTACTTCCTCGTGGTAAAAACAGGCGGTTCTGCCCCCGTTTTCCAGTTCAAAAAACTCGGGTTTTTCATTTTTGCACCTTTCTTTTGCATACTTACAGCGGGGATGAAAGTTACAACCGCCCGGCAAATCGGATAAATCCGGTATTTCACCCGGAATCACGTTCAGTTTTTCAGACTGTTTATCCCCGGGTAAACAATTAATTAAAGCTTCTGTATAAGGATGTTTGGGGTTGTTAAAAATATTATACCTATTATTTAATTCAATTACCCGACCGGCATAAAAAACCGCAACTCGGTCAGCTATTTCAGAAACTACTCCTAAATCATGTGTTATATATATTATGGAAGATTGATATTCTTTTATTAAATCTGCCAAAAGGCCTAATATCTGGGCTTCCACCGTTACATCTAAAGCTGTAGTCGGTTCATCGGCAATTAATAAAGCGGGATTTGTAACAAAAGCCATTGATAAAAGGACCCGCTGTTTCATTCCACCGCTGAATTGGTGCGGATATTCATCTAACCTCTTTTCGGCATCTGCGATCCCCATCTTGGTCATGATATCAACAGCAGCTTTGTTAATATCTTGGCCTTGAAAGTTTTCCTGCGCCCTGTATTTAATAATATCCTTTAACTGTCTTCCCACTTTAAAGACCGGATTTAATGAACTCTGGGGGTTTTGGGGAATATACGTAATTTCTTTACCCCTCATCTCCCTGTTAAACTTTTTTTCATTTATTTTACAAATATTTTTGCCTTTAAAGAAGATTTCACCATTTTTTATCCTGGCCTGGGGTGGTAAAAGTCTCATGATGGAAAGTCCCAATGTCGACTTACCACTGCCGCTTTCCCCCACTACTCCTAAAACTTCCCCTTCTTTTAGATCTAAATTCACACAGTCTAAGGCTAGAAATCTCTTTTCCCTTCTTTTGTATATGATCTTAAGCTTCTCAATTTCTAGTAGATTCTCTGCCATCTCTAGCCCTCCTTCTGTTCAGATTTCGGATTTAGGGCATTTCTTAAACTTTCCGTTAAAAGAGAAAAACCCATCATGGTTAACATAATTGCCACGGCCGGTGCCACGAGCATCATGGGGGCTTTTTCAATATATTGATAACCGGACTGCAGCATGACACCCCAGCTGGTCTTGGGTGGTTGTACTCCCAGGCCAAGGAAAGAAAGACCGGCTTCCCACATAATCATAGAAGCGACATCCATCCCGGCTAAGACCAGAACAGAGGCGAATATGTTAGGGATAATATGAAAAGAAATAATCTTAAAGGAAGAGGCACCCATGCTCTTGGCAACCGAAACATACTCTTCCTCCTTAACTGAAAGGGTTTCCGCCCGCACCACACGACCATAACGCGGCATGATGGTGACCCCTAAAATAATGATTAAACTCTGTAAGGAGGGTCCCACGATTGCCACTAAGACTAATATCAAGATAATGGGCGGGAAGGCCCGGATCACGTCAAATAAGAAGATTATTATATTATCCAGGATACCACCAGAATAGGCAGCAATTGAACCTAAGATCATCCCTACAATTATGGATATAAAGAGGCCGCCGAAGGCCACATAAAACGCAGGGCGAGCCGCATAGATCAGCCTACTTAAGGTATCCCGCCCCAGGCTGTCAGTACCGGCTGGGTGGGTTAAGGAAGGAGCTTCCAATCTACTTCTCACATCTGTTTTATAGGGGTCATGGGGGGCAATCTGGGGACCAAAAATAGCCATTAAAAAAAAGAGGAAGATAATAACTCCCGCTATATAAAACCTGTAATCCCCGATCATCCTTTCATAGACCCATTTTATTTTTTTCTTGATATAAATATATTTATTCATGGTTTATCCCTACTCATTCCTTATTCTCGGATCCAGATATGCATAAGAAAGATCTGCTAATAGATTAGCGATAACAAATAAAAAGGCGGCCACTAATACTCCCCCTCTGACCATCGGTAAATCTCTTTCAAAGATGGCATCTACCGTTAATCTACCCAAACCTGGTCTAGTGAAAATTACTTCTACAAAGAGGGCACCACCTAAAAGGCGGCCTATACCAAGACCAATAACAGCTACAATTGGCTTAATCGCTTTTTTTAGAGCATAACGATAGTAAATAAAAGTTTTGGGTAAACCAAAAGAACGGGAAGTGGTAATATAATCTTCATTGATAGTTTCTAACATAGAACTTCGGGTTAAACGGGCGATATAGCCGGTCCAGCCGACCGAAAGGGCTAAAGCGGGCCCGATTAAGTGGTGTAAGAAATCTAAGATACTGCCTTCTCCCGCCCCCATAACAGGTATAAAGTCTAAACGAATTGAAAATAGTAATAAAATAATCACACCTGCCACATAGGTGGGGGTTGAGGCACAAATAAAAGAGAACACTTCCAGGATACCATCCCAGATTGTATTCTGGTAATTGGCAGCCGTCAGTCCAATCGTAATGCCCAATATAACGGCAATACCCATTCCTGAGAGCGTTAATGCTAATGTATAGGGTAATACACCTAAAACGGCCTGTAAGACCGGTACATCCCTGAATATGGATGTACCGAGGTCTCCAGACAGTACTTGCTTGACATACAGGTAAAAACTGACATACCAGGGTTTATCTAAACCCAGCCTCTGGTTTAAATCTTTGATCATCTGCTGGGAAGCACGCGGTCCTAAGATGATTTCAGCCGGTTCACCCGGCAGCAGATAACTTAAGCTAAATAGTAAAAGCATCACCGCTAAAAGGGTCGGTATTAATAATAAGAGGCGCTTGACTGTATAAATTAACATATTAAGTCTCCTTATCAGTTACTTTTCTTCTGAACAAGCCAGCTTAAGATTCCTCCAGAAGGGGTTAAAGTGACTTCATAATCATCATTCCAAGTAGGTGTTTTTACTCCATGGGTAACCCAGACTGCTATATCGGCTTCATCAACTATCGTCTGCATCTTTTGGTATAGTTTGGCTCTCTCGTCTTCATTCATGGTCTTTTCTGCCTGTTCCCAGAGCTGATCATACTCTTCATTTGACCAGTGCATTAAGTTCCAGTTACCGACCTGACGGCTTAAAAACCACTGGCTGCAGTAACCGGGGTCAACAGTATTACCAAATCTGGCATAGGTTATATGGTACTCTCCATTGTGCCAGGCTTCGATCTTGGGACCTATTTCCATGGCTTCAATTTGCAGCTGGATATTAAATTCGGCTAATTGGGCCTGTACTAAAGTAGCAATATTTTTTCTGATGTCATTAGCATCTGTAACATATTTTAAGGTTAAGCCTTCTCCATTGGGATAACCGGCTTTTTCTAAGAGGTCTAATATCTTATCTCTACCGACCTCATCTAATCTTTTATGGGACAGCTTTTTGTAGCCCAGCATATCGGGTAAGAGCCAGGAATAGGCTAAGTCAGCTTGATCTGCAAAGGCTCCAATTAATATTTCGGCCGGATCTATAATATATCTTAAGGCCTCTCTCAGATGTGGATTATCCATCGGTGCTTTTTGCACATTAAATGCCACCCACTGAAAGGCAAGGTCAGGATAAGTTTCAGTGGCCAGATCTTCATTTTCCTGAATCTGCTGATAGTTTTCTAAACTAACCTCACCAAAGTCTATCTCGCCGGAACGTAAGGCTAATTCCTGTGACATCTGTTCAGCCATCGGAATAAACTCTACTTCTTCTATATAGGCTGGTTGACCGAAGTAATCTTCAAAGCGCTTTAATACTATACTGCTGTCTATCTTCCATTCTTCAAATTGATAAGGTCCACTACCGATGGGGTTACTGGAGAATTCCTCTCTACCCATCTCCTGGACTGCTTGCTTGGAAACGATTAAACCGGCATTATAGGGTAAGGTTGAGGTAAACAAACGGGCCATCGGTTCTGATAGAATTAACTGGACTGTGTAATTATCAATAACTTTTACATCTTCCAATTTAGAAAAAGATTCCGCTTCCGGTGAACCTTTATCCGGATCAATAATCCTTTCGAAACTAAATTCTACATCTCCCGCTGTCACTTCACCATATCCTTTATGGAATTTGACGCCTTCTTTTAAATAAAATGTAATTTTAGTATCGTCTTCGGAAAATTCCCAATCCTTAGCTAGATCAGGTACCACTTCATAGGTGCCGGGTTTGTATTTAACCAAGCCAGAAAAGATGCTGTTCATGATCGGCCATTCTGAAATAGATCTTTGTAAAAAAGCGGGATCTAAGGTTTGAGCCTTTCCACTTAAGGCGATATTAAACTTCTCGGCCTGGGCTTCACTGCTTACTAACGTCAGACTTAAAAATATAATCAAAGATAAAACAACTACAATAGATAGTTTATTTTTCATTTTTATCTCCTTTCTAAAAAGCCTTGTTCTAAATAACCATCAATTAGTTCCTTTAACTCACCTCTGCTTTTTTCACCTTTCAGATATGAACTAACTTCATTCATGAAATCTATACTAGTTGTGATAAAATCAGGAAATTCTCTTTCTATATCGTCTACATCTTTTTGGGTTAGTACATAAAAACTATTTACATTTGCATAAAGATACTGTTTAAGTTCAAGGGAAAGAAAATTATTGAGAAGATTTAGTAAGGCTGCTTTTACTTTAAAAGGACTATATAAGATTCTTTGGGCCTTAAGCATATCCTGGTAAGATTTATTTATTACCTCGAAGTTGATAGACTCATCGTATAATTCGGTGATGTTTAGATAATAGATGTCTTTGATTAAATCATCCATATCCTCCCCAATTTTAATATAGGAAATAGGGTTGATCTTATGACAGTCTTGATTATAATAGTTCTTAACCAAGACACAGTCCAATTCTAGTTCAAACCGCTTGTGTTCCTGATCAGTATAGGTCCTCTCATTTATTATCCTATGGAATTTATCATCCATTATCATGTGGGTAATAAACCCCATAAAATAGGAGAGGGCTTTCGGGTACTGGATTGCCCCTTCTTTTTCTCTTAACACCTCAAAAATGGCCAGGACAAAATCACCCGGTTTTTCGGTGTGGATTAAACTACCTATCCTCGGACCCCTTTTCTTTTTTAGCCAGGGCCAAAAATCATTATAGAAGAAAAAATCGGGGCCCTGAGTTCCCATGTTAAAGTGTTCCCTGTTTTCTAAGATAACATTACAGAGGGCCCGATCATTAAGGTCATTTATTACCATATCCCCACCAATTATATGGGTCCAGAGATCTGGCATAGTTCTCACCTCTTTTTAGATTCGTATTTTATTCTTTATTTTGTTATATTTACTCTCTCCTATTCCTTTGATATTCATTAACTCTTTTTTAGCTTTAAATTCGCCCTTCTTATTTCTATAGTCTACTATTCTATTAGCATAAGATTTACCAATACCATTTAATGTTATAAGTTCTTTTATATTAGCTTTATTGATATCTACTTTTCCACTTGTTTTTGGTTTTGTTTTTACTTTTTTATCAATAACCAATTTACTATAGAGGTCTTCATATTTTTGGGCTGATTTCTTCCAGCTGAAGTCCTGCTGCATGACTCTTTTGACCAGTTTTTCCCAGACTTCCTCATCATTATAGAAGGCCAGGGCTCTTTTTATAGTATGAAGCATATCATGGGCATTATAATTACTGAAGGTAAACCCATAGCCTGTTTCCTCATATTCATTATAGGGGAGTACGGTGTCTTTAAGACCTCCGGTCTCTTTTACAATCGGCAAGGTACCATACCGCATGCTTATTAATTGGCCTAAACCACAGGGTTCAAAGCGGGAAGGCATCAAGAACATATCACTACCCGCATAGATTTTCTGGGCTAATTTGGCATCATACTTGATATTGGCACTAATTTTATCCGGATACCGGGAAGATATATATCTAAAGAAATCTTCATATTGGGGTTGTCCGGTACCAAGGATGATAAACTGGAGATCTTCTTGCATCAAGTCATCTACAATCGGTGGGATTAAATCTATTCCTTTTTGTTCCACCAGCCTGGTAATAATAGAAATGACAGGTACCTCTTTGTCCGGCTTTAAATTCATATCTTTCTGGAGGGCAACCTTGTTCTTATACTTATTGTCCAGGTGGTTTTTATCATAATTATAATAGATCCTGTTATCTGTAGCCGGATTAAACTCATCATAATCAATCCCATTTAAGATCCCGTAAAGGTCATTGTCTCTCATCCTTAAGATATAGTCCAATCCTTCCCCATAATACTCATTTTTAATTTCTTCTGCATAGGTTTTACTGACCGTATTTATAACATCGGAGTACATGATACCTGCTTTCATGTAGTTTACCATATCATTATGTCTGATGTTACCGGAAGTTAAATGGTAGTTAGAAACACCTAAAACATCTCCTACAACAGCAGGGTCAAACTTGCCCTGATAAGCTAAGTTGTGGATGGAAAATACGGTCCTTATATCACGGTAAAAGTCATAAATCTGGTAATTGTCTTTCAGCATCAAGCTTAAAGGACCGGTCTGCCAGTCATTACAGTGAATAATATCGGGTTTAAAATCGATCTTATTGATCATCTCGAGAACCGCCCGGGAAAAGAAAGCATACTGTTCAGCTTTATCGCCATTTTCATACAGGGATTCCCGGAAAAAATAGTACTTGTTGTCTATAAAATAAGTCGGTACATCTTTATATACTAATTTATTAACACCTACATATTTGTCTCTCCAGACCATCTTCATTCTAAAATCGGTTACATGTTCAAAGTCCATTACAAAGCGGTCCGGTATCTTTTTATACTCTGGTAGTACTACTCTTACATCATGTCCCTTCTTTTTTAGTTCACGCGGCAAGGCACCGGCTACATCAGCCAGTCCACCCGTTTTTATAAAGGGTGATACCTCGGGAGAAACAAATAGAATCTTTAATTTATCTGACATTGGAAAATTCCTCCTCTTCTACTCATATATTGTTATTATACCTTAAGTTTAATAAACTTTCTAAGATGTGTCAAACCAAATATTTTACAAGGTTTGAGATGTCCATTTGTACCTTTAATTCTAATAATTAAAAGGATATTTAATATACTTCTTGAATTATTTAAAAAAGCATATATTTGGGGGAATACTTAATGTCTAAAACATATATAAGTGATTATGATAGATATCTCTTTAACCGGGGAGAACATTATCAAATTTATAAATTTATGGGTGCACAATTAAAGATAGAAAATAATCAAAAGGGAGTCAGATTTTCAGTCTGGGCCCCGTCTGCCCGACAAGTCGCAGTAGTGGGTGATTTTAATGGCTGGAATAATTTTGCCAACCAGATGGAAAAAGTGGGAGACAGCGGGATCTGGACTACCTTTATTCCCGGTCTTACAGAAGGCACCATCTATAAATATTCTATTAAAGGTTTTCATGGTGATACCTTCTTGAAATCGGATCCGGTTGCTTTTTATTCCGAAAAGAGTCCGAAAACCGCTTCAGTTGTCGCTTCCCTTGATAAATATGAATGGAAAGACAACCTATGGATGAATAAAAGAAAAGAAAAAAAGCCCCATCAAGAACCGATTAGCATTTATGAAGTACATGCCGGTTCCTGGAAGACCGATAAAGAAGAGGACCCCTATAATTACAGGCGGCTGGCCGATGAACTTATTCCCTATGTGGAAGAAATGGGTTATACCCATATTGAACTGATGCCCCTGACGGAATATCCTTTTGGTGGTTCCTGGGGTTATCAAACTACCGGCTACTTCTCTCTTACCAGTCGTTATGGAAAACCTGAAGATTTCATGTATTTTGTCGATAAGGCCCACCGTTTTGGAATCAGTGTGATCATGGACTGGGTCCCCAGTCATTTCTGTAAAGATGCCCACGGCTTAAGATTATTTGATGGTACCCCGCTTTATGAAAGTGAAGATCCCAAAAGGGCTGAAAACAAACAGTGGGATACCTTAAACTTCGATTACGGACAGCCCGAAGTCTGGAGCTTTTTAATCTCCAGTGCTAGATTTTTCTTTGATGTCTACCATATTGACGGACTAAGGGTAGATGCGGTCAGCAATATGCTCTATTTGGATTATAATAAAAAAGACGGGGAATGGACCGCCAATGAATACGGTGGTAATGAAAATCTGGAAGCTGTCGACTTCATCAAACAGTTAAACCAGGTGGTCTTTAAGGACTTTCCCGGTATCATGATGGTGGCTGAAGAATCGACAGCCTGGCCGATGGTAACCGGTCCTGTTGATAAAGGCGGACTTGGTTTTAACTTCAAGTGGAATATGGGCTGGATGAATGATGTCCTAAAATACATGGAAGAAGATCCCTTGATGAGAAAAGGAAGACATAACCTGCTTACCTTTTCCATGATGTATGCCTATTCTGAAAACTATATTCTACCACTTTCCCACGATGAAGTAGTCCACGGCAAAAAATCATTGCTTGATAAGATGGCCGGAGATTACTGGCAGAAATTTGCCAACTTACGTCTGCTTTATGCTTACATGTTTGCCCATCCCGGTAAAAACTTACTGTTTATGGGTGGTGAGTTCGGTCAGTTTATCGAGTGGAATTATAAGCAGGAGTTGGATTGGCTGTTATTAGATTATCCCAAACATCAGGAAATAAAAAGATATGTTAAGGACTTAAATGAATTTTATAAAAGAAATAATGCTCTTTATGTAAAAGATTATGAACATGAAGGTTTTGAATGGATAGAAGCTGATGACTATAAACAGAGTGTAATCAGTTTTACCCGTTCCGGTAAAAAAGCGGACGACCTTAGGGTCATCCTCTGTAACTTTACCCCGGTCCCGAGAGAAGATTACAAAATCGGGGTCCCTTTAGAAGGAAGGTATAAAGAAGTATTTAATTCTGATCAAGAAAAATACGGTGGTTCAGGTATTTTAAATGAAGAACCTATAAAAAGCAAAAAAGAGGAGTTACACGGTTTTTCACAATCAATT
>DATGCJ010000061.1:0-4282 GCA_035312025.1 Halanaerobiales bacterium | reverse complement strand
TGAAAGATGTACACGCTGTTATGCCTGCCGTGAAGCCTGTTATGTTTGCTACTGTGAACAGTGCTTTACTGAAAGCAACCAGCCGGACTGGGTGGGCGAAAGTGTTAAGTTGAATGATAACTTCACCTACCATCTAATGCGTTCCATGCATATGGCGGGCCGCTGTGTAAACTGTGGGGCCTGTGAGATGGCCTGTCCGGAAGGTATTGATGTAAGGGCCCTGGCAGCTAAGATGGAGAGAGCTGCCGATGAAATATTTGATTACAAAGCAGGGCTAGACCCAGAGCAAAAAACCCTTCTATCAGAATATGATGTAAATGATAGAGAAAAGGGATTTATGGATGAATGAGGAGGTGAAAAAGGATGATGGTAAAAAAAGTTAATAAAGATGGTTTTAAAGAGTTATTTAATAAATTAAAAGAAGAGTACAATATTGCAGCCCCCATTTTAATGGAAAAGGGTAAAAAAGAACTAATCGAGTACGGCTATGTAGATACTTTTGAGGATATCATCTGGGATCAACAACCAGATAGTTCACCCAAAAATATCGTATTTCCCCAAAACAGTTATCTTGGTAATGACTTTGAAGGCCATGCTGCCTATGATGATGGTCAGCCAACCATCATATTAGGAGTTAGGAGCTGTGATATTGAGGCCATTAAAGTTTTAGATCAGGTATTTATTGAAGATGAGATGTATGTAGATGAAAATTATAAAAACCGTCGGGATAAAACCATTATAGTGGGACTATCCTGTCCAGAACGGCAGTCCAGCTGTTTCTGTGACACGCTTGGCCTAGATCCGGTTGAAAGTGATTATGCGCCAATCTACCTTTTCAAAGATGATGGTAATTTCTGGATCAAGGTCAAGGACTCACAGTATGAAGATCTATTCAATGGTTTAGAAGAGGGAGATCAAGATAAATTAAATAAACTACTGGAAGAAAGAAGAGCCAAATTTAAAGAAAGTAGTTTTGAACTTGATATTCCCATCCCTTTACCAGAAAAAGAAATGTTTGAAGCAGATATCTGGCAGGAGATGACAGAGAAATGCTTAGGTTGTGGGGTCTGTACATATTACTGCCCGACCTGTTATTGTTTTAACTTCTTCTGGGAAGGAGAAGATGGCGAGTCGCAAAAGTATAAAAGCTGGGACTCCTGTATGTTCTCATCCTATAGTGTGCACGCCTCCGGCCATAATCCCCGCGATAGTAAAGATAAAAGATATCGCAACCGGATTATGCATAAATTCTCATATCATCCTTTAAATTATGAGGGTTTAGCCTGTGTAGGCTGTGGTAGGTGTATTGATAGATGTCCTGTTAATTTAGACATCAGAGAAGCACTTAAGATGACAGAAGAATATTTACTTGAAAAAGGAGGGGCTGAAAGTGGAAAAGACTGATATGCTGCCTCATAAAGCAGAAATAATTGAGATCAAACAAGAAACAGAAACCAACTTGAATATTAAAACATTTAGATGCCGATTTCTAGATGAAGATGTACAAGAAGAATTTGATTTTAAACCAGGCCAATTCATGATGGTTACAGTATTTGGCGTGGGAGAAGCCCCTTTTGGTTTTGCATCTTCACCAACTGAAGAAGACTATGTTGAATTTTCAGTGAAAGAAGTTGGCCTTGTTACAGAAGCCCTCCACAACATGAAGGTGGGTGATGTAATAGGGATCCGGGGACCATTTGGCAATGGTTTTCCGGTCGAATCAACAGACGGCAAAAATATCATCTTTATAGGAGGTGGTATCGGTTTAGCTCCTCTAAGGTCTTTAATTAATTATGTAATGGATGAAGAAAATAGGGATAAATATGAAAAAATACAGCTTTTAACCGCCTTCCGTTCTCCGGAAGACACCCTTTATTGTTACGACTATGACTGGTGGGAAGACGTTGAAAATACCAGAATCAAGTATACGATCGATGAGCCCTGTGAAGGATGGAGTAAATGTGTAGGTTATCCCCATACTTTAATTGAAGATAAATTAGAGTGGGACTTACCTAATACAAGGTTTTTCACCTGTGGTCCCCCCATCATGATCAAGTTCGTAACCAATCGATTAAAGGATCTTGGAATTGAACCCTCTGAAATAGTAACAACCTTAGAGATGAGAATGTCCTGTGGTGTTGGTAAATGTGGACGCTGTAATATCGGTCATTACTATGTATGTAAAGACGGTCCGGTCTTTACCATGGAACAGTTAGGTGAGATGCCGGACGAATATTAGTCAGTCAGGATTGAGGAGGGAAGTATATTGATTACAAGAGAGTTAGTTAATAATAATATTTTTACTGAAGGGCAGTTAGATAAAATACATAATGCCACTGTAGAAATATTACAACAGAACGGAATCGAAATACTCTCAGAAGATGCTCGCAAACTATTAGAAGAAAATGGTGCTAAGGTAGATGAAAAACAGGTCTTCATTAATGAAAAGATGATTGAGGATGCCTTAAAAAGTGCACCTAAGAAGTTTACCTTACATGCCAGGAATGAAGAAAATAATGTCGAAATCGGAGGTAAAAATACCGTACTGGCCCCCGGTTATGGGGCACCATTTGTAATGGATTTTGATGAAGGTAAAAGAAGAAGAGCAGTCTATGATGACTATATTAAGTTTACAAAATTAGCGGGGAACAGTAATTTTATAGATGTTGTAGGGGGTGTTTTAGTAGAACCGACCGATATAGAAGATGAGTTAAGACATGTGTTGATGTTAAAGGCTTCTGCTAAATATACCGATAAGTGCCTAATGGGATCTGCCATGGGCGCTAAAAAAGCTAAAGAAAGTATTGAGATGGGTTCAATTCTCTTTGGGGGAATGGACTTTGTTAAAGATCATCCCATCATGATAACATTAATCAATACCAACTCACCGCTGCAGATTGACAGCCGGATGTCAGATGCCTTGATGGTTCACTCTAAACATAACCAACCGATTGTAGTTGCATCCTTAAGTATGACCGGAACTACTGCTCCCACCACAATAGCTGGAGCTTTAGTTCAACAGAATGCAGAAATATTAACAGGCATAGTATTATCACAACTGATTAATCCCGGTGCACCGGTAATTTATGGTTCAGCCTCCAGTGTAGTAGATCTAAAAACCGGTAACTTAGCAATCGGTAATCCCGAAACAGCCAAGATGTTCAATGGTACAGCCCAGATTGCCAGATACTATGGACTACCTTCTCGTGGAGGAGGAGCTTTAACTGATTCATTAAAACCAGATGCTCAGGCTGGTTATGAATCTATGATGAACTTTATGTCGGCTGTAAAAAGCGGTTTTAACTTCATCTTGCACTCAGCCGGACTATTAGAAAACTATATGACAATGTGCTTTGAGAAGTTCTTAATTGATGATGAAATAGTCGGTATTGTAGACAACTATGAGGCTGGTATTAAGGTTAATGAAGATGAACTTGCTAAAGAAGTTATCATGCATGTCGGCAGCAGCGGCAACTTTATTTCTGAACAGCATACTTATGATCACATGCGGGACTTAAGAGAACCGATTTTAAGTGCTAAGGATAGGTACTTTAGTAATAAGGAGCAGCCCAATACAGCTGAACGGGCTAACAAGATGTATAAAGAGATCTTAGAAGAATATGAAGCTCCCCCTCTTGATAAAGAGGTGGAAAAAAAGTTAGATCAATATATTGAAAATATCAAAGAATAAATGATATAAAAATTATAAGGAGTGTGATAGTTTTGAGAAGTGATATTGAAATTGCTCAGGCGGCAGAAATGAAGCCTATTACTGACATTGCAGAAAAAATCGGTTTAACACAGGATGACTTAGAACTTTACGGTGATTATAAGGCCAAGATTAAACTTGATACTTACCAGAGACTCCAGTCCAAAGAAGACAGCAAATTAGTATTAGTTACCGCCATAACTCCTACACCAGCCGGTGAAGGAAAAACTACTACCACTGTTGGTCTAGGACAGGCTTTAAATCAAAAAGGTAAAGATGCTATGATAGCAATTCGTGAGCCCTCTTTAGGACCGACTATGGGTGTTAAAGGAGGGGCTGCCGGCGGCGGCTATTCCCAGGTAATCCCGATGGAAGATATTAACCTTCATTTCACCGGTGATATCCATGCGATAGGAATAGCACATAACCTACTTTCAGCAGCTATTGATAACCATATCAAGCAGGGCAATGAACTAAATATTGATAAGACAAAGGTCAGCTGGCCGAGAGTTGTTGACATGAATGATCGCGCCCTAAGAGATATTGTCTTGGGCTTAGGTGGTACCGGTAATG
>DATGCJ010000060.1:0-60900 GCA_035312025.1 Halanaerobiales bacterium | reverse complement strand
GAAATATATGTTTATACCAATAAGGATAAAAAAGATAACTTGCTGAAGTTGGCCAAAAAGGCTGCTTCAATGTTTGATAAAACTAAAAAAGATAATATTAATTTAAAGTACGTTGATTATAAAAACCTGCATCCCATAACTATCATGCCGGCCGATGTCGATCAAATTGAAAAAGTAAATTTTATCAAAAAAGCTTATCGGGCAGCTGATGGTTATGATGAGTTAATTACACAGGTGGTAGTGGGTTTAACTGATTATACCCAAAATGTTCAGATTGCCAATTCAGAAGGGGTCTTTGTTGAAGATGAGAGAACCAGGGTTAGGCTTGGTATCCAGGCAGTAGCCACTTTGCAGGATGAAAAACAGACCGGTTATTTGGGACCGGGCGGCCATATGGGTTTTGAATTCTTTGATGAAATAAATGTAGAAAAACAGGCCGAAGATGCGGCCCGCATGGCGGTAACAATGATTAAAGCCGGTCATGCACCTCAGGGTAAAATGCCGGTTATCATAGATAATAAATTTGGGGGCGTAATATTCCATGAAGCTTGTGGACACGGCTTAGAAGCAACCTCAGTTGCAAAAAATAATTCGGTTTTTGCTAATAAATTGGGAGAAAAAATTGCCAGTGAAAAGGTTACAGCTATTGATGACGGGACCTTACCAAATGCCTGGGGTTCCCAAAACTTTGATGATGAAGGGCATACTACACAGCGTAATGTGCTGATTGAAAAGGGAGTTTTAAAGGGTTATATGATTGATTATTTAAACGGCCGTCGACTGGAGATGGAACCGACCGGTTCCGGGCGCCGCCAGTCATTCCGTTATTCACCCACTTCCCGGATGACAAATACATTTATCGATAATGGTGGACATTCTTTAGAAGATATTATTTCTCAAACTGAGTATGGTCTTTATGCAAAACATATGGGCGGTGGTTCTGTAAATACTGCCACCGGCGAGTTTAATTTTAATGTGAGAGAAGGTTATATCGTAAAAGATGGCTCTATTGAAAAACCGGTACGTGGTGCAACCCTAATTGGAAAAGGGGCCGATATCTTAAAAAAGATAGATCTAGTTGGCAATAATTTAGATTTAGCAGAAGGTATGTGTGGTTCCTTAAGTGGTAGTGTACCGGCCGGTGTCGGCCAGCCGACTATCAGAGTTTCGGAATTAACCGTTGGGGGAAGAGGTGGAAATGAGTAATGGAATTAAATATATTTATGAAAGAAATTTTAAAAAGAGCAGAGCAAAATGAATTTGATAATAGTGAGATATATTTAAATAAATCCGAAAACTTCGAATTTAGATTATATAAAGGTGAAGTTGATTATTATGAAGAAAATGAAGAGTATGGGGTAGCTTTTAGAGGCGAATATCAGGATAAAATGGGTTATTCCTATACAGAACGAATAGATCAATCAATAATAGATACAGTTTTAAAAAATGCTAAGAGTAATGCTGAAATAATGGATGAAGAGGAAGAAGAGATCTTTGCTGGTGATAAAAAGTATAAAGAGTTACCGGCTTTAACGGGCATCTATGAGTTTGATAGAGAAAAGAAGATTGAACTTTTAAAAACTATAGAAAAAAAGATATATGATTTAGATGACAGGATAAGGAATATCAACTACTGTATTTATGCGGATGAAAAGACCGGGGAACATATTTTAAATAATAAAGATTTAGAGCTAACTTATGAAAATGATATCGCCTATATCTATATTTCTATAATAGCGGAAGAAAAAGGCGAGGTTCACACTTCTACCCATTATAAGTTATTCAGAGACATCAAGGAAGTTGATCCGGATAAATTTGCTCAAAAAGTAGTGAAGGATGCCGTAAGTCAGTTTGGAGCCGAAACAGTAAAATCGGGCTCCTACCCTATAATTCTAAGAAATGAAGTTTTTATTGATATTTTATCAACTTTCAGTTCAACTTTCTCAGCCGAAAATGTACAAAAAGGGCTATCACTATTTAAAGATAAATTAGGAGAAAAGGTGGCAGCAGCTAAGGTTAATATAGTTGATGATCCCTTTTATGAAAAAGGGTATAGAAGGACCCCCTTTGATTCAGAGGGAGCGGCAGCGAAATATAAAGAGGTTATAAAAGATGGTGAACTTACCACCTATCTCCATAATTTAAAAACTGCTAAAAAAAGTAATACGGAAACAACCGGTAATGCCTACCGCTCCTCTCATAAAAGCAAGATAAGTATTTCTCCCACCAATATGTACTTACAAAAAGGGGAATATACTTTTAAACAACTATTAAAAGAAATGAAAGAAGGCTTAGTTATTGAGGATGTACAGGGACTGCACTCAGGTGCAAACCAGGTTTCAGGTGATTTTTCCCTTTCAGCCCGCGGTTTTTATGTACAAGACGGTAATATTGATAAACCGGTTGAACAGATCACAATATCTGGTAACTTTTTACAGTTGTTAAAAGATATAAAACTTATTGGTGATGACTTCAAAATGGGTCTACCCAGTAGTGGACATATTGGTTCGGCTTCAGTTTTGATAAAAAGTTTGGATATTTCAGGCTCTTAGCTTAATTGACACAGTTTTATCTATGTGCTAAACTTTAAGTATTAATAAATATATAAATGAAGGTGGTATAATGGCAAAAAATTACTTGATGACTTCAGAATCTGTAACTGAAGGTCATCCCGACAAAGTAGCAGATAAGATATCTGATAGTATTTTAGACGAAATCTTAAAGAACGACAAGGATGCAAGGGTCGCCTGTGAAACCTTTGTAACAACAGGCCTGGCCTTTATTTCCGGTGAGATAACAACAGATTGTTATGTAGATGTTACCGATATAACCAGACAGACAATCATGGATATCGGTTATGATAGAGCAAAATATGGTTTTGATGGAGAGACCTGTGGTGTGATTACTTCTATTAAAGAGCAGTCCGCTGATATTGCTTTAGGGGTCAACCATTCTATTGAGTCCAAAGAAGGTAGAGACGAGGAACAGATTGGGGCCGGTGACCAGGGCATCATGTACGGATATGCAACAAATGAAACCGAAGAATATATGCCTTTACCAATCACCCTGGCCCATAAATTAGCCCAACGCTTAGCCTTAGTTCGGAAAAAAGATATAGTTGATTACTTAAGACCTGATGGTAAAACCCAGGTCACTATAGAGTATGAAGATGATAAACCGAAAAGGGTTGATAAAGTATTAATCTCAGCCCAACACCATCCGGAAGTAGCTCAGGAGACCATAAAAAGAGATCTCTGTGAATTTGTGATTAAAAAGATAATTCCGGCTGATATGCTGGATAAACAAACTGAGATATTGATAAATCCGACCGGTAGATTTGTAATCGGTGGACCACATGGTGATGCAGGTTTAACTGGACGTAAGATAATTGTTGATACTTATGGTGGTACTGCCCGTCATGGTGGCGGTGCTTTTTCAGGTAAAGATCCCACCAAAGTGGATAGATCTGCTTCCTATGCTGCCCGTTATATAGCTAAAAATATTGTGGCAGCCGGTTTAGCTGAAAAATGTGAAGTACAACTCTCTTATGCTATCGGAGTAGCCCATCCTTTATCTGTGATGGTGGAGACATTTAATACTTCCAAAGTAAGTGAAGATAGACTAGTTAAGGTCATTAAGGACAATTTTGTTTTAACTCCGGGCGGCATAATTGATAAATTTGATTTAATGAGACCAATCTACAGCCAGATCACAAATTATGGTCATTTTGGTAGATTGGATTTAGAACTTCCCTGGGAAGAGTTAGATAAAGTAGAAATTATTAAAAATAAAGTATAAAATATATTTTTACCGGAGGAGTTGTTTCCTTCGGTTTTGCCTTGCCTATAAGAGGTGGAAATTATGCAAACACAAGAAAGTAGAATAGATCGACAGACCGTATTTAAGGGTTTAAGAATGGCAGTGGTATTAAGTTTATTGATCTCTGCTATTATTATAGTAATTACAATTGATGAAGATACTTTGGAGAGAGTACTTAAAAGTATGGATATGAAATATCTCTGGATAATTATGGGGTTAATCTTAATTAATATTGCCTCGGCTGGCCAGAGATTGAGAGTAATGATCTCATCTGTGGATAAAAAATTGAGTTTAAAGGACTGTATGATTATCCATATTTCAGGTGCTTTCGTTTCTAATGTTACTCCTTTTGCAAGTGGGGGCGGACCATTTCAAATATATTTTCTCCATAAGAAGGGAGTTAATGTGGGCAAAGCTTCTACAGCAGTTGTTACTAATTTTTTATTAAGATTATTTTACTTTGGTATTTTAACCCCCATTTTTTTGATATTTTTTAATGAATATATTTCGGCGGGAGTACTACCCGATTATATATTTTATTTAGCATTTGGAATGGGTGTTTTAATCTCTGTAGGAATAATTTTATTAACCTTAATACCTAAAATTGGGGATAAATTAACAGATTATGTCCTGAATATCAACAAGATAAATAATTTTATTAAAAAAAGTTATAAAGCAAAAAGATGGTTGGTTAAAAGCAGAAGAGAATTAAGAGACTTTAGAAGGTCGTTTGGTATCTTAAGAAAAAACAAAAAGAGCTTATTTTGGGGCGCCTTTTATACCATTGTTTTCTGGAGCAGTATGTTTATGATCATGCCTGTAGTTTTAATGTCCTTTGGGGCTGAACCCCATTTTCTCCAGGCTTATATAATGCAGACAATTTTTTATCTGATGCTGCCTTATTCACCAACTCCAGGGGCAAGTGGTGTAGCAGAAATTGGTTTCGCCTCTTTGTTTGTGGCCTTTATTCCCAGTGATATTGTAGGGTTGGTCACCTTTGGCTGGAGACTATTTACCTTTTATACAATCCTGGTAATCGGCGGTATTTTTGCTTTAAGAGAAATAAGTAAAAGAAGGAATAATAATGAATAAATTTGCTGAAGTAATAGTTGATTTACCTGTACCCAAATTTGATAAAATATATGACTATGTTGTACCGGAAGAACTTGTAGATAAACTGAAGATTGGCATGGCTGTTAAGGTTAGATTTGGAAAGCGAAAAATAAGGGCTTTTATTTTAAATATCAAAGATGAAACAGAGGTTGAAAAAGAGAAATTAAAAGAGATAGATAGTCTTATTACAGATGAAATATTTTTTAAAGAAAGTGATTTAAAACTATATAAATGGATATGTGAATTTTACTGTGCACTTTTAATCAGTGTAATTAAAGCAGCTGTTCCTACAGCTGTTTTTAAGGGTAAGATAAGTAAAAAAACGGTTAAAGCGGTAAGATTAAAATTAGAAAAAAAGCAAATAGATAAAAAGCTTAAGGAGCTTGAAAATCGTGCTCCCAGTCAATTTAAGGTTTTAAATTATTTTAAAGAGAATGAAAACGAAGAAATTGAGGTAAAAAGACTTTTAGATAAATTAGATGTATATCGGGGTGCGATAAATTATCTGGTTAAAAAAGATTATCTAGAATATACAGAGAACATAGAAAGAAGGATTCCCTATAAGGATTATGACAATGAGCTTAAAGCAGAATTACAACCCACTAAAGCACAAGCCGAAGTGCTTCAAACTATCAATAACAACCTATTTGAGCCCAAAAGCAATACCTACCTTCTGCATGGGGTGACCGGATCTGGTAAAACAGAAGTCTACATGCAGTTAATCAAAGAGGTATTACAGGCCGGCCAAGGAGCTATTTTATTAGTACCCGAAATATCGTTAACTCCTTTAATGGTGAAACGATTTTATAGTCGCTTTGGTGAACAAATAGCCGTTTTACATTCTGCCCTATCATCAGGAGAAAGATATGATGAATGGCGGAATATAAAAAGAGGTAAAGCTAAAATTGTTATCGGGGCCCGTTCGGCCATCTTTGCACCGGTTAAAGATCTCGGCCTAATTATTATCGATGAAGAACATGAAAATTCCTATAAACAGGGCAACCATCCTTATTACCACGCCCGTGAAGTTGCCCAAAAAAGGGCTGAAATAAATAATATTGATCTGGTTTTAGGTTCAGCGACACCTTCTTTGGAAAGTTATTATAAAGCTAAGGAAGGAGATTATACTTATCTTTCTCTACCAGTTAGAATCGACAACAAAGAAATGCCCCCGGTAGAAGTTATAGATATGACGGAAGAATTAAAAAAGGGGAACCCATCTATTTTTAGCAGTAAATTGGAGGATGGTTTAAAACAGACTTTAAGTAAAGGTGAGCAAGCCATCTTATTTTTAAATCGCAGGGGCTATTCCAGTTTTGTCTTATGTCGAAGTTGTGGTGAGGTCATTAAATGTGAGAATTGTGATATATCGATGACCTACCACCAGGGGAAAGATAAATTAATCTGTCATTATTGTGGGGCAACCCGTGATATTCCAAAATATTGTCCGAACTGCAGCAGCAAGTATATCAAGGATTTTGGTATCGGGACCGAAAGAATAGAAAAGGAAGTTAAAAAATTGCTGCCCGAGGCTGAAGTGGCCAGGATGGACCACGATACTACCACTAGAAAAGGATCTCACCGAAGGATTTTAAATAAGTTAGAAAATAATGAAATTGATATTTTAATTGGTACTCAGATGGTGGCAAAAGGCCATGATTATCCTAATATATCCTTGGTAGGTGTTATCACAGCTGACACTATGATGAATCTACCTGACTTTAGATCTTCCGAGAGAACCTTTCAATTATTGACTCAGGTAGCTGGCAGAACAGGTCGTGGCAAAAAGAAAGGGGTTGTAGCGATTCAGACCTATAATCCCGATCATTATAGTATTTTAGCGGCTAAAGAACATGATTATCAATATTTTTACAAAAAGGAAATTGGACTGCGTAAAGCACTGCAGTACCCGCCTTTTACAAATCTGGTCAACATTACAATAAATCATAAAAAGAAAAATAAAGCTGAAAAAGCTGCAAAAAAGTTGTATAATCATATAAAAGATTATAAAATAAAGAAGATAATTGGACCTTCCCCAGCTCCTATTGAAAGGATCAGGGGTAGGTATAGGGTGCAGTTGTTATTAAAATTCGATGACCTTGATAATAGGACAAGTATATTAAAAAAACTAAAAGATGAATTTTTAAAAAACATTAGTATGAATGTAAAGTATAATATTGATGTGGATCCAATATCGATGTTATAATATTTTAAAGAGGTGGTAAAGATGGCAGTACTTCCCATAAGAGAGATTGGTGATCCAGTCTTACGCAGTAGAGCAAAAGAAGTGGAAGAGATTACTGATAAAACAAGAGAATTAATAGATAATATGATAGATTCAATGGAAGCAGCTGAAGGTATTGGTTTAGCGGCCCCTCAGATTGGGGTTTTACAGAGAGTTATCATTGTTGAAATAGAAGAAGATCTTAAGGTAACTGTAAATCCCGTAGCGGTTAAAAAGAAAGGGGAAGCGGTTGCTGAAGAGGGCTGTTTAAGTGTGCCCGGTAAAACTGGTCTTGTAAAAAGGGCAGAAGAAGTTACAATCAAAGGCCTTAATGAGCAAGGTGATGAAGTTAAATATGAATTAGAAGGATTAAAAGCAAGGGCTTTCTTACATGAGATAGATCATTTAAATGGTATCCTTTTTGTAGATAAAGCCCTTGAAGTAAAAGATGAAGAACCGGAAATGGTGGAGTGATAATAAAAAATGAAGATTATATTTACGGGTACTCCGGACTTTTCCGTACCAAGCCTAAAAGAATTAGTAAAAGAAGATAAAATAAATATTGAGGCAGTTATAACACAACCCGATAAAAGAAGGGGCAGGGGTAAAAAGGTTAGGTATACTCCTGTCAAAAAAGAGGCATTAAAACATGATATAGAGGTATTACAGCCCGCAAATATAAACGATGATGATTTTATAAAGAAGTTAAATAAAAGAGATATAGACTTAATGGTGGTAGTTGCTTATGGGCAGATTTTATCAAAAGAGCTGCTTGATCTACCCCGGGCAGGCTGTATCAACCTGCACGCCTCCTTATTACCTGAATATAGGGGTTCTAGCCCTATACAACAGGCGATAATGGATGGTAAAGATACCACCGGAGTTACCACTATGTTTATGGATGAGGGGCTTGATACCGGTGATATAATATACCAAAGAGAGGTTGCAATAAAAGAAGAATATAATGCCGGTGACCTGCATGATAAACTGGCCGAAGTTGGTGCTAAACTGTTAAGAGAAACGGTTGTTAAGCTAAAAGAAGGTTCAGTACCCCGACTTAGTCAAACAGAAGATAAAGCTAGTTACACCGGCCAATTAAGTAAAGAAGACGGTCTTATAGATTGGCAAAAGTCCAGTCAGGACTTGTATTACTTTGTCAAAGCTATGAATCCCTGGCCGGGCTCTTTTACCTATCTTGACGGTAAATTATTAAAGATATTTGAAGTAAAACCGGTAGATGATAATACAGATAAAAAAACCGGTACAGTAATAAAAGCTGAGCCGGAGGAAGGTTTATATATTCAAACCGGTAAAGGTCTTTTAAAAATTGAAAAGTTACAATTAGCGGGTAAAAAAAGAATGTCTACACCAGATTTTTTAAGAGGATATGAGATAGAGGAAGGAACAAGGTTAGAAAGCAAAAAGGAGTGATCTATTATGTTTTTTTATGACCCCACAATTTTAATGTTAATACCCGTGTTATTAATTGCAATGTATGCTCAATATAAAGTCAAAAGTACTTTTAATAAGTATTCGGAAATAAATACAAATGTAAATCGGACCGCTGCTGATATCGTCAGCGAGCTTTTAGCAAAAAACGGTATCAAGGATGTAAGTATAAAAAGAATCCAGGGAGAATTAAGTGACCATTATGATCCTCGAAATAAAGTATTAAATTTATCCCAAAGTATTTATAATAGTAAATCCATTGCTGCCATTGGAGTGGCAGCCCATGAAGCAGGCCATGCTATTCAGGATGCAAAGGGTTATACCCCCCTGCAGATCAGGGCTAAGATAGTACCTGCAGCCAGTATAGGTTCTAATTGGGGATTACCAATGGCTATTATCGGATTTTTCCTGCAATCACAGTTTATGATCGCTCTCGGATTTATTATGTTTTTAGGGGCCTTTGTATTTCATTTAGTTACCCTGCCTGTTGAATTTAATGCTAGCAATAGAGCGTTAACGATGCTTAAGAAAAACAACATCTTAAACCAGAAAGAATTAAAGGGTGCTAAAAAGGTTCTGCGAGCAGCTGCTTTCACTTATGTTTCCGCTACTTTAGTGGCCCTGGTAAATCTGCTGAGGATAGTTGTATTATTTGGAATGGGTAGCGATGAATAAAAAGCATATCTTAAGTTTTGATTTAAATGGTTTAAAAAAAGAATTTCAACAAAGTGATATAGCTTCATATAGAGCCGAACAGGTTTTTAACTGGATATATCAAAACGGTGTATTAGACTTTGATAAGATGTCTAATTTACCGGTTGATTTAATAAAAAAATTAGATAGTAAATATACAATTTCAAAGTTTTCTTTGGACAAAAAATTAATAGCTGAAGACGGTACCCAAAAGTACCTCTGGAAAACAGCTGATGATAAATTAGTAGAAAGTGTCTTTTTACCATATTATGATGAAAATAGATATTCGATCTGTGTCTCCAGCCAGATTGGTTGTTCAATTGGCTGTAAATTTTGTGCGACCGGGATCGGTGGTTTAAAGAGAGATCTAAACGCGGGAGAAATTATTGAACAGATCCTGAAAATACAGATTGATATAAGTGAAGAGCAATATAAAGATACCCCGGTAACAAATATAGTTTTTATGGGGATGGGAGAACCCTTTTTAAATTATGATAATTTAAATAAGGCTGTTTCAATTTTAAATGATAAGAAAGGCTTAAATATCGGCATGCGGAAAATGACAATTTCTACTTCCGGTATTATTGATAAGATCAAAAGATTAGCTGATGAAAATCAGCAGATCGGTCTGGCTATTTCTTTAAACGCCCCCAATGATGAGCTCAGGGATTATTTAATGCCCATTAATAAAAAATATGATTTAGACAAATTAATGGAGTCCGTCCAATACTATATTGATAAAACTAATCGAAGGGTAACCTTTGAATATGTATTGATGAAAGGAATTAATGATAAGAAAGTTCATGCCGAACAGTTAGTTTCACTGTTAAAAAATAAGTTAGTTCATGTCAATTTAATTCCGGTCAACCCAGTACCGGAATTAAATATTGAACGACCTAATAAAGATATCATCAACTATTTTAAAGATAATTTGGAAAAAAACAATATTCCTGTTACCATTAGAATTGAAAAAGGTACTAATATAAAAGCAGCCTGTGGACAGCTGCGTGCTAGTTATCAAAATGGAGGTTAATCATGAGTTTTCATATCTTTACCAATATCGGGAATAACAGACAAAAAAATGAAGATAGTTATCTAATACTTCAGCCGGAGGAAAAGACTGCAGTGCTGGCCGTTGCCGATGGTATGGGAGGCCATAATGCCGGTGAAGTTGCCAGTGAAATTGCAATTGAGAGTATAAGAGATTATACGTTTGAATTTGACCAGGAGATCATCCCCCAGATAAAGTCTGTGATTACAGAGGCTAACCAAAATATCAGGGATTGTTCTCAGGATTATGAAAATTACCAGGATATGGGAACCACCCTTACCTTGGGGATATTAAAAGATAATCAACTATATTATGGTCATGTTGGCGATAGTAGGATTTACCTTTTTAACGGTGATTTAAACCAAATTACCACTGACCATTCCCTGGTAAATGATTTAATTGAAAATAAATCAATTAGTCCGGATGAAGCCTTTGATCACCCCAAGAAAAACATTATTACACAGGCTTTAGGTATTGATAAAGATTTGGAAATTCAAACTGATAAAGTAGATATATCAAAGGAAGACATCATTATGTTGTGCACAGATGGTTTAAGTGATATGATTAGATTTGAAAATATTCAAGAGATATTCAAAAAGGATCAATCTATAAAAGAGATGATTGAAGAGTTAGGTTCGAAAGCGTTAACAAATGGTGGTACTGATAATATTACAATTATAATGGGAAAGTTATAATTCTATGAGGTGTCAATATGATTGGTAAATTATTAAATGACAGATATAAGATTAAAAAACAGAGAGGCAGCGGTGGTATGGCCTTGGTATATGAAGCACAGGATATACTACTTGATCGTAAAGTAGCTATAAAAATGCTTCGACCAGAATTTGTTTCGGATGAAGACTTCATTAACAAATTTCGCCATGAAGCCAAAGCCGTGGCAAGAATAACCCACCCGAACGTGGTTAGTATATATGATATTGTAGAAAGTGAAGAGAGCCTTTATCTAGTAATGGAATATATTGAAGGCAAAGATTTAAAAAGCCTTATTAAAAAGAGAGGCCAACTATCTGTAGTGGAAGCTTTAGATATTGCTAACCAGGTTACAGCCGGGGTAGAGGTGGCCCATGAAAACAATATTGTACATTGTGATATTAAACCTCATAATATATTAATTACTGATAATAACCAGGTAAAGGTTACAGACTTTGGTATTGCCAGAGCTGTATCTTCTTCTACAATGACAATTACAGATACTATAATGGGCAGTGCCCATTATTTTTCTCCTGAACAGGCTCAGGGGAAAGAAATAAATACATATTCAGATATTTATTCTATTGGGGTCGTATTATATGAGATGCTCTCCGGGCGGGTGCCTTTTAAAGGGGAAAGCCCTATTTCGGTAGCATTAAAGCACATTCAAAAAGAGCCCAAAGAATTAAAAGAAGTTTTTCCTTCTGTACCAGAAGAAGTTAACGAACTGGTGATGAAAACTCTTTCTAAAGAGCCAGAAGATAGGCAGGAAAGTGCTTCCCAGTTAAGGGAAGAAATTATCATGGCTATAAAAAATATTGAAGCTAGTGACCAGTTCAAGGAAGAAAAAACAGGCGAAGAAGGTAGTCAAACCAAAATTTTAAATAAATCAGATATCAAAAAAGAAGGTTTAGAAAAAGAAAAAGAACAGGATAAAAAAGTTAACTCTAAAACATCAAAAACCGATAAAAGTTTCTTCACACCTGAGAAAAAGAAAGGTTTTAAGTTAAATAAATGGGTGATCTGGGCGTTAGTAGTAGTTATTTTGGCATCTGCTTCCGTGTTTGGACTAGTATATTTCTTTAAAGTATATACTGAGGTTCCGATTGTTAAGGTGCCAAATTTAGTAGAAAAAGAATTCAGTGAGGCAGAGGATATTGCTGCCCAACAGGGTTTGAACCTTGAAAAATCGGAGGAAGCAGTATTTCATAATGATATTGAAGAAGGATATATAGTTACCCAGGAACCGAAACCAGGTGAACGTATCAAACAGACCAGAAATGTAGTTGTCACGGTAAGTAAAGGACCTAAAATTGTTGAACTACCTGATTTCAATAATAGGCCTCTGAGAGAGGCTGAAGTAATTTTAGATAATCTCGGCCTGTCTTTACAAGAAGTAAGTTATGAGTATAGTGAACAGTACCGCGAGAATTATATAATTTCACAGAGTCCTGAACCAGGCAGCGAAACTGAGATAAATACGCAGGTGGAACTTGTAGTGAGTAAAGGACCTCAACCCATCATGGTAACTATGCCGTCCCTTTTAGGGGTGGATAAAGAGAGGGCCTTTAACTTAATCCAACGAAATGGATTAAAAGTGGGAAAATTAAATTATGGAGAATCTACCCGATATGAAGAAGGTTTAATTATGAACCAGCAGTATGAGGCAGGCGAAAATGTACCGGAAAATTCAACGGTAGATCTTGGTATTAGTACTGGTTTAGTCAACAAAGGTGATTTCCAAGAACATAAAACCAATATCGGAATCAATATTGTGGGTAGTAATAATCAGGAAATCAAAATTGTTGTAAAAGATAGTAATGGTGAAGAAGTTGCTTATCAAAAAACTCATAGTCCCGGCGAATACGTTAATGAAACGATATATAGTGTGGGACCAACCGTCCTGGAAATATATAGGGATGGGGAGTTAATAAAATCAAAAGAAATAGGTGCTTAACTGGGAGGTTTTTAATGGAAGGTATAATAACTAAAACACTGGGTGGTTTCTTTTTTGTCAAGACAAATAATGATGTATATAAATGTCGGATTAGAGGCAAAATACAAAAAAAAGTCTATCCCGGTGATGTAGCTGAAATTAATTTAGAAGACAAGATAGTAGAGTCTGTTAAAGAAAGGGGAAACCTCTTAATGAGGCCCAAGGTTGCCAATGTAGAACAGGTTATTGTATTACACTCTTTAAAGAAACCGCCCTTTGATAAAAAATTACTGGATAGATTTATTTTAATGGTTGAGTCTTCTGAGTTAAAACCTCTAGTTGTTTTTAATAAAGTTGATTTAGTTGATAATTTAGAAGAAGTCAAAGAAGAACTTCAAATTTATAAAAATATTGGCTATGACGTTTTCTATATTAGTGCCAAAAAACACCTCGGTCTAAATGAACTATATAAAAAGTTGGAAAATAATATTTCGGTTATAGCTGGCCCCAGTGGCAGTGGTAAGTCTACTTTGATAAATAGTATTGTTGAAGATATAGATCTTCCGACCAGAGAAGTAAGTAAAAAATTAAATCGTGGTAAACATACTACAAAACATATAGAGTTAATTACTTTACCCAGCCGTGGTTTTGTGGCTGATACCCCGGGTTTCAGCAGTATAGAGATAGAAAATATTGATTCCTCAGATTTAAAATATTATTTTCCCGAGTTTGAAGAGTATGAAAACAGCTGCAAATTTAGTACCTGCAGCCATACTCATGAACCAGGCTGTAAAGTAAAAGAAGCATTAGAAGCAGGTTTTATTTCACAGGAGCGCTACAATAGTTATAAAGATATATATAAAGAACTTCAGCAGAAAGAGGATGATTTATATGGTTAATTTTGCACCTTCCATTCTAGCTTCGGATTTCAGTAAATTAAAAAAAGAAGTTGAAAGTGTGAAAGACGCTAAGTACCTTCATTTAGATATTATGGATGGTAGATTTGTGCCCAATATTACCTATGGACCCTTAGTAGTTAAAGCAATCAGACCATATAGTGATAATATTTTTGATACCCATCTTATGATTGTAGAGCCCGAAAAGTATATTAAAGATTTTGCTGAAGCGGGTAGTGATATCATTACTGTACATGTAGAGGCGACTGATCATGTACATAGAGCAATTCAAATGATAAAAAATGAAGGTTGTCAGGCTGGAGTTACGTTAAACCCAGCTACTCCTTTATCAACTATAGAAAATATTATTGATGATGTGGATTTGGTTTTAATCATGTCTGTCAATCCCGGCTTTGGAGGACAAAAATTTATTCCCCAGATGCTTGATAAAGTAAAAAGGTTAGGAAAAATGATTGATAAAAGTAATACAGAAACTTTAATTGAAATTGATGGTGGTATTAACTTTGATAATGTAAAAGAGGTTGTGGAGGCCGGAGTTGATATCATAGTAAGTGGTTCTACCATTTTTAAAGGTAATCCAGCCCAGAATTTAAAAAAATTTAGAAGAATTCTAAAAGGTTAGTGATCATTGTGAAAGAAGTATTGGTTGTATTAAATGGTGTATATAAAGACCAAAAAGAAAAATATCAAGAGATTGTAAATTCCTTTGAGAATATTATTGCCGTTGATGGCGGCTATAAATTTTTAAAGAAGTTTGTAGATACAGAACCTGATACCTTGATTGGAGATTTTGATTCTATTGATAGGGATTCTGCAATGTTAAAAGATTTCAACGGTGAAATATATGAATTTCCCAGTGATAAAGATAAAACTGATGGGGAATTATCTATTGATTACTGTGTAAAAAACGGTTTAAACAAAATCAGTTTTATAGGTGCCACCGGGGGGAGAATTGACCAGCAGTTTGGCAATTTATTACTTTTAGAATATGCATTAAATAGTGATATTGATGCTAAAATAATTGAACCGGGTTTAGAGGTTGGTTTAATCGATAATAAAAGGATAATTGATAACAAAAAGGGAAATACCCTTTCACTTTTTTCTATTACTGATCAAGTTTTAATTAAAAAATTAAAAGGTTGTAAGTATGAATTAGATAATTACTGGTTAGAAAGAGCCAGCAGTCGGGGATTAAGTAATATAATAAATGCAAACAAAGCAGTAATTGAAGTAGATTTAGGTAAATTATTATACTTCGTCTGTGAAAAATGTTAAGGGAGAATATTTTATGAGAAGAGTTGATAGTGAAATTATAACAAAAGAGATAACAGATGCAGTCCAGACTGCTAATTTCTCACTTAATAAGGATATGTATAATAGATTAGAACAGGCGGTCAAAAAAGAAGAATCACGTTTGGGTAAAAATGTTTTGAAAGAACTCATAGAAAATGCTAAAATTGCTGAAAAAGAAAAGATACCGATCTGTCAGGATACCGGTATTGTAGTTGTCTTTGTTGAAATAGGTAATGAAGTATATATAGAAGGAAGTTTAGAAGAAGCCATAAATTATGGGGTGAAAATAGGATATAATGAAGGATATCTTAGAAAATCCGTAGTTGAAACTCCCTTTCGACGAGAAAATACTGATGATAATACACCAGCCGTGATTTATATTGAGGATGTACCGGGAGATAAACTGAAGTTAAATGTATTAATCAAAGGTGCGGGCAGTGAAAACATGAGTAAAATAAGGATGTTTAATCCAACTGCTGATAAAAAAGATATTCAAAAATTTATAATTGATGTCGTGAAAAATGCGGGCGCTAATGCCTGTCCTCCCTATATTCTAGGGGTTGGTATTGGGGGAACTTTTGAAAAAGCTGCCTATCTATCCAAGAAAGCTTTGTTAAAAAAAGAAAGTAAAGATGAGAAGATTAATCAATTTGAAGAAGAGATATTAAGGGAAGTTAATAAAACGGGGATTGGACCGGCTGGATTAGGCGGAAAAGTAACGGCCTTAGATGTTAAAATTTTAACCTATCCCTGTCACATCGCTTCTTTGCCTGTTGCAGTAAATATCAACTGCCATGCTTCCCGGCATTTTTCAATCGAAATTTAGGGGGGAAAAGATGAAACTAGAAACTCCTTTAACAGAAAAAAAGGTTAAAAAATTAAGGGCTGGTGATAAGGTAGAACTGAGTGGTTATATTTATACCGCAAGGGACCAGGCTCATAAGAAGCTTAATGATTTAATAAAAAAAAATAAAAAGCTTCCCATTGATCTTAAGGATGCAGTAATATATTATACGGGACCAGCTCCGTCCCGAGAAGGACAGGTTATAGGTTCCTGTGGTCCTACCACCAGTTATAGAATGGATGAATATACGCCCGCTCTATTAGAACAGGGGTTAAGTGGTATGATAGGAAAAGGTCCCCGGTCTGAGGTAGTAAAAAAAGCCATTAAAAAGAATAAAGCAGTCTATTTTGCAGCGGTAGGTGGGGCAGCTGCCCTCCTATCGAAAAGTATAATGGAATCTAAAATTGTTGCCTATCCCGAGTTACAAACTGAAGCTATCCGTCTTCTTAAAGTAAAGAATTTTCCCGTGGTAGTAATCAATGATATTTACGGACAAGATTTATATGAAATAGGGCAAAACAAATATAAAGAAGAACTGGGGTAATCATATGGATACAAAAGAAGAAGCCTTAAAACTACACAAAAAATTAAAAGGGAAATTAAGTATTAAAAGCAAGCAAAAGATCAAAAACAAAAGGGATTTAAGCTTATTATATACGCCCGGTGTAGCTGAAGCCTGTCAACAAATTTATAAAGATGAAGAAAGTATTTATGATTATACTATTAAAAATAATAGTGTGGCGATTGTTTCTGATGGTAGTGCCGTATTGGGGTTAGGAGATATTGGTCCGAAAGCAGCCCTACCTGTTATGGAAGGAAAAGCCGTTCTTTTTAAAGAATTTGCTGATGTAGATGCCTATCCTTTATGTATAACACGTAGAAATGTGGATGAATTTGTCCAAAATATAGTTAATCTCAGTCATTCTTTTGGCGGTATTAATTTAGAAGATATTAAAGCCCCCTATTGTTTTGAAATAGAAGAGAAACTTAAAGCAAAAACTGATATTCCGATTTTTCATGATGACCAGCATGGAACTGCAATTGTAGTTTTAGCTGGTTTATTTAATGCCCTCAAATTAGCAGATAAAAAAATAGAAGAGATCAAGATCATAATTACAGGGGCAGGAGCGGCCGGTTTTGCAGTAACTAAATTACTTAAAACTGCTGGTGCTAAAAATATTAAAGTACTGGACTCCAAAGGGGTAGTATATAAGGGTAGAAAAAGTAATAATGAATACAATGAAAAACTAGCCGAGATGACTGAAAGTAAAAAAGAAGGTAGATTAGAAGAGGCTATAAAAGGCTCGGACGTATTTATTGGAGTTTCCACAGCCGGTATATTAAAATCCTATATGGTGAAAACAATGAATGAGAAGCCGATAATATTTGCCCTGGCTAATCCGGAGCCTGAAATCAACCCCAAAGAAGCCTATCAGGCGGGAGCTTTTATTGTAGCTACAGGTCGTTCCGATTATCCGAATCAGATCAATAATGTTTTGGCTTTTCCCGGTGTATTCAGGGGTGTTTTAGATGCAAGGGCTAGTGAGATTAATGAAAAGATGAAGTTAAAAGCAGCAGAAAAGATTGCTGAAATTGTAAAGGATAATTTAAATAAGGAAAATATTATACCAGAGGTATTTAATAAAGAGGTAGCTTATGTAACTGCTTTGGCAGTTGCTGAAGAAGCGGTTAAAACTGGTGTAGCCCATCAGGATTTAACCTTAGAGATAATTACAGAAAAGGTTAAAAATAACTTAAGCAAAAAATAAAAAGGAGTTTATCCATTACTCATGAATAAACCCCATCATTAAATATCTATTAATATGCACGTTTAACTTTACCTGCTTTCAAACAACTAGTACAGACTGTTATTCTTTTTTTCTTACCATCTACGATGGCTTTAACTTTTTGAAGGTTAGGTTTTTGGGTGCGGCTGGTTACACTTGTTACGTTACGACCGACACCACCTTTTTTCTTAGCTTTACCTCTTCTTCTTACTCTATTTGCATTATTGCTACCTTTACCACATATCTCGCAATATTTAGCCATTTGTTACACCTCCTGTATCTTATATAACTTTTTCAGTCAAATATTATTTTAACACAAAACTTATGGTTGTGACAAGTATTTATTGTTATATTTTAAGAATGTTGCAAGATTTATTAATATATAGTAAAATTACAATGTATATAAAGAGAGGTGAGAATCATGGTAAAAGAGATTAATACCGAATATGGTAAGATATTAATAGCTGAAGAAGTCATAGAGACTATAGCAGGATTGTCTGCAATGGAATGCTATGGTCTAGTGGGGATGTCTTCTAAAAACATGCAGGATGGAATAGCAGATCTCCTTGGCTGGGATAATTTAAGTAAAGGTGTTTCTGTAGAAATTGAAGAAGATGCAGTTAATATCATTTTGAATATCGTAGTAGAATATGGAACCAACATCCATGAAGTCGCAAATAATATTATTGAAAGAGTTAAATATACGCTCAAAAACAGAGTAGGAATAGAAGTAGAGAGTATCGAGATAAACGTCCAAGGAGTGAGAATAGGTAATGGCACAGAATGAGGAAATTAAAGTAATAAACGGTGAAGCATTTAAAAATATGTGCTATGGAGCACTAAATAGACTTGAAGATCAACAGTCCTATATTGATTCTTTAAATGTTTTTCCCGTACCAGATGGAGATACGGGAACAAATATGTTATTAACTTTCAAGGAAGCCGTTGAAAACCTTGATAAAGCTAAATCGGAAAGAATTGATAGGTTAACACAGGCCCTTTCCAAAGGAGCGCTAATGGGGGCCAGAGGTAACTCCGGCGTGATTTTATCTCAGCTGCTAAGGGGATTTTCAGAAGCAAATAAAAACAATAGGGTAATGAGAAATGACGATCTTATAAATTCTTTATCTAAGGCTTCTAAGATTGCCTATCAGGGTGTTTTGAAACCCGTTGAAGGTACAATATTAACAGTTGCCCGAAAAGCGGCCCGCAGAGCAGAAAAATTAGAAGACGAAAAAAATATTGAAGTATTCTTAGAAAAAGTAATTGAGACTGCTCATAAGGCTTTAAATAAAACACCTGACCAACTACCACAACTAAAAGAAGCAGGGGTAGTAGATGCAGGCGGGCAGGGTTATTTAACCATTTTAGAAGGTATGAAAGCCGGATTGACCGGTAAAGTAGAGGTTAGAGAAGAAGTTAAAGAAAAAAGAGAAATTAAAGAAGAAGTTGCTGAAGAATTAAAGTACGGTTACTGTACTCAGACCCTAATAAATGTCAAAGAACAGAATGTAAATATCGATGAGATTAAAAATGATATTGAACAGTTTGGAGACTCCTTAATGGTAGTAGGAGATGATGATATAATTAAGGTTCATATTCATACCAATCATCCCGGGATAATTTTAGAATATGCGCTAAAAACAGGTAGTCTGAGAGATATTAAGATTGATAATATGAGAATGCAAAATGCTGAAATGCGAAAAAAACATGAAGAAGAACAAAAAGAAGATTTTGAACAACTTAAAGACGAGAGTACTGAAGATTATGAAGAGAAACTGATTAAAAGTGCAAAAAGCGAACAGCTGGACCGTAAAGTGGGTATTATAGCGGTAGCAAAGGGAAAAGGAATTAAAAATATCCTTATGGAATTGGGAGTTGACTTAATTATTGACGGTGGACAATCTATGAATCCCAGTATCAATGATTTTGTAGAAGCAGTTGAACAGATGGAACAGGAAAAGGTAATTATCTTCCCTAATAACAAGAATATAATATCAGCTGCCCAACAGGCTTCTTCTTTATCAGATAAAGAAATTAAAGTTGTAGAAACAAAAGCAATTCCAGAAGCAATTGCTGCCTTATTAGTCTTTAATGATAATAAAGAATTGGATGAGTTAAGAAGTTCCATGGAAGAAGAAATTAGTTATGTTAAAACAATCGAAATAACTAATGCAGTTAAAGACTCCAAAGTAAATGGTTTTGAAATAAATGAAGATGATGTAATAGGTATTGTAAACGGAGATATTAGAGCGGTTGGTAATAGTGAAATAGAGGTAATAAGCGATCTAATAGATGAAGTATGGGAAGATGAAGACTTAATTACTATATATTATGGTGATGGAGCCAGCCAACAGGATGCAGAAGAGATTAAAAAGAAGTTCCAAGCCAAATCTAAAGAGGCTGAAGTTGAAATTTACAAAGGCGGCCAACCTCTATACCCATATATTATATCTATGGAATAAACTATAAGTGAGGGGATTATTTATGAAGATAGGTATCTTAACTGATAGTACTTGTGATCTGCCGGAGAATATTTTAGAAGAATATAATATAGAATTTGTACCATTGACAGTTAGAATTGGGGAGGAGCAGTATAAAGATAAGACAGAAATTACCTCTCAACAGTTCTTTAAAAGGATAAAACAGGCTGATGTAATGCCCTCTACATCACAGCCCTCAGCCGGTGAATTTGAACAAAAATACAGGGAGATGAACAGACAGTATGATCATATATTATCAATTCATCTCTCCAGTCATTTGAGTGGTACAAAGCAGTCAGCCCAATTAGCGATACAAAAAAACCCCGACTATAATATAACATTAATTGATTCTAAATCAGCCTCAATGGGCTTGGGCTTTCTTGTAATATTGGCTGCTAAATTAGTTGATAAAGGATTGGAATTAGAAAATATAGTAGACATTATAAAAAAGGCGAGAGAAGATTTGGAAATATATTTAACAGTTGATGACCTCTCCTACTTACAAAAAGGGGGTAGAATTAATAAAGCAGAATCTTTTATAGGCAATTTAATCAACTTAAAACCGGTTTTGAAGTTAGATTTTAATTCAACCAGTGTTGAACCAATTGATAAAGTTAGGGGTAGAAAAAACACTCATCAAAGATTATTGGAATTTTTAGATGATTACTTAAATAAAAATCTGGAATCCCCTGGACAGTATTGGTTTGGTTTTCTTTATGGGGAAGAAGAGTATGCAGCAAATTTTAGAGAAAAATTTAATTCTAAGATAGAGGAAGCAAATATTAGACATATTTATTATGAAAATAATGTAGGACCCGTAATCGGTAGTCACACTGGTCCGACAGTTTATGGTATAATTCTTTTCAAGGGTGGTAAATACTTAGATGAGTAAAACAAGTGCAGAGGAAATTAGGTATTTAAAAGGGGTAGGTCCCAAGTTTGAAAAGAGATTAAACAATCTGGGGATATACTCTTTAAAAGATCTATTTTACTACTTCCCCCGTGATTATGAAGATAGGGGAGATTTTAAGGAAATTAGATTTATTAGACCCGGTCAGGCGGTTAGTATCCAGGCCGAAGTATTAAATAAGGAATTAATAAGACGCGGCAGGTATAAATCCATTTTCAAGGTAACCTTTTCCGATGGGACAGATACAGTCATCTGTACCTGGTTTAATCAAGCCTACTTAAAAGATGTATTTGAAAAGGGAAAGAAGTTTAATCTTTATGGAGAATTAAATGAAAACAGTTACCATCAATATAATAAAAAAGAAATAGTAAATCCAGTTTATGAAGAGATCGAAGAAGATTCTCCTACCATTCATACCGGCAGGGTAGTACCTATTTATCCTCTAACAGAAGGAATAACTCAAAAAAGAATAAGGTATATAATATATCAGGCTTTGCAGAAATATTTAAAAAATATTGATGATTTCTTGCCTGATTATATTATTGATAAGCATAATTATATTGAAATTAGAAATGCAATTTTCAACATGCACTTTCCCCAGGATAGAAAGACCTTTGTCCAGGCCAGAAATAGATTAGCCTTTCAGGAGCTCTTTTTATTTCAAATAGCGATGCTTAAAAGAAAGAAAGACTATCGAAAACAAAAGGGGATAAAGCATTCTCAGACAGCCGGGCTGATTGACGACTTTTTAAATCAGCTGCATTTTGATTTAACTGATGCCCAGAAAAATGTCTGGCAGCAGATAAAAGCAGATATGGAAAACAAGCATCCCATGCAGAGATTACTGCAGGGAGATGTAGGTTCCGGGAAAACAATAGTTGCCGTCATGTCACTAATAAAGACCATAGAAAGCGGTTATCAGGGGATCTTAATGGCCCCCACGGAAATTTTAGCCGAACAGCATTACATAAAAATTAAAAAGATACTAAAAAATTTTGACTATAATATAGAGCTATTAATTGGTAGTATAAAAGGTGAAAAAAGAGAAGAAATCACAGATAAGATAAAAAATAGTGAGTCAGATTTAATAATTGGGACCCATGCCCTCTTTCAAAAAGATATTGATTATTCAAATATAGGATTAATTGTAATTGATGAACAGCATAGGTTCGGAGTTGAACAAAGGTATCAGTTAAAACAAAAAGGAGACAATCCCGACTTGTTAGTTATGACCGCCACTCCTATACCGAGGTCTTTAGCCTTAACCCTTTATGGGGACTTGGACCTTTCTATCATCGATGAAATGCCGCCCGGCCGGAAACCGGTCATCACCACCTGGCGGACCGAAAAAAGCCGTGGTAAGATATATAATTTTGTGAAAGATAAAATAGATGAGGGAGAACAAGTCTATGTGGTCTGTCCTTTAATTGAACCTTCAGAAGATTTAGATGCATATTCAGTTGAAGAAGTTAAAAAAATGTTAGAAGAAACTTATTTATCTAATTATATAATTAAAGCCATGCATGGTCAGCTCAGTAATGATGAGAAAAATAAAATAATGAGTGATTTTGTAAATCAAAAAATTGATGTCTTAATTTCCACTACTGTAATTGAAGTTGGTGTTGATGTTAAAACTGCCAATGTTATGGTTATTGAAAATGCAGAAAGATTCGGATTGGCACAGCTCCACCAACTGCGGGGAAGGGTAGGCAGGAGTGCAAGTCAGGCCTACTGTATTATGATTGCCAATCCCAAGACAGAGGAAGCCAAAAAAAGGTTAGAAGTTATGTCAGAGACCAATGATGGATTTAAAATATCAGAAGCGGATCTTGAAATAAGAGGACCAGGTGAATTTTTTGGCACAAAACAACATGGGGTTACTGATTTACAGGTAGCTGATATCTTGAAAGATACCAAGATTTTGGCCAAAGCAAACCGGGAAGCAAATGAATTAACCAATCAAAAAGATTGGGCTTTAAAATATGATAAGTTAGCTGAAAAGTTAAAGGAACTAGAAATAATTATTTAGGTAGGGATTCTCAAATGAGAGTAATAGCGGGTAAAGCAGGTGGAATTAGATTAAAAAGCATAGATACTAAAGAAGTTAGACCCACCTTAGATAGGGTTAAAGAAGCTGTATTTAGTATGATCTTACCATATTTCCCCTTCGAGGCAGGTTTGGATTTATTTGCTGGATTTGGCAGCTTGGGATTAGAAGCGGCCAGTCGCGGCACAAAGCATGTTACTTTTATCGAAAAGAACCGAAGATATGCAGATATTATTAGAGAAAATATTAAAAAATGCGGGTTTGAAGAGAGCTGTGAGGTAATGACAGAAAATGTTTTCACCTATACTCAAACCGTTAATAAAAAGCATGATATAGTATTTTTGGATCCACCCTATAAAAATAATATGGTTAATAAGACACTCCGTTCCCTAATTAATAATGAATTGTTAAGGGCAGGAGCCTTGATTATAGTCGAGCATCATAGGGATGAAGAGATTGAGGATTTTGAAGAATTTAAAATTTTAAAGGATAGAAATTACAATGAAACAGTAATTAAAGTATATTTTTATGAGGGGGAATAGAAAATGTTAGATAGAGTTGTATATCCTGGTAGTTTCGATCCGGTTACAAAAGGGCATTTAAATATAATAAAAAGAGCATCCAATATTTTTGATGAAGTCATTGTGGCGGTATTCCAAAACCCCAATAAAGAACCCATTTTTTCTATGGAAGAAAGAGTTAGACTTTTAAATGAAACCACACAAGATATTAACAGTGTTAAAATCGATTCCTTTACTGGACTTACCACAAAATATGTAAAATCAAAAAATGCCTGTGCAATCATAAGGGGTTTAAGGGCTGTATCTGACTTTGAAGGGGAGTTCCAGATGGCCTCCATGAATAAAGAATTGGACCCTGAAATCGAAACTATATTTTTAATGACAGATTCTAAATATGCTTTTTTAAGTTCCAGTATTGTCAAAGAAGTAGCCCAATTTGGCGGGAAAATGGACAATGTTGTTCCTAAACCGGTAGAAAAAGCACTACTAGAAAAATATGAAATAGAGTAATACATACTTCAAAGAAGGAGTGGATAAAATATGAGAAAAGATAAATTAACAAAAGGAATAGGTATCTTAATAATATTATTTATAATTATTAATTTCATACCCACTCCCTATTATGTGATGTCACCCGGGATTGCAGAAGAGCTAGGACCTATCATTACAGTTGAAAATGGTCATAAGGATAATATTAAAGGTAGTTTCTTATTAACAGCGGTAGGAAGTCAAAAGGCTACGATCTGGGATTATATATATGTTAATACTTTTAATCCGGACGGTTTTGAACTTGAAATACTATCTGAACAGCTGCCGGAAGGTATAGATATGGAAAAATATCTACAGATGATGTCTGATTTGATGGAAGAAAGCAAGATGACCGCAGAAGCGGTTGCTTTAAGAAAATTAGGCTATGAGGTTAAAGTTCAGGGTGAAGGTGTTGAAATAATAGAAGTTCTAGAAGCCAGTCAAGCTTATAATGAATTAAAAAATGGAGATATAATAAAGAATATAGATGGTCAAAAAGTGGAGATCGCCTCGGAAGCAGTTGATATTATTAGAAACAGAGAAGTGGGTGATAAGGTTAATATTGAAGTAATAAGAGATAATGAAAGATTGGCCTTTACGGTTGAGACAATTGAACTGTCCGAAAGTCCGGGTAAACCTTCTATCGGAATCTTAATTCGTACCAAGAACTTAGATTATGAATTTCCCATTCAGGTAAGTTATGATACCGGTAATATAGTGGGCCCTTCTGCCGGCGGTATGTTTGCCTTAGAAATCTATAACCAGTTAGTGGAAGAAGATTTAACAGATGGAAAGCGAATAGCGGGGACTGGCACAATTAATTTAGAAGGTGAAATTGGCCAAATAGACGGCATTGTTCAAAAAATTATAGCAGCAGAGAATGCAGAAGCAGAAATATTTATTGTGCCCCAAGAAAACTATGAAAAGGCTAAAACTGTGGAGACAAATTTAAAATTGGTCCCAGTAGAAACCTTTGATGACGCAATTGAATTTTTAAAATCTCAAAATTTAGATAAGGCAGCCTAAAAAGATTTAATCACCTTTTTAGTAAAGTCCAGATTAGCCTTTCTATAGCTGGCGTTCTGGTATAAAAGGGTATACACATCAGTGGCATAGATATCCAAACTGAGTGAATTTTTTAAAAGATCTTCAGAACTAAAAGTTAAATTATTAAGATATTCAGAGGGATTTATAATAATGGGTAGGGAAGATTTTTCACTCATTTTTGATAATAGATCTTTACCTTTTTGATTAAAGCCCAGGATTCTAATATAAGATGGCCCTTTATAATCATGATTATTTATGATATCTTTATTAATGTTGAATAATATATTTAATAAAATCCTTTGAAATCTAGTTTTTGTATATGAGCGGGTATTTATGGAAGCCATCAACTGTTTATAATTACCGCTATTATTAGCGGCATTTTTGATGCGAACTGCTAAATCTTGATTTATATCAAGTATTTTTACAAGCTGCTCAACACTTAATTTTCTAATTTTAGCAAGTAGGATTAAACCCAAATTTTCTTTTTTAATAGGTATCTTATTATCGGCTATTTCTTTTTTTAAAATTTTATAAGTAATAGCAGGTATTTTTTCTTTTACACTATCTAATTCATTATTGTTTAAAGAATTTCTTATAGCTGTAGCACTTACATAGTGATCTGTTTTTTCTTCAGAATAATAATTAGGCCCGATCCTTTTTATTGTATCTACTTCCAGATTTAAATTAAATCTTTGTTTGGCTTTTAGGTATTCAATTCCTAATATATTATTGGAACCATTTAAGATTGCAAATATATTATGTTGTGACCAGTAGTTAGTATTGCTCTTTAATTTTACTAAATCGAGTAAGGCATTTTTGCGCGCGGCCGGGAAACCGGACCCTTCTTTTAAATATTTTTTCAACCTTTTCTCATAATACTGATTATTTTCTAACAAAAGGGATGCAATGTTTTTTAAGATATCGATATCACCATGCTCACTACCAAATACTACATCATCAACTAAATTGGTTTTAGCCAGCAGCTGCATGGCTGATTGGGCAAAGTATTCCGCACTGCGGATGCTAAAGCACAAAGGCAGCTCTATTAATAGATCTACTCCGCTTTCTAAGGCCATTTTGGTCCGATTCCATTTATCACAGACAGCTGGGGTACCCCGTTGTGTAAAATGGCCGGACATTACTGCAATAATATAATCAGATTTTGTAATTGCCCTTGCTTTGTTGATATGATATTGATGTCCCTTGTGAAAGGGGTTATATTCTACAATAATGCCTGTTACTTTCATATTGACCACCTTTTGTTAAAATTAATAGTTCCAATAATATATTATCAGAAAATATCTATAATAACAAAGTCTAATTTATATTAAATTTATATATAGAATTTTACATATTATTGTAATATAATACTAACTGAGGAGTGGTACAAATGGATGTAATGAAAGAATTTAAAAACAAAGCACGCGAAAGTAAAAAAAAGATAGTTTTACCGGAAGGTTATGAACCTAGAATGATTAAAGCTCTTCCTAAAATAAAAGAAGAAAATCTTGCTGATATAATTTTATTAGGTGAAGAAGCTAAAATAAGAGAAATTGCCGAGCAGGAACAAGTTAAACTTCCCGATGTCCAAATTATTAACCCGGCAAAATCCGAGCTAAAAGAAGATTTTGCAGAAGAATTTTATGAGTTGCGTAAACATAAAGGGATAAGCAGGGACGATGCTTTAGATAAAATAGTCGATCCCTTATACTTCGGCGTAATGTTAGTACATACTGAAAAAGCGGATGGGATGGTAGCTGGTTCTATTAATGCTACTGGAGATGTTTTAAGGCCCGCTTTACAAATTGTTAAAACAAAAGAAAATATTTCGGTTGTCTCAGGCGCTATGATTATGGATGTGCCTGATACTGAATATGGCCATGAAGGAATATTTATTTTTTCTGATGTAGCCGTTAATCCCAACCCGGATGCCAAACAGTTAGCTGAAATTGCAGTTTCTTCTGCCGACACAGCTGGTCTATTACCCGGTGTAGATCCAGTAGTTGCAATGCTTTCCTTTTCAACAAAGGGTAGTGCTAAACATGAACTAGCTGATAAGGTCATTGAGGCTACTGAGCTAGCCCAAAAGATGGAGCCCGATCTTCCAATTGATGGAGAAATGCAGGCTGACGCCGCATTAGTGCCGGAAGTAGGGGAGCAAAAGTCACCTGATAGTGATGTGGCCGGACGAGCAAATGTTTTAGTATTTCCAGACCTACAGGCTGGAAATATTGGATATAAATTAGTACAGAGATTAGCCAAAGCAAATGCAATTGGCCCTATCTTACAGGGTATGGCTAAACCTGTCAATGATCTTTCCAGAGGTTGTTCAGTGGAAGACATTGTCAATGTAGTAGCAATTACGGCAGCACAAGCTCAAAATCTTTAAAAAAAATTAAATCAACAGGGGGAATAAACAATGAAGGTTTTAGTATTAAACAGTGGTAGTTCATCTATTAAATTTCAATTATTTAATATGGAAGAAGAGAGAGTATTAGCAAAAGGACTTGTAGAAAGAATCGGAATCGAAGATTCAGCTATTGAATATGAAAATGATAATGGTCAGGAAGTAGAAAAAGATATCGATATTGCCAACCACAAAGAAGGAATTGAACATGTAATAGAAATCCTTTTAGATCCTGAAGTAGGTGTTTTAGAGGATATTGATGAAATTAATGCTGTCGGTCATAGAGTGGTACATGGGGGAGAAAAATTTGCCCATTCCACATTGATCACAGATGAAGTAATTGAAAAGATCGAAGAGGTTACTCCTTTGGCACCCTTACATAATCCTCACAATCTATCAGGGATTAAGGTTTGCAAAGAGTTATTACCAGGTAAACCTCAAGTCGGTGTTTTTGATACTGCTTTCCACCAAACTATGCCGGAAGAAGCATATATTTATGCAATTCCTTATGAATATTATGAAGAATATGGAGTAAGACGTTATGGTTTCCATGGTACATCTCATAAATATGTTTCCAATAGATGTGCAGAATTAATGGATAAAGATGCTGAAGATGCAAAAATTATCACCTGTCACTTGGGTAATGGAGCATCCATAGCAGCCGTTGATGGAGGAGATTCTGTAGATACCAGTATGGGTATGACTCCGTTAGAAGGATTAGTAATGGGTACCAGAAGTGGAGATATTGATCCTGCTATAATTCCATTTTTAATGGAAAAAGAGGACCTAGATATACAAGATATAGATAATATTTTAAATAAAAAAAGCGGTTTATTAGGAGTTTCCGGTGTAAGTAATGACTCACGTGATGTAAGACAAGCTGCTCATAATGGCAACCATAGAGCTGCCCTTGCTGATAAAGTATTTAATTATAGAGTACGCAAATATATTGGAGCCTACATGGCTGCTTTAAATGGTGTTGATGCAATTGTATTTACCGGTGGTATTGGTGAAAATGCTGGTGGGGTAAGAGAACACATTCTAGAAAAAATGGACAATCTAGGTATTGACTTAGATTCTCAGGCGAATAAAGTTAGAGGAGAAGAGAAAGAAATTACAACATCTGAATCAGATATTAAGGTATTTGTAATTCCTACTAATGAAGAGTTAGTTATTGCGCAAGATACCAAAGAAATAATAGAAAATCAATAAATTACTTGACAATGATTTATGAAATTTTATATAATTAACTCTGGTTAATATACAGAGGTGAAGTAAAGTGATTTTAGATCTTAGTGATTTAATGGAAGTAGGGAGTAAGCGGGAGTACGTAAAAGAACTTGATATTGATCATATAGACTTTCGGCATAAGGAAATTGAAATTGAAGGTCCCTTAAAAGTTAATTTAGATGTATTAAAAGCAGAAGATTCATTTGTATTAACCGGACAAATTGAAGGTACCTTGATCTTAGAGTGCAGCCGATGTCTCAAAGAATTTCCTTATCCAATCGAAGTTGAAATCAGCGATGAGTTATTTATTGAAGATATTGAGGATTTACACAATGTTAATGTTTTTCCGATCTTGGTAAGCGATATTATCTTGGAAATTCCAATCAAGCCCCTTCATGATGAAGATTGTAAAGGCCTTTGCTCAGTATGTGGGCAGGACTTAAATGAAGGTGAATGCGATTGTGAAGAAGAGATAGTTGATCCGAGACTGGCTAAACTAAAAGATTTCAAACAAAAATAGAAGAAAGAATGGGAGGTGTTAGGATATGGCGGTTCCAAAGAAACGAACTTCTAAATCCAGAAAGAGAAAACGTCGCACTCATTGGAAATTAAAGTCTCCAAATTTGGTAGAGTGCCCGGAATGTAATGAATTAATATTATCACACCGAGCATGTCCAAGCTGCGGATATTATAAAGGTGAAAAAGTAATTAACACTTAATTCAAATCAAGGTAGGTCTAGCTAAAAAGGGCCTGCCTTTTTTTATTATACATAAAAAAATTTAGTAATTAAGTAGGAATATTAATTTAAATATATAATATATAATTATAGTCCAGAAAGAAGGAGATGATGGTTTTGAAAATAGCAGTAGATGCAATGGGCGGTGACAAAGCTCCCGAAGAAATTATTAAGGGAGTTGTCAAAGCTGTAGATGAATTTAAAGATATTAAATGTATTTTAACAGGTAAAGAAAACAAGATAAAAAGTATATTAGAACAATTAAATTATAATAATGAATCTGTTGAAGTTGTTGATGCAAAACAAACTGTATCAATGGCAGATAAACCATCAAAGGTTCTCCGCAGAAAAAAAGATTCTTCTTTAGTAGTAGGGACTAACTTAGTAAAAGAAAATAAGGCGGATGCCTTGATCTCAGCCGGTAATACGGGGGCAGTCATGGCAGCCGGTATCTTTAAAATAGGACGGGTTTCAGAAGTAAAAAGACCTCCAATAGCAACTGTATTTCCTTCTAAAATAGGGAAGACGGTTGTCTTAGATGCAGGGGCAAATGTTGACTCTAAACCTCAACATCTGATACAATTTGCAATAATGGGTCAAATATATGCAGAACAGGTCTTGAATATAAATAATCCGAGAGTGGGACTTTTAAGCATCGGAGAAGAAAAGGAAAAAGGAAACAAGTTAAATGCTGAATCCTATGAATTATTTGAGGAAGAAGAAAGAATAGACAACTTTATAGGTAATGTAGAGGGTAGAGATATATTTAACGGTAGCTGTGATGTAATTGTCTGTGATGGTTTTGTGGGCAATATTGTTTTGAAAACCACGGAAGGTGTAGCTTCCTATATATTTGATTTATTAAAAGATACCCTAACCAGTAACTTAAAGGCCAAAATTGGAGCCCTTCTTCTAAAAGATGAATTAAAAAAGATGAAGGATAAAGTTGACTATAGACAGTACGGAGGAGCCCCTTTATTGGGTCTTAACGGGCTTGTAATAATAAGCCATGGTAGTTCCGATGCAAAGGCAATATATGGGGCTATAAAAGTAGCTAGAGAAGCGGTAAAAAACAATGTAGTAGAAATAATTGAAAGTAAACTTGAAATTGAATAAATTAAACGGGAGTGAATTAAGATGTATCTTGATACCAGAATATGTGATTTATTTGATATAAAGCATCCAATTTTACAGGGAGGTATGGCCTGGGTAGCCACAGGAGAGTTGGCTGCTGCAGTTTCTAAGGCCGGCGGCTTAGGTATTATTGGAGCCGGAAATGCTCCCAAAGAAGTAATTAAAGAAGAAATTAAAAAAGTAAAAGATATTACAGATAATAACTTTGCAGTTAATATCATGCTTTTATCTCCTTTTGTTGATGATATAGTAGATTTAGTAATTGAGGAAGAGGTTCCCGTAGTTACTACAGGAGCTGGTAATCCCGGTAAATATATAGAAAGATTTAAAGCTAATAATATAAAAGTAGTTCCGGTCGTTTCTTCAGTTGCCCTGGCAAAAAGACTCGTAAGATCAGATATAGATGCTGTAATAGCAGAAGGAACAGAAGCCGGTGGCCATATTGGTGATTTAACTACTATGACGATGATACCCCAACTAGTAGATGCAATTGATGTACCTGTGATTGCAGCAGGTGGTATTGCAGATGGAAGGGGTTTAGCTGCTGTTTTATCCTTAGGGGCGTCCGGAGTACAGATGGGAACCAGATTTGTATGTGCAGAAGAATGTACTGCTCATAAAAAATATAAGAAGGCTATTCTTTCTGCTCGAGATAGAGATGCGGTGGTAACCGGTCGTAGTACCGGTCACCCGGTCCGAAACTTAAAAAATAAATTAACCCGAAAAATTGATAATATGGAAAAAGAAGGTATTGATAAAAAGACAATTGAAGAAATGGGTTCTGGTAAACTAAGAGAAGCAGTTCGGGAAGGTAATATAGATACTGGTAGTGTAATGGCCGGTCAGATTGCCGGCATGATAGAAGATAGCAAACCGGTCCAAGAAATTATTGATGATATTATAAATGAAACAATTGAAGTTATTAATAAAAACAAAGATTATATAAGAGAATAATATTCTCTTTTCTGATATAAAATTTTGTGGTTAAATTAAAGGAGGTTGATAAGGGCAAAACAGGTGGTCGATCAGGTTTTTTCTTCAACAATTATCAAAGCAAGTAAGAAAGGTGGATATATATAAATGAGAAGAGCAACTATAACAGGATGGGGTAAATACTTGCCTCCGAATGTTATGAATAATAAAGACTTAGAAAAAATAGTTGATACTACTGATGAGTGGATACGAAAAAGAACAGGTATTAAAGAAAGAAGAATTGCGGATGAAAGTACTTCCACTTCTGATTTAGCCTTAAAAGCAACCTATGAAGCTTTAAATAAAGCCAATTTAGATCCCAAAAAATTGGACCTCATTATTGTTTCCACGGTTACACCAGATATGGCTTTTCCAGCTACTGCCTGTATAATTCAGGATACAATAGGGGCAGAAAATGCAGCTGCCTTTGATTTAGAAGCAGGTTGTTCAGGTTTTGTCTATGGTTTAAGTGTAGGAGCCCAATTTATTGAAAGTGGACTATATGATAATGTATTAGTAATTGGGGCTGAAACTCTTTCCAAAATTACGGACTGGGATGATAGAAATACCTGTGTCCTATTTGGTGATGGAGCTGGAGCAGCTGTTTTACAACCCACAGAAAAAGGTGGTTTTCTTTCCTTTGATCTGGGTTCAGACGGTAGTGGTGCCGATGCCCTCTATATGGAAGCAGGTGGCTCCAAGAAACCTGCCAGCCTAGAAACGGTAAAAAACAGGCAGCACTATATACGTATGGAAGGTAATCCGGTATTTAAGTTTGCTGTTAAAACTATGAAAAATGCTTCTAAAGACGTCCTAAAAAAAGCAAATCTTACAACTGATGATATAGATTTATTGATTCCACATCAGGCTAACACCCGTATAATAAAATCGGCCCGTCGCAGGCTAAAATTAGATGAGGAAGAAGTATACGTTAATTTACCGAAGGTAGGTAATACTTCCAGTGCATCCGTTGCTATAGCTCTGACTGAAGCAGTTGAAAAAGGTAAAATCCAAAACGGAGACCACGTTTTATTAGTTGCCTTTGGGGCAGGACTCACCTGGGCAGCTGGCGTGTTAGAGTGGAATCAAAATATTTAAATAGGAGAGTGAGCTACAATGAGTGAGAATATAGCTTTTTTATTTCCTGGTCAGGGTTCTCAGTATGTAGAAATGGGCAAAGATTTCTATGATAACTTTGCTGTGGCCAGAGAATACTTCGATAAAGCAAACCAGGTATTAGATATAGATTTAAAGAAACTATGTTTTGAAGGTCCGGAAGATGAGTTAACCGAAACTCAAAACACCCAACCTGCTATCTTTACGGTTAGTATGATAGCTTATGAAATATTAAAAGATAAAGGTGTTGAACCTTCCATGGTAGCAGGACATAGTTTGGGAGAATATACCGCGCTTTGTGCTGCAGGAGTATTTGATTTTGAGACCGGTTTGAAGTTAGTTAGAAAAAGAGGTGAATTAATGGCTTCGGCTGTGGCTGATGGTTCTAAAGGAACCATGGCAGCTATAATAGCTTTAGACCGTGAAAAAATAGAAGAGATATGTGGGAAAGTTGCGGGAGTTTGTGAACTAGCAAATATTAATTCCCCGATGCAGATTGTAATATCAGGTGAAGAAGAAGCAGTCCATACCGCAATGGAAAAAGCTGATGAAGCAGGCGCAAAAAAGATTGTTGAATTAAATGTAAGTTCGGCCTTTCATTCTCAGCTAATGGAACCTGCTAAAAATAAACTGAAAGAATATATTCAAAGTGTTCAGTTTAAAGATCCAAAAGTTCCTGTTATAGCAAATAGTACAGCTGATTTTGTTAAAAACAAAGAGGAAATAGTAACTGCTTTAGAAAAACAGTTAATAAATCCAGTTAGATGGGTAGAAAGTATGGAACTTATGGGTGAAAATGGCATAGAATGTGCTTTAGAAGTTGGACCAGGGAGAGTACTAAAGTCATTAATGCGAAGAATAGATCGATCTATCAAAACATACAATATACAGGATAGTGCTAGTTTAGAAAAAGCAATGAAAAAAATATAAATCAGGAGGTAACTTTGTTATGAGTAATAGAGTTGTAATTACAGGACTGGGTGTTGTATCTTCACTTGGTATGGAGATCGATGAGTTCTGGAATAATATTATAAATGGTAAGTCTGGTATTTCTAAAATTGAAGGTTTTGACCCGGAAGGATATTCTAGTCAGATTGCATCGGAAATAAAGGATTTTGATCCCGGTGATTATATTGACCGGAAAGACGCCAAAAGAATGGCAAAATTTACTCAATATGCAGTTTATGCAGCCATGAAAGCAGTGGAAAATGCCGGGTTGGAAGTTACTGATGATATTGCCAATGATACCGGTGTCATAATTGGTTCAGGTATTGGCGGTATTGAAGTATTTGAAAAACAGATGGAAAGATTAGTAAAAAGAGGGCCCCGTAGAATCAGTCCTTTCTTTATTCCCATGATGATCTCAAACATGGCAGCCGGACAAGTGGCAATTTATGCAAATGCTAAAGGTCCGAACAGTAATGAGGTAACTGCCTGTGCGTCTGGTACCCATTCGATAGGTGAGGCTATGGAGATTATTAAAAGAGGAGATGCCAAGGTAATGATTTCCGGTGGAGCTGAAGCTTCTATTACACCTTCAGCAGTAGCTGGATTCAGTAATATGAAGGCTCTTTCCACCCGCAATGATGAACCAACCAAAGCCAGTCGTCCTTTTGATAAAGAAAGAGATGGTTTTGTAATAGGTGAAGGAAGTGGAATATTAGTCCTGGAAGATTATGAATTTGCTAAAAAACGGGGAGCCAATATCATAGCTGAAATAAGCGGCTATGGAATGTCTGCTGATGCCTATCATATGACCCAACCTGCTCCCGGGGGAGAAGGAGCCTATAGGGCGATGGAAATGGCCGTTAATAAGGCTAATGTAGCATATGAAGATATAGGCTACATAAATGCCCATGGTACTTCTACTCCTTTTAATGATAAACTAGAGACAAAAGCTATTAAAAATCTGTTTAAAGAACATATTGAAAACTTGGCTGTTAGCTCAACAAAATCTATGACAGGACATTTATTAGGGGCAGCTGGGGGAATAGAAGCTATTGTTTCAGCATTAGCTATCAAAAATGACATACTACCTCCTACTGTAAACTATGAAAATAAAGATCCAGAATGTGATTTGGATTATGTACCTAATAAGGCAAGAGAAGTTAGTGACCTAAAAGCAGTGCTCTCAAATTCATTTGGATTTGGTGGACAAAATGCTTGTCTAGTAATTAATAAAATAGAAGAAAATTATTAAAATAAAAAAGGGTACGGCTCAAATCCGTACCCTTAATTATCTAACTTGATTTTATACTTTAAAATTTTTCCCAATTAATTACATCATCCAATTCTTTTTTATCAGGATGTGGATTTTCATCTGGATAACCGACTGTTACCATAGAAATTAACTTGTAATTTTCTGGTACATTTAAAAGTTCTTTAATTTCAGAGGAATAAGGTTTTCCGTAACTTCCAATCCAGCATGTGCCCAATTTTAATTCTTCTGCTGCTAATAAAATATAAGTAGTTGCATTAGAACCATCTTCAAGATGATGTTTTACATCTTTTGTAAAAACTGCTATACAGGCTGGAAATTCTTTGCCTTGACCAATATATTTTTCTAAAGTTTCTATCTTATTTTCATCTGTCACAATTATGAACTGCCAGGGCTGCACATTATTGGCAGTCGGGGCATAACGAGCAGTTTCTACTATTTTTTCCAGTTTTTCTTTTTCTACTTTTTGTTCTTTGAATTCTCGAATGGATCTTCTAGATTTTAATAATTTGATACCTTCCAATATAATATCCTCCTCTATAATTTCCCGTGTTTTTAAATCATTATCATTATATTAGATTATTATAATAAATACATTAGAAAATATAACGAAAAATGTTAGGTAAAATTGTTTAATATTACAAAAGGAGAATAAGGAATATAGTGAGAATTAATATATAGGGGTAGTATTTGAAATAATTACCATAATAATCTTTTTAAACCATTAATAGGAGGTGAGTAGAGAGTATAAATTAATATCATATTAAATACAGATTAATATCATATCTTATTTTTAAAGGAGGAATAATTAATGGAATCACGAGAAGAACAAGCTGTGAGGGATGTTAGTAACCTTCCCAAATCGCAAGCGATCTTTCTTGGCCTACAGCACGCATTAGCGATGTTCGGAGCTACCATTTTAGTACCAATTTTAACAGGGCTACATGTAAGTGTTGCACTATTTACTGCAGGTGTTGGTACCTGGCTATTTCACTTCATTACAAAGAAAAAGGTACCTGCCTATCTAGGTTCTTCATTTGCATTTATTGCACCTATATCATTAGTTATTGAACAGCATGGTGGCATTCCAGCTGCACAGGGTGGTATTATAGCAGCTGGTCTTATTTATGCTATTGTTGCCTTTATCATTTATAAAGTAGGACCTAGTTTAATTAAGAAAATATTCCCACCAGTTGTTACTGGTCCAGTTATTATTCTTATCGGTACAATCTTAGCTCCAACTGCAATTGATATGTCAACGGGAAGCGCACTTAATGTTGTTGTGGCTATTGCAGCTTTAGCTGGAGCGGTTATTGCTGCTATTTTTGCTAAAGGATTTTTTAAACTTGTTCCTATCATTGTTGGCTTGGTAACTGGTTATATCGTGGCGGTAATTGTAGGCATGGTTGACTTTTCACCAGTAATTAATAATGCCTGGATTGGTCTTCCTGAATTTACAGTTCCAGCAGTTAATATTACAGCTATTACCATTATAGCTCCCGTTGCACTAGTATCAATGGTTGAGCACGTTGGAGATATTTTAGCTATTAGTGAAACAATTGGTAAGGGAAGAGAATTAGTTACAGATCCTGGTATTCATAGAACTATGTTTGGTGATGGTATGGCAACTTCACTTGCGGGTATCTTTGGTGGACCTCCAAACACTACATATGGAGAAAACACCGGTGTCTTAGCTATTACTAAAGTATATGATCCAGTTGTTATGAGAATTGGTGCTACCTTTGCAATTGCAATGGCTATTGTTCCGAAGTTCGGTGGACTAATTGAAACCATCCCTAATCCAGTTATTGGTGGTATTTCATTCCTCTTATACGGTATGATTGCTACTATTGGTATTAGGACTTTAGTAGAAAGTCAAACTGATCTTAAGATTTCAAGAAACCTAGTTATCGTTGCAACAGTTATTGTACTTGGTCTTGGTGGAGCAACTCTCCAGCTCGGAAGAATAGAATTTTCTAGTTTAGCTCTGGCAGCACTTGTCGGTGTTGTCTTGAATCTAATTCTTCCCGATGGAGAAGAAGAATTTGCCCAAATGTAAAAACAAGTTAAATATCATAGAGATATAATAATTAAGTTAATAATAAACTTATAATAATTATCAATAAAGGCAACCTTATGGGTTGCCTTTTTTTATTGAATATTTACAAACAATAAAATGCTTAAGGAAAAATTGTTGTGAGTTCTTCCATATTGAGTTTATCTGTGTTATAATTCTAGATGTATTATTTACAAATAAACTTTTCTCAGGATGGTGAAATTGATGAAAGAGTTAATTGGAATAACTATGGCAGATGCTTTAAAGCTAGAAAAGATGAAAGAAGTTGAAATTTTAGCGGGTAAAGATGGTTTAGAACGTCATATTACAAAGGTCAACATTATGGAAGTTCCTGATATTTTAGACTGGGTTAAAGAAGGAGAACTTTTATTCACCACACTGTATTCAATTAAAGACGATGAAAAAGCCTTAAAAAATCTAATACCTAATTTAGCTCAAAAAAACTTAGCTGGATTAGGTATAAAACCAGGTAGGTATATTAATGAGATACCTTCATTTATGATTGAACAAGCTGAGCTACATAACTTTCCTTTACTTAAAATTCCTTATGATTATTCCTATTCAGTATTTATCAACCCTATTTTAAGTGAGATACTTAATGTTCAGACCAGATTTTTAGAAAAAACTTTAAATATCCATGAAGTACTTACCAATACAGTACTTTATGAAAATGGACTTGATAGATTATCCACTGTTTTAGTTGATATGATAAAAAATCCTGTTTTAATTACCGATTCCAATGGAGCTATTATCTCGTATTCTATTCCAGATGATTTTAACAATGAAGTTACTAAAAAAGATCTCACTGACAGCATATCTATTAATGATCAAAAAGAATCTAAAGAAGAGGTCTTTAATTACCACTGTAAGAAAATTGATGTTACTTTGCATGGTAAGGAAATTAATCTAATGAAGATTCCTATTAACACTCCTAATAGTCATTTTGGCTATCTATTTGCCTGGGAATATGGCAAGAGTATAAATGAATTAGATATATCAACATTAAAGTGGGCTAGTACAATAGCTGCTCTTGATATTTTAAATAAACGCTCTATAGCAAATGTGGAGTTAAAATATAAAAACGAGTTACTTTATGATATTTTAAAAGGGAAAATTAATAACAAAAAGACTATATTAAATCGCGGTCAAAATATGGATATGGAGTTAGATAAAGGTTTTTCAGTGGTGGTATTTGAATTAAAAGAGTTAATTTCAAAGCATTTTAAAAAGAAGGGGATTTTAAACGAAAATATCCAAAAAAGTTATTTAGAATCAGCTAATAGAATAATTGATGAAGAGGTAATTATTGGAGATTTAGGTACTTATCTAGTAGCTTTATATCCTGGCAAAGAGAAAAAGAGTATCAAAGAATTTTCTCAAAAAGTATTGAATGTATTTGATCAAAAGGATAGAGACTTAGTAACTGTAGGAGTAGGGAATTATAAAAAAGAAATAATTAATTTACATGAAAGTTATTCCCAAGCTAAAAGGACCATAAATGTAGCCAATAAATTAAATAAAAAAGATCAGGTATATTTCTTTGATGATTTAGGAGTCTATAAATTACTGTATAAAGTTGATAGGGAAGAAAAGAATAGGTTTTTAAAAAATTCCTTAATTCCTTTACTAAAATATGATAAAGCCCATAATACAGAACTTTTAAAAACATTAAAGGCTTTTTTCGAAGAAAATGGAAATCTTACCAATGTAGCCAAAAAAATATATGTTCATTATAATACAGTTCATTATAGATTAAAGAGAATAGAAAAAATTACAGGTTTAAGCCTTGATAATCCTGACGATAAATTAAATCTTGAAATTGCTTTGAAAATGCTAAACTTTACTGATATATTAGGTAATGAAAATGTTTGATTATATTATTGAAGGTGATTTAGTAAAAGAAAATTATAGCTTAAATGGTAATATAATTAGCAAATTTAATAATGTTATAAATATAAAAACAAAAAATAATAAAGGCTATGCAATAACTGACAGTAAGGTAACCCTAGCTCCTTACCACGTGAAGTTACCAAATTATATATTCAACAATATCAAAAATAGCTTAGAAGAAGAAACAAAAATAAAAATAAACAACGAACAAATAATTTATAATAAAAATATATTTAATTATAATAATAAAAACATTTTTAGTGGCAAAATAAAGGATTGTTCATTTGTAGATAGGGATCTTTTAATAGAATGGACTGAGAAGGTTATTAAAAATACCAACCGTTCAGGCAGTTTAGACCATACAATCTTAAAGTTTACTAATATAATAAATAACATACAAGAATTTAAGTTATCAACTTTACAGCGAGAATTTTATAATAAGTTAAAAGATATCTTAGAAAAAAAGATTTCTATCAATAATTTGTTGGGGTTGGGAATTGGCCTTACACCAACAGGAGATGACTTTATAGTGGGATATTTATCAGTCATAGAAGCAAAATTAGCAGAAGATAAATTGAATGTGATTAATGAAATGGAAACAGATGAGCTATTTGATAAAACTAATCGCGTTAGTGCACTTCATTTAAAAGGAGCAATTAATCATAGATATAATAAAAGATTAGTTGATATATACAAAAATATAGAAAATGGGGAAAAATATTATAGAAAATATACTGAAAAGTTAATAGAAATGGGTAATAGTTCAGGTCTAGATATGCTATCAGGATTATATTTTGGCTTAATTATGTAAGGTTTCAATAAAAAAATGAAATTATTGTTAAAATAAACAAAGGTATACTGTTTTTAATTATTGAAAATATTATATTGGTAACATACAATATAACTATAGATATATCAAGGGAGGGACCCAGTTGAAAGATAAAATTAAAGAACTACACAAAAAAAGAGGAGAAGTTTCTAAAGGCGGTGGAGAAAAAAGGATTGAAAAACAACATAGCAAAGGTAAGTTAACCGCCCGCGAAAGAATCGACAGATTGTTGGATGAAGGTAGCTTTCAAGAGATAGGCATGTTTGTAGAGCATCATTCACAAGATTTAGGAATGGACGAAAGAGAGATTCCGGCTGATGGTGTGATAACCGGCCAAGGAACGATCAATGGAAGATCTGTATATTTATTTGCTCAGGATTTTACCACAATGGGCGGTTCTTTAGGAGAGATGCACGCCAAAAAGATATGTAGAATTATGGATTTAGCACAAAAATCTGGTTCACCATTTATTGCACTTTTAGATTCGGGTGGAGCGAGAATCCAAGAAGGTGTTAACGCCCTGAAAGGTTACGGAGAAATCTTTAAAAGGAATACTGATATTTCTGGTGTAATCCCACAGATATCTGTAATTTTAGGACCATGTGCAGGTGGAGCAGTCTACTCTCCCGCCATTACAGACTTTGTCTTTATGGTTGACCACACCTCTAAAATGTTTATTACAGGCCCACAGGTAGTAAAATCAGTAACGGGAGAAGAAGTTAGTGCTGAAGAACTAGGGGGAGGTTCCACTCATAACGAAGTAAGTGGAGTAGCACACTTTTTAGCTGATAATGAAGAGCATAGTTTTGAACAGATAAAAAGGTTAATTTCATTTATTCCTAATAACAATTTAGAAGGAGCCCCTGTAGTTGAAACTAACGATTCCCCGGAACGTGTGGAAGATAAGTTAAAAGATATTGTGCCGATTAATCCTAATAAAGCCTATGATATTAGAGATGTAATAAAAAAAGTCGTTGATAACCAAGATTTCTTTGAAGTTCATAAGTATTATGCCAAAAATATCGTAGTGGGTTTTGCCCGTTTAAATGGACGTTCAGTGGGAGTGATTGCAAATCAACCCCGAGTTAAAGCAGGTACTCTAGATATAGATTCTTCCGATAAAGCTGCTCGTTTTATCAGGTTCTGTGATTCATTTAATATTCCGATTGTTACCTTCACAGATGTGCCTGGCTATCTACCGGGAGTAGAACAGGAGTACGGTGGAGTTATTAGACACGGCGCAAAATTATTATATGCTTATTCAGAAGCGACCGTACCCATGATAACTGTTATTTTAAGAAAAGCCTATGGTGGAGCTTATATAGCGATGAGTAGTAGACACCTTGGTGCTGACTATGTATTTGCATGGCCAAATGCAGAAATTGCTGTTATGGGGCCTCAGGGTGCTGCCAATATAATTTTTAGAAAAGAGATAAAAAAGGCCGAAAATCCGGAAGAAAAAAGGCAGGAGAAAATCGAAGAGTACAGAGAAAGCTTTGCAAATCCTTACCGGGCAGCAGCCGAAGGCTATATAGATGATGTAATAGACCCCCGTAATACAAGACCAAGGATTATCATGGCCTTAGAATCTGTAATAGGTAAAAGGGAAAATCAGCCCAATAAAAAACACGGTAATATTCCTTTATAGGATAAAAAGGAGGCATTAATGTGAATCCTCTCGAGTTATTAAGAGACCCCAATTTAGTACAGTCAATGACTTTAAATCAAAAATTAATTTCGGGTCTACAGGTAGCTATTTTAGGTATGTTAATAGTATTTTTGATTCTCTTTCTTTTGATGATAGTGGTAAATATTTTAAAGAAGATCTTTTATTCTGAAAAGATAGACTTTAAAGAAGATGCAAAAAAAGTTGAGCCTAAAGTGGCAGATTTAGAACCTGATATAGACCATAAAAAAGAAGTGGCAGCAATTATGGCGGCCATCATGAGTATAGAAAGTTCAAGTAAGCAGAAAAAATTTAAGATAAAAAAGATTACAAGAGTTAAAGACGATGTGCCGATCTGGGGTAGAGTCACCCGCGGCGGAATATCAGCAAATAATAAAGGAGAGTTATTATGACTAAAAAATTTAAAGTAAAAGTTAATGATGAATTATATGAAGTTGAAGTAGAAGAAGTCGAAACTGACCAACAGTCAGTAGTTCAATCCGAAACTCAAAACAGAGAACATGCACCACAACCTAAAACTTCAACATCTACCGCAGAGACCAGTTCAAAAGCCAAGAAAAAGCCAAGAAAATCTGCTAGTTCCAGTAGGGGAGCCGGCACAGTAGAAGCCCCTATGACAGGGACAGTCTTAGAGGTAAAGGTTAAGCAAGGTGAAGAAGTAACAAAAGGAGACTTACTTTTAGTACTGGAAGCGATGAAGATGGAAAACGAAGTATATGCCCCTACTTCTGGCCAGGTTAGTGAGGTAAATGTAGATGAGAACCAAAAAGTAGAAGCGGGAGAAGTATTAGTAGTTATAGAATAAGTCACAATATGTTAGGAGGTAAGAAAATTGGTACAGGTTTTTATAGAATTTTTCCAAAAAACCGGTATAATGGCTCTGGATATCCCTCAGATCATTATGATAATAGTATCTTTAGTCCTTTTATATCTTGGTATCGTAAAAAAGTATGAACCTTTGTTATTGGTACCAATAGCTTTTGGTATGCTTTTAGTGAATTTACCGATGACAAATTTAATGATCCATGCTGCAGACGGGAAACCCGCCGGCTTATTTAGATATTTCTATACCGGAAATGCACTTGGTATTTTCCCCCCTTTGATTTTTATGGGAATCGGTGCGATGACAGATTTCGGACCTTTAATAGCCAACCCTAAAAGCTTATTATTAGGGGCAGCCGCTCAGTTTGGAATTTTCATAACATTTTTAGGAGCAATTCTTTTGGGCTTTACAGGCCAACAAGCTGCTCCGATTGGCATAATCGGGGGAGCCGATGGACCGACTGCTATCTATTTATCAGGACAGTTAGCTCCAGAGTATTTAGGGGCAATCGCAATTGCAGCCTATTCTTATATGGCATTAGTTCCAGTTATTCAGCCACCAATAATTAGAGCATTGACCAGTAAAAAGGAAAGAAAAATAAAGATGCAGCAGCTGAGACCGGTTTCAAAGTCAGAAAAAATATTATTTCCTATTTTAGTCACAATTGTGGTGCTATTATTATTACCAGATGCGGCACCATTAATTGGTATGTTAATGCTTGGTAATTTATTTAAAGAAAGTGGTGTTGTAGATCGCTTAAGTGAGACTGCTCAAAACTCTTTGATAAATATTGTAACGATATTATTAGGAGTAGCTGTCGGGGCAAGTGCCTCTGCCGATAAATTTTTAAAGTTAGACACTATACAAATTATAATTTTAGGTGTTTTAGCATTTGCTTTCGGTACCATGACAGGAGTTTTACTGGGTAAACTTATGAATAATTTTTCTTCCGATAAGATCAATCCCATGATTGGGGCGGCTGGAGTATCGGCTGTACCAATGGCAGCTCGGGTTGTACAAAAAGAAGGTCAAAAAGCAGATACTTCCAACTATTTACTGATGCATGCCATGGGTCCTAATGTGGCTGGAGTGATCGGATCTGCTGTGGCAGCTGGTGTGATGATGTCAATATTTGCTTAAGATTTCATACAAAAGAAATATTAAATATTTGTAAAATATTACAAAGGAATTCTAAATATATTGCAAGAAGTTATTGATTAGTACCAAAAAATCTTTATTCGATATTTTATTAGGTATAACTATTTAGGCATATGATTTAGTAATTTAAATAAGAGATGATTTTTACATTGAACTAGTGAGTTATAAAAAATGATAAATCATAAAGGAGTTGTTAAGGATGGCAAAAAAAGCTTTAATTAAAGAAGGTACCTACTTTGATTCTGTTACCTTAATGTCAATTTCCAAAGATGTTAAGGCTATCAATGGAGTTAAGGAAGCAACAATAGTAATGGGTACTGAAGCTAATAAAGGTATTTTAGAGTCCGCTGGACTTTTAGTACCTGAAGCCGAATCTGCAAAGCCAAATGATTTGGTAATTGTGATAGATGGTGAAGAAGAAGTATTAAACAAAGCAATTGAAAAAACTAATGAAATGTTAGCAGAACAAAAAGATTCTTCAGATAAAGAAAAAGAGTACAAGCCTGGTTCTTTAGATGGTGCATTAGATGTTCAACCGGATGCAAACTTAGTAATAATTTCAGTACCCGGTGAATATGCAGCACGTGAAGCACGGAAGGCTTTGAAAAAAGGTCTGCACGTAATGCTGTTTAGTGATAATGTACCTGTTGAAGATGAGATTGAACTTAAGAAAATAGCTAGTAAGAAAGATCTCTTACTTATGGGACCAGACTGTGGTACAGCTATAATCAATGGAGCACCATTAGCTTTTGCTAATGTTGTAAATAAAGGCCCAGTAGGTATTGTAGCTGCCTCAGGTACTGGCGCTCAAGCTGTATCAAGTTTAATTGATAGACAGGGGGTTGGATTATCTCAGGTTATAGGTACAGGTGGACGCGACCTTAAGTTTAAGGTAAAAGGTGTTGAAATGATAAAAGATATGAAAGCTTTAGATAAAGATGATGAGACTGAGGTAATCGTGCTTATATCTAAACCCCCTGCTGAAGAAGTAAGTAAAAAAATAATGGATGAAGTAAAGAAATTATCTAAACCGGTCATTGTTAACTTTTTAGGTGGTGACCCTTCTGTTATAGAAGGTACTGATGCTATTTGGGCAGACACCCTAGAGGACGCAGCTTTAAAAGCAGCTGCCTTTGTTAAAGGTGAAGATAAAGTTTCTGCTGCTGGTTTAACAAAAGAAGAAATAGCTGAAATTGCCAAAGAAGAAGTTAATAAAATGTCTTCAGAACAAAAATATCTTAGAGGATTATATACTGGTGGAACTTTATGCAGTGAGGCAGTTATACTATTATCTGAGAAATCTGGAGATATTTATTCTAATATTCCATTAAAAGAAGAATTGGGATTAAAGGAAGATCTCAAAAGTATAAAAGATACAGTTATTGATTTAGGTGAAGATGAATTTACAAGAGGTAAACCACATCCTATGATTGAACCCTCATTAAGAAATGAGAGACTAATAAAAGAAGCAGATGATAAAGAAACAGCAGTTATTCTTTTAGATATTGTATTAGGCTATGGTTCACATCTGGACCCAGCTGGAGAAGCAGCAAAAGTTATTAAAGAAGCTAAAGAAAAAGTCACTGAACGCGGCGGCTATCTATCAGTTATCGCTTCTGTATGCGGCACTGATAAAGATCCTCAAAATCTTCAGGCACAAGAAGAAAAATTACGTGAGGTTGGAGCTAAGGTACTCCCCACAAATGTTCAGGCTGTGCGCGTAGTGAATAAAATATTAAGTGATCTTAAATAAGGGGGAGAGATAATATGGGTAAGAAACTAGAAGATTTATTTAAAGAAGATTTGAAAGTAATAAATATTGGATTAGAATCTTTTTCTGAGAATTTAAAAGATGAAGGTTATGATGCAGTCCAGGTTGATTGGAAGCCACCCGCGGGTGGAGATAAAGAAATGGCTGCATTGTTAGATGATATAGAAAAAATAAGTGATAAAATTGAAAAAGCGAATGAAGAAGCTGTTGAACGGATGCAAAAAAGTGAACCTGTAGTGGTTGATGTTCAAACTGCTAAAGATGTTTTACCAAATTTTGAAGGTAAAATGATTTTACATGCTGCCCCTCCTGAAAAATGGGAAGATATGTCTGGACCAATGCAGGGTGCAGCAATTGGTGCCTGTATTTATGAAGGTTGGGCTGAAGATGAAGAATCTGCCCGGGCGATGTTAGATGCTGGTGAAGTTACTTTTGATCCTGCTCACCACCATAATGCTGTAGGCCCTATGACAGGTATTGTTTCACCCTCCATGCCTGTTTGGGTAGTTGAAAATAAGACTTATGGTAACACAGCCTATACAACACTTAATGAAGGATTAGGAAAAGTATTAAGATTTGGTGCCAATGGACCGGAAGTTATCGAAAAATTAAAATGGATGGAAAAAGTGTTAGGTCCAGCCATAGGAGAGGCTTTGCGCAAAACTGAAGATGGTATAAACTTAAAAAATATAACTTCTCAAGCCCTTCACATGGGTGATGAAGTTCATAATAGAAATAAAGCAGGCACCTCCTTGTTTATAAGAGAAATTACACCCTACCTCTTACAAACTGATTATGATAACGAAACAATAAAAGAAATTATAGAATTTATGTCTGGAAATGAACATTTCTATTTAAACTTATCAATGCCTGCCTCCAAAGCGACTATGGATGCTGCACATGGAATAGAATATAGTACAGTCCTAACAGCAATGGCTAGAAATGGTGTACACTTTGGTATCAGAGTAAGCGGCTTAGGTGATGATTGGTTTGTCGGTGAAGCCCAAAAAGTTGATGGACTTTATTTCCCAGGTTATACTGAAGAAGATGCCTGCCGGGACTTAGGAGATTCTACAATTTCTGAAACTGCTGCTGTAGGTGGTTTTGCAATGGCAGCTGCCCCAGCCATAGTAGGATTTGTAGGAGGTACTGTTTCTGATTCTATTAAATTTACAAGAGATATGTATGAAATAACAGTTACTGAAAATGAGAACTTTACTATACCACCTCTTAACTTTAGAGGAACTCCGACCGGTATCGACCTCCGTAAGATAATTGAAACCGGAATCTTACCGGCAATTAATACCGGTATTGCTCATAAAGAACCAGGAATTGGACAAATCGGAGCAGGTTTAGTAGACCCACCTGAAGAGTGTTTCAAAAAGGCAATAAGGGCTTTTGCCCAAAAATATATTAAATAAAAGGAGAGATTATTAATGAAATTATATGACTTAACTCAAAAAATAGGTGTTTCTACACCCCCATGGCCAACATATGAACCTTTAGAACTAAAATACTTCAAGCGTCTTTCAACTGAAAGAGTAAACGGACAAATTATTAAAACTAGTAACCATATTGGTACTCATTTAGATGGTGAAAGACACTTCTGGACTGCTGGAAGAGATATGGCCAGCATTCCATTAGAAGATCTATTTGGTGAGGGAGTAATAGTAGATCTAAGCGATGCAGTAGAAGACTATGATATATATACATCAGAAATGATTGAAGAAAGAGTAGAAGTAAAAGAAGGCGATGTCTTAATAATCAATACTGGTTACCATAAATATGGTTGGGATCAACCTGAGGCAGATGAAGAAAGATACTTTATGAAACACCCTGGTCCAAACATGGAATTTGCTCATTGGGCAATGGAGAAAAAGTTGAAATGGATCGGTGTTGACTGTGGTTCTGCTGATCACCCGATGAATACAGTTTGTAAAAAGCTAAGACCTGATCTGGCAAAAGAAGCCGAAGAACACCTTGGTGCACCATTAGATGAAGTATTCTCTCATCCAGAAAGCAGACAGCTAATGCACACTAAGTTATTCCCAGAAGGAATTATCCACGCTGAAAACATTGGGGGAGAAATTGATAAAATTCTTAATAAGAGATGTAAAATAGGATTCTTCCCATGGAAAGGTGTAGATTTAGAATCTAGTATTGGACGCGCAGTTGCTTTTGTAGAAGAAGAGTAAATATAAGTAATAAGATGGAATCCTGCTTACCACAGGGTTCCTTTCTTTACTTTTAAATAAATACAATAAATGGAGGAATATAAATGAAATTAACTATCGCATTAGGTGGGAATGCAATATTACAACCAGGTCAGGATGGAACTGCAAAAGAACAGTTTGAAAATGTTTTATCTACCAGTAAACAGATCGGTCAACTAGTTAATGATGGTCATGAAGTAGTAATAACACATGGTAATGGTCCTCAAGTGGGAAATATTTTAATTCAACAGGATAAGGCAAAAGATTCTGTTCCAGCTATGCCTCTTGATGTTTGTGGCTCTCAGACTCAAGGATTTATCGGTTATATGCTTCAAAATAGTTTGCATAATGTTTTTGCTGAATTAGGTTTAGATAGAAATGTAGCAACTGTAGTAACTCAAGTTTTAGTTAATAAAGAAGATAGTGCTTTTGATAACCCGACCAAACCTGTTGGACCTTTTTATGACAAAGAACATGCTGATAAGATGGTAAAAGAAAAGGGAGAAGATTGGATTGAAGACAGTGGCAGAGGCTGGAGAAAAGTTGTACCTTCACCCATCCCTGAGAAAATTATTGAAGCTCCCATAATTAATGATCTTGTAAGAAATGGAGAGATTGTTATTGCATCAGGTGGGGGAGGAATTCCAGTTGTTAATAAAGATAATAAGATACATGGTGTAGAGGCAGTAATTGATAAAGATAGAGCAGGCTGTCTTTTAGCTGAAGAAATAGATTCGGATATTTTCTTAGTTTTAACTGATGTTTCAAATGCATATATTAATTATGGTAAAAAAGACGAAGAAGCAATCGGAGAAATTAAAGTTAATGAAATGGAAGAACATATTGAAAAAGGTCATTTTGGTGAAGGAAGTATGAAACCAAAAGTACAGGCTGCTTGTGATTTTGTAGAAAGCGGCGGAGAAATGGCTATAATAACTTCTATAGAAAAAGTGTTAGAAGCCGTTCATGGTAATGCTGGTACCAGAATTACCAAGTAGTTTTGGAATTCGTTGGAGGTGAAAAATATTAATGTTAAATAAATTTGATTATTTTAAACCAACAAAATTAGAAGAATTATTTGAAATTTTAGATAATAATGAGGGCGAATCCGCCTTGTTAGCGGGTGGAACAGACCTTTTTGTTGATATGAAACATAAGACAAGAAAACCTGATTATATTATTGATGTTAAAGGTATTAAAGATTTTGGTAAAATAGAAGAAAGAGATGCTGGTTTATTTATAGGTGGAACTGTAACTTGTAATGAAATAATCGACAGTGAACTGGTTAATAATGATTATAAAATATTAGCAGATGCAGCTTTAGAAGTTGCAGCTCACCAGGTTCGTAATAGAGCAACAGTTGTTGGCAACTTATGTACTACTTCCCCGGGTGCAGATATGTTTCCCAGCTTATTAGTACTAAAGACTACCGTTTTAATTGAAAGTAAAGAGGGAAGTAGAGAGGTTCCTTTAGATGAGTTTGCGACAGGAGTAAAAAGCAATGTATTAAAAGATAAAGAAGTAGTCAAAGGCTTAATAGTACAAAAACATGCTGAAGATGGCAAGGGAGCTTATCTCAAAAAAAGAAGAACTAAAGGTCCTGATTTAAGTGGAATAGGGGTAGCAGGGTATCTATCTAAAGCAGAAGAATATCTTGCATTTGCTTTAGGCGCAGTAGCTCCAACCCCAGTTTATGTAGATGTTAGTGATCTTTTATTTGCAGATGGCTCTTTTGAAGAAAAGCAGGGGAAAATTGTTAACAGAATTTTAGATAACATTAATCCGATTGACGATGTAAGAAGTACAAAAAAATATAGAAAAAAGCTATCTGAAGTTTATACAAAAAGAATTCTTTCCAGTTTATGGGAAGCAGGTGATAAATAATGAAAACCATTAATCTAACAGTAAATGGAAGAATTTTTGAATTAGAAGTACAGGAAAATGAAATTCTTCTTGATACCCTAAGAAAAAAATTAAATTTTACTGGTGCAAAAGAAGGTTGTGGAGAAGGAGAATGTGGCGCCTGTACTGTTATCATGGATGGTAAGGCTGTAACAAGTTGTTTAATTTTATCTGTAGAAGCGGATGGTTCTGAAATAGAAACTATTGAAGGACAGTCGATCGGTGAAGAGATCAGCGATATACAAAAAGCTTTTATTGAAGAGAATGCTATTCAATGTGGTTTTTGTACACCAGGTATGGTTATGTCTACAAAGGCATTATTAGATAGAAATCCTAATCCTTCTGATGAAGATATTGATATTGCTTTATCAGGTAATATTTGTCGCTGTACAGGATATTACTCTATTAGAAATGCGGTAAAACGTGCAGCTGAGAAGAAGGGGGGCAACTAATAGTGAGTGAAGAGATGATTGGTAAAAGTGTAAATAGAATTAAAGCATTAGAAAAAGTTACGGGTAGTGCAACCTTTGTTCATGACATGGAATTACAGGGTATGCTGCATGCCAAAATGAAGTTAAGCCCTCATGCCCATGCTAAAATAGTTAATATAGATTCCTCAGAAGCAGAAAAATTACCAGGAGTCTGGACAGTACTGACCGGGAAAGACCTTCCCTATAAAGTAGGGCTTTACCTGGTAGATAAAGACATATTAGCTGTCGACAAGGTGAGGTATCAAGGTGAACCAGTTGTTGCAGTTGCAGCTGAAACAGAAGAAATTGCAGAAAAAGCTATTGAACTTATAGATATTGAATATGAAAAATTAGAGGCAGCATTAGATGTCAAAGAAGCTGTTAAAGAAGACGCGCCATTAGTTCATGAAAATTTAGGAGAATTAGAAAGTGCGCCTGTCTTTTTTCCAAAACCGGGAACCAATATTGCACACCATACTAAGATCAGAAAAGGTGATATTGAGAAAGGTTTCGAAGAAGCAGATTATATCATAGAAAATGAATTTGAATTACCAATGGTTGATCATACTGCCTTGGAAACCCATACTTCAATAGCGAAGTGGATGCCTGGTAAGAAAGTTAAAATTTGGACATCTGCTCAATCTCCTTTTGCAGTTAGAAATTTATTAGCAAATGGACTTCATTTAAACCATGAAGATATCGAAGTACAAATCCCATATGTTGGGGGAGGTTTCGGTGGAAAAGCAGGTATCCATTTTGAACCTTTAGTAACCTGTCTATCAAGGGCTTCTCAGGGAAGACCTGTTAAGATTGTAATGTCCAGAATGGAAGAGTTTAATTCTGTTCCAGTTAGACAAGGTTTATATTCCAAATTGAAAACAGGAGTAACAAAAGAAGGAAAAATTGTTGCTTTTGAATCTGAATATTTATGGGATAGTGGTGCTAACGCTGATTATGGTGTTAATGTTACTAGAGCAGCAGCAACTGCTGGTGCTGGTCCTTATGAAGTTGATAATGTAAAACTAGATTCAAAAACAGTCTATACCAATAAGATTTTTGGTACTGCTTATAGAGGTTTTGGCCACTTAGAGATTCTCTGGGCAGTTGAAAGACAGATGGACCTTGTAGCTGAAGAAATAGGAATGAGCCCTTATGATATTAGAATGAAAAATGGCTTAAAGAGAGGTTCAGTCACAATTACTGGTGAACATATTGGTGAATCACATGGTAAAGTGCTAGAATGTCTGGAAGCTGTTGCAGAAGAAATAGATTATGAAAATAGAAGTTCTGATGATCTGCCGGACGGCAAAAAAAGAGGTAAAGGACTTGCTTTATTACACAAGGCACCTGCAATGCCTACCGATACAGGGACTGCAGCCTTTCTTAAGTTTAATGAAAATGGTACTCTTAACTTAACTGTTTCTTTAACTGATTACGGTCAAGGTACTTATACTGCTTTGGCACAGATTGTATCAGATCAGCTTGATATACCAATTGATAAAGTAAATGTAGTCTGGGAACAAAATACAGAAACTCAACCTTATGATTGGCAAACTGTTGCCTCTAAGGGTCTATTTATGTCCGGTAATGCTACCATCAAAGCATGTCAGGATATGGCTCAACAGTTAAAAGAAGTTGCTTCTGAGCCCTTAAGATGTTCTGTAGAAGACTTAATTATAGAAGATGAAAAGGTAAAAATCAGACATCATAAAGATAAGTATATTAGCTTTAAAGATTTAGCAATGGGTTATTCTTATCCAAATGGTAATGCAATCGGTGGGCCTTTAGTTGCAAGAGGTAACTATATTGCTCAAGGCTTAACTAACATTGATCCAGAAACAGGCCAGGGATTACCTGCCCTTGACTGGACTTATGGAGCCCATGGTGTAGAAGTAATTGTTGATGAAGAAACAGGTGAACTGGAAGTAATTAAGATCGCTTCTGCTTTCGATGTAGGTAAAACTATAAATAAGCAGAATGTAATTGGCCAAATTGAAGGTGGAGTAATTCAAGGCTATGGTTCCGCTGTGATGGAAGGATATCAATTTAGTGATGACGGTAGACTCTTGACAAATACTTTTACTGATTATAAAGTACCTTCAATTGCTGATATACCGGAATTAAAACCAATTATAATAGAAAATGCTCAAGAAGACGGACCCTATGGAGCTCGTGGTGTAGCAGAACATCCCATGCTTTCTATTCCTTCAGCAGTAGGTAATGCTGTTCAGGATGCAATTGGGATCCATATCAAAGAAATGCCGGTTATTCCGGAAAGAATTTATGATTATATTGAGAAAGAGAAGTAAAATAGTTAAAATAAATAATCAAAGATAATATTGGATACTTTAGTTTTAAAAAATAAAGGAAATAAGTTAAAGGTCTCTGATAGATAACAAAAAAATAAAGAGGAGGTCTTTGCTTATTTTCTATAGATAGAGTAATATTGATTTATAATACTAAGCAAAAATTGATTAATTTGATCAAATTGGTTATATTGAAAATATATAGACTTTTTATTATCTATCGTTAGACCAGACCTGTATTAATTATTATATAAAATATGTTCATTAAAAAAGAAAATAAATAGGAGGGTGATTATCATTAATAATAAAAAACCTTTAGAAGACTTAGTTGTCCTAGATTTATCTAGAGTACTTGCAGGTCCCTTTTGTACTATGCTCTTAAAGGATTTAGGGGCTGAAATAATTAAAGTTGAAAGACCGGAAACAGGCGATGATTCAAGACATTTTGGACCCTTTATTGAAGGCCGAAGTGCTTATTTCATTAGTCTAAATTGGGGTAAGAAAAGTATTACCCTTAATTTAAAAGATGAAGAAGACAGGAATACATTCTTAGGATTAGTCAAAAAAGTAGATATATTAGTTGAAAACTTTAGACCTACAACAATGGAAAAGTTAAACTTAGATTATAATACCTTAAAAGAATACAATGAAAAATTAATATATGCTGCAATTTCAGGCTTTGGACACAGTGGTCCTTATTCAGATAAAGCAGCTTATGATATGATAGTCCAGGCTGCTGGTGGAATCATGAGTATAACGGGAGAACCAGATCGTCCCCCGGTAAGGGTAGGAGCCTCTATCGGTGATATTGTAGCAGCTCTTTTTGCCACAGTAGGAATACTGGCAGCTGTACATGAAAGAAAAAAAACTGGCAAAGGTAAAAAAGTGGATATTGCGATGTTAGATAGTCAGATTGCGATTTTAGAAAATGCTATTGCCCGTTATACAGCTTCAGGGGAGGCCCCGGGACCGTTAGGTAACCGCCATCCTTCAATTACACCATTTCAGGCATTTAAAGCAAAGGATGAATGGTTTATTATTGCTGTTGGTAATGATAATATATGGGCTAAATTTTGCGAGGCAATTGGTAGAGAAGATCTTATTGACGATCCTCGTTTTAAAACAAACGATAAACGGACTGAAAATAGGGAAGAGTTAGTAGAAATAATTAATGATTTTGTAATAGATAAAAAGGCTGATGATGTAATTGAACTACTTGATAATCACGGAGTTCCTGCTGGACCTATCAATGATGTAGAAGACCTATTTAATCATCCTCAGGTTGAAGCCCGTAATATGTTGGTTGATGTTGTAGACCCTGACGATGGCAGATTTACAATTGCTGGTAATCCAATTAAACTATCAGATACTCAAGATGAGACTGAACGTGAAAGGGCTCCTAAGTTAGGAGAACACACTGAAGAGATAATCAAAAAATATTTAGGCTAGGGGGTGTTAGCTTGAAAGATTTTGTTGTTGCAGGGGTTCAGATTAGTGTTAAACCTGATAATATTGAATATAATATAAATAAGATAATAACCTGGTTAAATAAGGCAGTTGATGAGCATAATGCTGAACTAATTGTTTTTCCCGAGTCGATAACAACCGGATTTGCTCCTGGCTGTAGTCCAGAAGAACTGTGGGATAAAATTGATTATGTACCCGGAAAATTAACAGGTCCAATCGCAAAAGCAGCCAAAAAAAATAGTGTATTTGTTGTTTTACCTACCTATGAACGAGGTGAAAAGCGGGGAGTTGTTTATAATAGTGCGGTCTTGATTGGTCCTGATGGTAATATAATTGGAAAATATTCCAAAACACACCTTTTCCCCTCCGAAAGATTACAGGGGGGAGGCTGGACAACACCAGGTAACAAAGTAGAGGTTTTTGAAACTGACCTGGCCAATATTGGAATTACAATTTGTTATGAGGGAGACTTCCCCGAATTAAGCAGAATCTTAGCTATCAAAGGGGCTGAAGTTATTGTTAGGCCTTCTGCCTTACTGAGAAGTTATGATATTTGGGAAATGACCAATAAAGCTCGTGCTTATGATAATCATATCTACATGATCGGTGTTAATTCAGTTGGAGCAGATGCAGAAGAAAATTATTATTTCGGTCACAGCATGATTATTAGTCCTATTGCTGAAAAAATAGCCTTAGCTCGGGGAACAGAAGAAATTGTCTCCGCCCGTTTAGACAGTGATCCCATAAAACATGTTTCTTATGGGGTTAAATCACCTATGATCTTTGACCATCTAGAAGATAGAAATCTAAGTGTATATGACGGGTTAACTAAGGAAGCAAAAAGTAAGTTCGAACCTTATGAAAGAATACCATATAAAAAAGATAATGACTAAATATTTATTTAAAATAGCCCCCTAAGTAATGTTTTTAAACTTATTTAGGGGGCTTATTTTATTTTGAACAACCTATAATGTAAAAATTAATTTTTATTAGTAAAATAATAAGAAAAATTTGGTTATTAATTATAAATACTTAATCTGGAAAAATACTAAAAATTGAGAAGAATAACCACAATAAGTTATTATCTTTTTAAATGAATCACTTGAAATTTTAATAAATTTCATTTATAGTAAATTTAAGAATATTTTTTAAGGGGTGTAGATATTGTATGTATATGCACTGGTAGGTGTCAGCGGCTCAGGAAAAAGCCATAGAGCGGCTTTTGTTGCCGATAAATATGATATCCCTCTAATACTGGATGACGGCCTTCTAATCTATAAAGGACGAGTATTAGCAGGTAAATCAGCTAAAAGGGATAAAAGAAAGATCCAGGCGATTCGGACTGCCATCCTACTGGAGGAAGATCATCTAAATGAAATAAAAGAAGCCCTAAAGGATGTAGATGAAAATAAAATATTAATCTTAGGTACTTCAATGCGGATGATAGAAAGAATTGTTGCCAATTTGAAATTAGATGGAATAGATGAAATTATTAAAATTAATGATATTGCAAAAGAAGATGAAATTAAAAAAGCAATTGATACCAGAAAAAATGAAGGTAAGCATGTGATACCGGTTCCCAAGATTGAAGTAAAATCAAGATTCCCCGGCTATTTTATTCATTCCCTTGAACTGTTTTTTGGCAAAGGTAAGGGATCTATAAAAAAAGAAAAGACAATTGTGAGACCGAAATTTTCTTATTTTGGTAACCTTGTAATATATAACCATGTGATTCGGGATTTGATTTCTTTTGAACTTTCCAAAGAAAAGATTATAATAGAAGTAAATTCAATCCATATTGAAAAAGAAGATAATGAGATTTGTGTTAACATCGAAATTATATTAAAATATGGTGTAGAGATAGTTGAATACATAAATTCCCTGCAGGTAAAACTAAATGAATTAATTGAAAAGTTTACAGGACTTTATCTAGACAACTTGAATTTTTATGTTAGTTCTCTATATGTCGAATAATGAGGAGATGATAGCTTGTTACTCAAAGACCAGGTTGCTGTTGTAACCGGTAGTTCCCGCGGTATTGGGGCAGCTACTGCTATCAAACTGGCTGAAGAAGGGGCAGATGTTGTTGTAAACTATAATAATGATAAAGAAAGCGCAGAAGAGACAGCCCAAAAGATCAGAGATTTAGGCAGACAAGCTTTAGTAATTCAAGGTAATGTGGCTGAGATGGATGACGCAAAAAATTTAATTAAAGCAACTGTCAAAGAATTCGATAAAATTGATATTCTAGTCAATAATGCCGGTATCACAAAAGACGGACTCCTTTTAAGAATGAAGGAAAAAGATTTTAATGATGTTATTAATGTTAATTTACAGGGTACTTTCAACTGTACAAAACAGGCAATCCGTTACATGATGAAACAACACCATGGTAAAATAGTGAATTTAAGTTCTGTAGTTGGATTAATGGGTAATGCCGGACAGGCTAACTATTCAGCTTCTAAAGCGGGGATAGTCGGTTTTACTAAGTCAGTGGCCAGAGAAGTGTCAAAAAGGGGTATTAATGTAAATGCAGTCGCCCCCGGTTATATTAACACTGATATGACAGAAGAACTTCCTGCTAAAGTAAAAGAAGATATGTTAAAAAATATTCCCTTAGATAGATTTGGTGAAGTAGAAGATGTTGCAAATGTAATAATGTTTTTGGTTTCTCCATTAGCTAATTACGTAAATGGACAAACTATAAATATCGATGGAGGAATGTTAATGTGAAAGGGGGTGAAAAATGATGGCAGATGTATTTGATAGAATAGTGAAGGTAGTATCTGAAGAGCTTGCAATTTCTGAAGATGAAATCACTGAAGATGCCTCATTTATTGATGATCTTGGTGCTGATTCATTAGATGTTGTAGAATTAATTATGGCATTGGAAGAGGAATTTGATATTGAAATTCCTGATGAAGACGCGGAAGAGATCGCAACTGTATCTGATGCAGTTGATTATATAGAGGGAAATCTTTAAACTTTAAATATAAAATTAAAAGGGGTATAATAATGGATATGTATTATACCCCTTTTTGAAAAGAAATAATGATGACAGGTGTGGTGAAACTTAGATGACAGAATATTATTCAGTTGACAAGCTGGTAGAATTAGAGTCTAAATTAAATATTAAATTCAGTAATAAGAAATTACTTCGCAGGGCTTTAACCCATAAGTCATTTGCGAATGAGAATGCCGAACTAAAGATCAAGGATAATGAAAGATTAGAGTTTTTGGGAGACTCAGTTTTAAGTTTATCGATCAGTACTTATATTTTTAATAAATATGATGATTATAAAGAAGGAAAACTGGCCAAGATAAGGTCGGTTATAGTTAGCGCTCCGGTTTTAGCTGAAAAAGCTTCAGAATTGAATTTAGGCAAGTTTTTACTGCTTGGTAAAGGGGAAGAATTATCCGGGGGTAGAAACCGGGATTCAATTTTAGCAGATACCATGGAAGCCATTTTAGGAGCTATTTATCTGGATAAAGGTTTTGATTTTGCCTTTGAATTTATCATTAGCAATTTTAAATCATTTATATATGAAGTAGATAACGGTAACTATATTCAGGACTATAAAACGATGTTGCAGGAAGTAATCCAAAAAAATAGTAATAATAGACCCGAATATGAAGTTGTCAAAGAAAAAGGGCCTGACCATAATAAAGAATTTTATGTCGTTGTAAATTTTGAAGAGAGAGAACTCGGTTTTGGAAAGGGTAAAAGCAAGAAAGAAGCTGAACAAGAAGCAGCTAAGCATGCTCTAAAGCAATTAGATAAGTAATCCTAACATACACCCTGTTTGAGGGTGTATTTTTATTGAAAGAGGGGGATTAGACGTGTATACTATAAGAGGTGCAATTACAGTAGAAAACAATCAAGAAGATGAGATCTTAAACGCAGTTAAGGATTTAATAAAGAAAATAGTTAAAGTAAATAATCTACAAAAAGAAGATATAATAAGTTTTATCTTTTCCACAACCGAAGATCTGGACTCTATTTATCCCGGCCAGGGGGGTAAGGAAGTTGGGGTTTCAAAGAACCTCTATTATGTGTCTACAGGAGATGTATGTTGAAGGTTCACTTGAAAAATGTATAAGAGTTATGATTTTTATAAATGATGATAAAGACAAAGAGAATATTCGTCATATTTATCTGAAAAAGGCTAAAAATTTAAGAAAAGATCTTAATTATATGGCAGAGGAGCCAAACCTATGATTATAATATATGAAGGGAAAAATGAAAATTATATAAATTTCGTGGATTTTCTGAAGGATGAAGATATTAATTATTTAAAAAGAAAAAGAGATGACCTTATTGCCATAATAATAATTTCTGATATTAGTAAAAAGTTTGTAAATATAATAAGGACAACCTATAAACCTGATAATATATTAGAGGAAGATGAAGCACATCAGTTTCTAGACGAAACCCGATTTATTGAAATTGAAGGTAAAAAAGCCTTTCAACAGGCCGACTTTGAAATTATCGCGGGTCCCTGTTCGGTAGAAAATAAAGTTCAGATGGAAGAAATAGGTCAAATCCTTTCTGATTTAAATATTGAATATATAAGGGGAGGGGCCTTTAAACCCCGCACTTCCCCCTATCAATTCCAGGGATTAGAAGAGAAAGGACTACAGCTACTAAAAGACGAGGCCCAAAAACACGGTTTTAAGATAGTTACAGAGGTAATGGATACAGATAAAATACCGGTAGTAAGTGAGTATTCAGATATCTTACAAATCGGATCTAGAAACATGTATAACTACAGTTTACTTAAAGAAATCGGGAAAACAGATAAACCAGTTCTTTTAAAAAGAGGCATGAGTGCTACCTACGAAGAGTTCGTAATGGCAGCTGAATACATCTATAGGCAGGGGAATAAGAATATAATCCTCTGTGAGAGGGGGATAAGGACCTTTGTCGAGAAGACAAGATTTACACTTGATCTGATGGCAGTCCCTATCTTAAAAAAATTAAGCGATTACCCGATTATAGTAGATCCCAGCCATGGAACCGGTAGGTGGGATTTAATTCAGCCAGCCGCAGCTGCTGCTTTAACTCTGGGAGCCCAGGGAGTAATGGTTGAAATTCATCCTGAACCCCATCTGGCTTTAAGTGATGGTTATCAATCCCTGAACTTAAGTAATTTCAAAAAGTTAGTGAAAAATATTAAAAAGAAAACAAAGAGAACCGGTAATTAATAAAAAGTAGGTAAATAGGTATTAATAGTTGATATAGTTATTAAGCACGGTGATTTAGCAGGGTTAAATGTAAACTAAGATTTAATACCAACTATGATTGATGAAATACCTTTAATTGTTGTTGCAGCGCTTAAAGCAGCCGGAAGATAACAGTAAGTTTAATTGAGGTATTAAGAATAAAAGAAAGTGATAGGTTGTTTGTTTTAATGAGTGCTTTTGATATTTTAAATTTAAATATGAAAACTTGCAAAGATGATTTTGAAATAAGAGGACCACAAAAGATAGAGGAAAGTGGTGTTTTAGACCCTAAAATGGACCATAGGATGGCCATGATATTTACAGTCTTAAGGTTAATAACATAGTATGAAATTGGGTTGATGGATACCTCTTGTATTAAGAATTCTTTTCCGGGATTTTTTGACAAATTAGCTAAAATATTATATTAAAATAAATGAGGTGGTAAATTGACAACTTCAGTGGCTATTGATGGTCCAGCCGGGGCAGGGAAGAGTACTGTAGCTAAAAAGCTGGCCGAAAAGTTAAACTTTACATATTTAGATAGTGGTGCCATGTATAGGGCTGTGACTTTAGCGGCCTTAGAGGATGGTGTGGATGTTAATAATAAAGAGAAGTTAAAAAGACTGGTAAAAGATCTAAGTATTGATATTGAATACAAAAATAATAATTTTAAAATATACATGGATGACCAAGATATTACAAATGAAATTAGGACAGAAAAAGTAGATAATAATGTTTCAGCCGTAGCTAAGATAAAAGCTGTCCGGGATGAACTTGTTAAAAAACAAAGAATGATTGCCCAAACCAAGGATATAGTAATGGACGGGAGAGATATTGGAACCAGAGTATTACCTCAGGCTGATTATAAGTTTTATATAACAGCTACTGTCAAGGAAAGGGCCAAACGAAGGTATAAAGACGTGGTTAATAGAGGTGAAGATAAGTCTTTTGAGGAAGTCCAACAAGAGATAATAAGACGGGATAGAATAGATTCTAACCGAAAGTATTCTCCGCTTAAAAAGGCTGAGGATGCGGTTGTAATAGATACAACAGATCTAAATAAAGAGCAGGTTTTAAAAAAAATATTACGTATTATAAGAGGGGAGTAGTGAGGATGGGAAAAGTAATCTATTGGGTTAGTTATGTATTACTTAACCTATATTTTAAAATAGTACACCACTGGCGGGTGAAAGGAAGAAATAATGTCCCAAAAGAAGGACCTTTAATAGTAGTATCAAACCATGTAAGTTATTTAGATCCTCCCATAGTAGGATGTGCTGTAAATAGACAACTACATTTTATGGCCAAACAGGAGCTTTTTGATAAAAAATGGTTCGGCTTTATCTTACATCAAATCGGGAGTTTCCCTGTTAAAAGAGGAACTCCGGATAAAAAAGCAATCCGCCGTTCTTTAGAGATATTAAAAAACGGGAAGGTACTTTGTATGTTCCCAGAAGGCACCCGGATAAAAGGTGATAAATTAGGTGATGCTAAACCAGGTGTTACTTTAATTGCACTAATGAGTGAAAGTCCTATTCTTCCGGTCGGAATTAAACATTCAGATGATGATTCTTCCTTAAAAGTATCGGTGGGGGAACCATTTTCTTTAGATCAATATTATGATAAAAAACTTTCACGGGAAGAAAAGTCAGAAGTGGGCGAAATAATCATGAAAAAAATCAAAGAAGAACTTGATTCAATTGAATAATTATTTGCCTTTTTGAAAAAAATATGTTATTTTATAAATATCTATGAGCAAGTAACATAACGCTTATTTGAAAAAACAAAGTTGTTTTGGAGGTTGTTGTACAGGTCTTGTTTTGTTGTTCTGGAAGGAGGTGAAGGTGCTGGAGATAATAACTGCGGATGAGGCTGGCTTTTGTTTTGGAGTAAAAAG